>CAMAWF010000001.1 GCA_945861895.1 Rhizobium sp. Q54
AACTACAGCAGCAGCAATGGTGAACCATGCAAATCCTTTGAGGATATTTTTCCAGTTGATCAGGGCAAGGATGCACAAGAATGCGATTGCCGCAAAGGCAATTGCGTAAACGATGATGTCCCCGACGCTCATAACTGTTGGCTAACGCCTATCGCGTCTAAATTTGAATCGGCTCGTGAACGGTTCCTTGGTCTGGTCCCCAAGAAGGAACGTATCAATTTCCTTAGGCAGTTCCGTTTCACGCACTTCTTGGAATCCGTCAAATGGCGCGAGAAGTATCTTGTTCGGCAGGCCGATATAATAGTCGCTCTCGCCCGGCGCTCCTGCCTTCACAGAGACCATTAGAAATTCTTGGTACTGCGTCGGGTTCGCCATTAGCAGCTTTTCCATCATGTCCTGATATGGCGCGAACTCGGCGTATGCGAAACGACGTTTTGCCCAAACCATTTTTTTCTCTCCGAACAATGCGATTCGCCGCGCATCATAGCTGCTCAATCAAGCGCACGAGTATACGGGTAGGACTGCGGGTAGAACTAAAAAATCGCGCAGAGATTTTTGAATCGTATCAATGGCTTAGAACCAAAGAAGATTCACGGCCAGGGGCACCACCGTTTTTCGCGCGCGACCGGGCAAGCCCGCCGGCGCACCGCAAGTATCCGGATTTTTGCGGATTATTTGAACCCGATCAGTGCCAGCAGGCGCCATTTCCTGGGCGTTTTGTTCTCGGCAATCGCAGTCTTCAGCCGCTCGCGTGACATTTTGTGCGCCTTGCGCGGCGGCAACGGAACCTGTTCGGCCGGCGCAGCATCGGCCGCGAGCGCGGTTTGCGTCTGCGTCGCGCGCGCGGGGAGTGTCATCGGCGTTCCCGCCGTGGCGACCCGCGGCCAGGCGAGTTTCGGCACCGGCAGCGCCGCGGTGACGGCGGGAGGAAGCGCCGGCCGCTCCTCGTTCGACGGCACCACGTGGACGATGCGGAAATTGCGTTTTTTGAGTTCCGCGAGAAATTGCGGCAGCATCAACACCGTGCGCGGCTGGATGTCGTGCAGCAGCAGCACGCCGCCGCGGCGCTTCTCAAGGCGCCGGAGCGCGGTGGTGAGCACCTGCGCGGATGAAATGTGCCGCCAGTCGTCGGCATTGGTATCGGCGCTCCACACCGCCAGTGTGCGCGCCTGCAAATAGTTCTCGACCTGCCGGGTGCGCAGCAGTCCCGGAATCCGGAAAAACGGCGCCAAGGCCTTTTCGTCGCCGAGCGCCGCGCCGACCGAGGCGATCCCGGCGGTAATTTCATGCTCGGCGCGCACTTCCGGAATGCGGTCGAAGATCAGGATATGATTCTGGCTGTGGGTGCCGATGGTGTGCCCGGCATTGTAGACGCGCCGGGCGGCAGCCGGGTTGGCGGCGGCGTGACGGCCAACCATAAAGAAGGTCGCCTTCACGCATTCGCGCGCGAGGATTTCCAGCACGCGGTCGGTGTAAGGCGGCAGCGGACCGTCATCGAACGTCAGCACCACCTCGCGGTCCGCGAGCGACAAAGTGCGGCGATATTGCATGTTGCCGAGACGGGGATAATCACCCGGCGTGACGGTCATCACCCGGCTTACGCCAAGCGCGTCCGGATTGCCGGGGCACGGCGCCGCCACTGCGGCCGGCGCCGTGCCACCGAAAACCACTAAGCACGCAACGGACGCCACAACCCACAACGCTACGACAGACATGACTACCCAAATCCCCGTGACGTCGCCTTTCGGCCCCCGTCGCAACGGCGACAGAATACCGATTCGCTGCCGCACTGCGGGATAGATTCAGTTTTATGCACAGATTGAATCCGGCCTTGTTTCATAGGCTTTTTGCGGCTTTGAAGGCCCCGGAAGCGCGCCTATGATCCGCCCAAATCAGGATCGCAAGGAGACCGCGATGAACGAAGACGTTCTCAACACATCGATGCGCAAATTCCTCAAGACCGTGGGCGTCACCTCGCAGCGCGAGATCGAAAGCGCGATCCGCGAGGCGGTGGCGGACGGCCGCCTGAAGGGCAATGAGACGCTGCCGGCGCAGATGGTGCTGACCATCGGCAAGGTCGGCCTGAACTACAAGATCGACGGCATGATCGAACTGGAATAGCCGCCGGTTACGCCGTCACGTTGCGCCGCCCGAACGCCGCTTCCATTTCGCGGCGGAATTTGACCGCCGTATCGTTGGCGTCATAGGCGACATCCGCCCATTTCAGCGCCTCGCCTTCGGCGATATCGCGCTTGAGCTTGACGTTGTGAGCGAGGCCGAGCGGAAGCATTTGCCCGGCGAGCGAAGCCTCGGCCGGCGTCTGTTTGCCCCAGACGCAGAAGCCGCCCTCGCCGTCGAGCATTTCGCCGGCTTTCAATTTGCGCTTGGCGGTCGCCACCACGTCGGAGCGGAAGCCGGTGGGCGCTCCGGTCGGCTCATGGCGCAGCGCGGCGCTGGCGACCGAAATGCCGAGTTCCAACCCGATCATGTGAATCGGCCGGTAGAGCGCGGCGTATTTCCCGCTCTTGTCCGGCAGCATGGCGTATTCCCGAAAGCAGCGGCGGGCGTATTCGGTTTCGCCCTCGATGACCACGTAAGTGCCGAGCGCCAGATGGTTCGGCACGTTGCTGCCGTCGCGATAGACCGAGGACGTGACTTCGGTGACGCCGGCTTTTTCCAGCGTGCCGCCTTCGCTCTTCGGCTTGCACACATCGGCATGCTCGAAGCGCGTGGCGGGGGGAAAACCCAATCCATTCGTCTGCGGCACCAGACCGGTGGCGTTGCACACCGCCGTCATCTCGATTCCCGACTTGCTGCCGTCGATGAAGCTGTTGAACATTTTCGGGTTGATCGAATTGCGGTCCTTGATCTGCAAATATTGATCGAGAATCTCCCACAGCGTGTCGGGCGTCGACTGGTGATAGCTTGGATGGTAGCGCGTGCCCTTGCCGGCGCAGATCACCTTGAAGCCGGCCGCGCGCGCCCAATCGACATGCTCGCAGATCAGCGCCGGCTGGTCGCCCCAGGCCAGGCTGTAGACCACGCCGGCGGCTTTCGCCTTGCGCGCCAGCAGCGGACCCGCCACGGCGTCGGCTTCCACGTTGACCATGACGATGTGCTTGCCATGCGCGATCGCCTGCAAGGCATGATGAATGCCGGCGCCGGGAATTCCCGTCGCTTCGACGATCACTTCGATCTCGGGGCAGGCGATCAGCGCTTCCGCGTCGTCGGTGACAAACGTCGCGCGCCGCTTGAGCGCATCGCCAAGCGAAGACGCCGCGAACGACGGCGCATCCCATCCCGCCGATGTGAGCTGGCTGCGTGCACGGCCGACATCGAGGTCGGCGACGCCGACGATATGCATGCCAGCGGTGAGCCGCGCCTGCGAGAGAAACATGGTACCGAACTTGCCGGCGCCGATCAGACCGACGCGCACCGGCTTTCCCGTGGCTTCGCGCTCGGCGAGCTTGGCGTGCAAATTCACTGCGGCGAGCTCCGTTCTTGGCCGGGAAACGAAACACAAGGCAGGCGGCGAGACAAGGTGGCGTGGCCGCCCGGCATGGCTTAACATCGCGCCAGCAGCATTTTACCCGGAACATGCATGATCGAAATCGAGCAGCTGCGCTATGTCCGGCTCGGCACGCGGGAGCTTCCCGCGGCGATCGATTTCGCGCAGCGCATTCTCGGCCTGCAACTCATCGAAAAGACCGAAGACCAGGCCGCCTTCCGTTCGGATTTCCGCGACCACACGCTGGTCTACGTCAAGGGCGACCCGGCCGAGCAGGCGATTGCCTTCGAGCTGCGCAGCATCGAGACGCTTGAGCGCGCAACCGCGCTGTTGCAGCAAAGCGGCTATGCGGTCACGCGCGGCGACGCGCAAGGCGCACTCCGGCGCAAGGTCAAGGCGTTTGTGAGCTTCAAGGACAAGAGCGGCAACGGCATCGAACTGGTGGTGCGGCCGCAGACCTCCGGCTGGCGTTATTTTCCCGCGCGCGATGCCGGCATCACCGGGCTCGAAGCCGTGGCGCTGCGCAGTAAAGGCAACGGCGCCGACGAAGCGTTATGGTCCAAGCTGTTCAACGGCCGCGTCAGCGATTGGGTCGGCGATGCGGCCTTCATTCGCTTCGACGATGCCCACCATCGGCTGACGCTGCATCCGTCCGACCGCGCCGGCGTGCTGGCGATTGAATATGCCGTCGAGAGCGTCGATCAATTGATGCAGAGCCAGTATTTTCTGCAAGCGGCGCAAATCCGGATCGTACACGGCCCGGGACGCCGCCCCACATCCGAGCAGATGTTCCTGACCTTCGCCGGGCCCGACGATGTGCTGTTTAGCTACGTCGCCGAGGGCCGCAGAATCGCCAACGAGGCCGCGCACCGGCCGCGGCAGTTTCCCCGGCAGACGCTGTCGTTCTGCTCCTGGGGCAGCGAATCCGATATACCTGAGTTCACCGCCGGAGAACGCGCATGATCAAATTGCAGGACGTCTCCTATGTGCGGCTCGGCACGCGCGATTTGGAAGGCGCCACGCATTTCGCCACGGATTTTCTCGGCCTTGAAGTGAGCGAGCGCGCCAAGGGTACGGTCTATTTCAAGTCCGACGAGCGCGAGCACACGCTTTGCTATTTCGAGGGCGATCCGGCCGAGCAGGCCGCGGGCTTCGAGATCGCAGAGCGCGACGACTTATCCTCCGCCGCGGCGCAACTCGAAAAACTGGGCCACGACGTACACGCCGGCACGCCCGAAGAAGCTGCGGCGCGCAAGGTGCGCGACTTCATCGCCTTCAAGGACCCGAGCGGCAACCGCATCGAACTGCTGTGGCGGCCGGCCTATAGCGGCAAGCGCTATCACGGCATGCGCGACGCCGGCATCACCGGCTTTAGCCATATCGGCCTGTGCACCACAAATGTGGCGCGCGACGAGGCATTCTGGACGCAAGTGTGCAACGCGCGCGTCAGCGACCGCATCGGCGACGCGCCGCTTCTGCGCATCGACGAAATCCACCACACCATCGCGATGTTTCCGGCGGCGCATCCCGGCATCCAGCACATCAATCATCAGGTCGAGAGCGGCGACGACGTCATGCGCTCGTTCCGCTTCCTGACCGAGCGGCAAGTGCCGATGGTGTTCGGCCCCGGCCGGCATCCCAGCTCGTCGGCGAAGTTTCTCTATTTCGAAGGCCCCGACGGCATGGTGTTCGAATATTCATCCGGTGTGCGCTCGATCGCCGACGAACTGCTTTATCGCGAACGGCAATTGTCGTTCGATCCCGCGGGATTCTGCGAGTGGGGATCGAAGCCGGAAATTCCCGAATTTCAGAAGTGACGGCGCGGCGATTTCTCTACGCCCGGCGCTCTACTGGCAGAGCGCGCGGCTGACGAAAGTTTCCGTCGTGCATTCGCCCGCGGCGCGGCCCGACAGCCAAACCCGCGCCGGGCATTTTTCCGCCGTCGTCATATCGACGCTCTTGCCGGAGTCAAAACCCTTGGCGCGGCAAACGGCATTGGCGGCCGCGACGCAATCGGGAGCGCCATTCGGGGCGAGCACGCAGAGCTGATGGCCGCTGATAAGCCTGGCGTTCGGCAGCCGCGTCACCACATCGGCGGCGTCCTTGGCGACATCCTTGGCGGCATCGGCCGTGCTCCTGGCGGCAATGCCGGCCTCGCGGCCGAGATTATCCAGACTGCCCCTGGCGCCCTTGAAGGTCGAACCGATGCCGGAAATGGAATCGTCGAGCCAGCGGCCGAGGGTATTGAAAAAGCCGTCGTCCTTCACCGCCGCCGGGGCGGATTGCACAGGCGGCGGATTAGCCGGGCGCGGCTGCCGGGTATCCTGCGCCGCAGCGGCAGAAGCCAAAATCAACAGTACGGCGCCCGCGCACAGATGCGCGAACGCAACGGAGGCCGGATTTCGGCTCCGCGGGGTCATTGCAAAACCCATGATGCTCATGGCGGTCAAACCGATTTATCGGTCGCCTCAGGTGCGTTCCTGGCGCCAAACACCTGCTAAATGAGCCAGGTGGCGAAATTGAGGAACGCCCGATTCGCTCAAATCAAGTATAGCGCAGCAATGATGCCCATGACGAGCACCGCTGCGCCCAGGGTCACCCAGAGGCCCAGCCGCTCCTCGATGACGGCCCGCGCCTGCTGCCCGTAGCGGTTGAGCAGAAACGCCAGCAGGAAGAAGCGCGCGCCGCGGGTAATCACCGAAAACAGGATGAACAGCAAAAGGTTGTAGCCGGCAAAGCCGGAGGTAATGGTCACGATCTTGTAGGGGATCGGGGTCACCCCCTTGATCAGGATGATCCAGGCGCCGTAGGCGGCATAGGCCTCGCGGAAGGCTTCGACCTTGTCGCCATAACCGTATAGCTGGATCAGCCACTGCCCGACAGAGTCATAGAGCAGATAGCCGATCCCGTAGCCGAGCACCCCGCCGGCCACCGACGTCACGGTGCACCAGAGGGCGAAAAACCAGGCCCGGTCCGGCCGCGCCATCGCCATCGGGATCAGCATGATGTCCGGCGGGACCGGAAAGAACGAGCTCTCGGCAAACGACACGGTGCCAAGGATCCACACGGCATATGGTTTGCCGGCGGCGCCAATGCACCAATCGTACATGCGGCGTAGCAAGGAGCGCGGCGGGACGGCCTGGTCGGTCATCGGTTACTCGCGCGGGGAGGGAGGGAGTATCAGCGGCGCTTGCGTTGGCGGCTTGCTTCCAGGGCGACCACCTTACGCCGCGATGAATTCGCCGGAAGGTCTTTCGGAAGCTTTTCGGCGATACCGAACATGCGTTCGCGCCGCTTCATCTCGGCCCAGATATCGTCGGGATGGATGCCGGCCGACACCCAAAGCACGACCAGATTGTACAAAAGATCGGCGCTTTCGCGAACCACCGCTTCGGGCTGGCCGTTCATGGCATCGATGACGACTTCGACAGCCTCTTCGGCAAGCTTCTTGGCGATCTTGGCGCGGCCCGCACGCAACAGCCGCGCGGTGCGCGACTTCGCCGGATCGGTGCCGCGCGCGGCAATGACGGCTTCATAAAGCCGATCGACCGAATCAGTCATGCCGCGCAGAATAGCCGATCCGGCGGCCAAGTCGGTTAACGAACGCCACGAATGCGGCGGGGCCGCATGCCGCAGCCCCGCCGGCGGGCGTTGAGGTCGCCAGTGGCGCGCGCGGGTCTTCTTTCGCAGCTGCGAAATCGCGCGGCATCATTCCTCCTCGGCCAGCAGCGTGGCATTGCCGCCGGCAGCCGCGGTGTTCACCGCCACCACCTGCTCGAGCGAAAAGCGATGCAGGTAATTCGGCCCGCCCGCTTTCGGACCGGTGCCGGACAATCCACTGCCGCCGAACGGCTGGGTGCCGACCACCGCGCCGATCATGTTGCGGTTGACGTAGACATTGCCGTGGGCAAGCCGCGCGACGACGTGCTCCACGGTTGCATCGATGCGCGATTGGATGCCGAGGGTGAGGCCGTAGCCAATTGCCGCGATGTCCTCGATCAGCGCGTCGAACTCGTCCGCGCGCCAGCGCACCACATGCAGGATCGGGCCGAAGACTTCCCTGGTGAGTTCGCGGGCGCGATCGAGCGCGACGATGGCCGGGGCGACATAGGTTCCGTGCGCCGGCAAAGTTACGTCAGCGCAGAACAGCACCGCGCCACGCGCTTGCATGCGCGCAATCCAATTATCGAGCTTGTCCTTAGCTTCGGCGTCGATCACCGGCCCGACATGGGTGTCCACCTCGCGCGGATCGCCGAGTTTTAGCTCGCGCATTGCACCTACGATCATCTCAAGCACACGATCGGCAACGTCCTCCTGCACGCAGAGCAACCGCAATGCCGAACAGCGCTGCCCGGCCGAGCGGAAAGCCGAGGCGACGACGTCATCGGTCACCTGCTCGGGCAAAGCCGTGGCATCGACGATCATGGCGTTGATGCCGCCGGTCTCCGCGATCAGCGGCACGATCGGGCCATTCTTGGCGGCAAGCGCGCGGTTGATTGCCTGCGCCACTTCGGTCGAACCGGTGAAGGCGACGCCCGCCGCGCGGCGGTCGGCGATGAGCATGGCGCCAACCTTGCCGTCGCCGGGAACCAGATGCAGCGCGCTGGGCGGCACGCCGGCCGCATGCAGCAGCCGCACCGCCTCGGCGGCAATCAGCGGGGTCTGCTCGGCGGGCTTCGCCACCACCGCGTTGCCGGCGGCAAGCGCTGCGACAACCTGGCCGGTGAAGATCGCGAGCGGGAAATTCCACGGACTGATGCAGATAAAGACACCACGGCCGCGATAACGCAGCGTGTTGGTTTCTCCCGTCGGCCCCGGCATCGCCTGCGGGCAAAGGACGCGGCCGGCTTCGGCGGCGTAGTAGCGGCAGAAATCGGCGGCCTCGCGCACCTCCGAAACGCAATCGTCGAGCGTCTTGCCGCCTTCGCTTTGCAGCAGCGCGATCAGCCGCGCCCGCTCCTGCTCTAACATGTCCGCCGCGCGCGCCAGCGCCGCCGCGCGGGTCTCGACCGTTGTAGCTGCCCACGATTCGAATCCGGCTGCCGCCGCGGACATCGCGGATTGCACAATCGCCTCGTCGCCTTCGTTCACTTTGCCGATCGTTTTGCCGTCGATCGGGGAGACGGCGTTCCGTTCCTTGCCGCCAACGGCGATGCCGTCGATCAACGGCGCTGCTTGAATCTCTGGCGCCGCATCGCGGATGTCCTTGAGCAAAGCGTCAAGGCTGGCGCGCTCGCCGAACTCGACGCCCAGCGAATTGCGCCGCGCATGGCCGTAGAGATCCCGCGGCAGCGGTATTTTTTTGTGGCGGGCGGCGTCCGCCGTGCCGATCCAGCTTTGCGGGCGCTTGAGTATCGCCGCAATGGGCACCGCGGGATCGGCGGCCACCGAGACGAACGACGAATTAGCGCCGTTCTCCAACAGCCGGCGCACCAGATAGGCCAGCAGGTCGCGATAGCCGCCGACCGGCGCATAGACCCGGCACGCAAGCTCCGGCAGCTCGGCGCGCAGGCAATCGTAAAGCGCCTCGCCCATGCCGTGCAGGCGCTGAAATTCAAAACCATCGATCCCGCCGGCGTCCTCGATCACGCTCGCCACGGTCAGCGCGTTGTGGGTGGCGAATTGCGGATAGAGCCGCGGGCGCGCCTTGAGCAGCTTGCGCATGCAGGCGAGGTAACAAAGCTCGGTCATCGCCTTGCGGGTGAACACCGGATAGTCGGCAAGGCCGCGCTCCTGTGCGCGCTTGATCTCGGTATCCCAGTAGGCGCCCTTGACCAGCCGCACCATCAGGCGGCGGCCGAGCGCCTTGGCGGCGCCGTCGATCCAGTCGATCACGGCCGGCGCGCGTTTTTGATAGGCCTGCACCGCAAGGCCGAACCCGTCCCATCCCGCGAGCGAGCGGTCGGCGAGAACCGCGCCGATCACGTCGAGCGAAAGCTCCAGCCGGTCGGCTTCCTCGGCGTCGACGGTGAAATTGAGATCGTAGCGCTTGGCCGCCTGCGCGAGTTCGACGACGCGGGGCGTCAGCTCGGCAACAACGCGCTCGCGCGAGATCGCCTCATAGCGCGGATGCAACGCCGAAAGCTTGACCGAAATGCCGGGCCGCGCCGGCAGCGCCGTGTTGGGCGCGGCCTTGCCGATGGCGTCGATGGCGTCGGCATAGGAAACGAAATAGCGCCCGGCGTCGTCCGCAGTGCGCGCGCCCTCCCCCAGCATGTCGAAGGAATAACGCTGTTCTTGGTGCGCGCCGGCGCGCGCGAGCGCTTCATCGATGGTCTGCCCGAGGACGAAATGCGAGCCGAGCAGCCGCATCGCCTGCCGCGTCGCCGCGCGCACCGCAGGCAGACCAAGCCGCTTGACGATGGCCTCGACGATATTCTCCGGCGTCTCGCCGGGCTGAATGACGCGGGCCGTCAGACCCAATGTCCAGGCCGAGGCCGAAACCAGCAGCGCGCCGGATTTCGCGCCGTGGCGCGTCCAGTCGCCGGCCTTGAGCTTGTCTTCGATCAGCCGGTCGGCGGTACCTGCGTCCGGCACCCGCAACAACGCCTCGGCCAGCACCATCAAAGCGAGGCCCTCTTTGGTGGAGAGCGAATAGGCGTGCAGGAAGTCCTCAACGCCGCCGAGCCCGCCGGCCAAGCCCCCCGACTTGGCGCGGATGGCCTCGACCAGCCTGCCGGCGCGGGCGTCGATGCGCGCCTCAGCCGCGCCGGTGCGCCCGGCCGATGCCAGGAACTGCGCCGCCAATGGCTCGTCCGGCGGGGCATAGGCCGCCCGCAAGCCGGGCAAGGCTTCGGACCGCAAGGCTTCGGAGCGCAAGGCTTCGGAGCGCAAGTTTTCGCCCGCTGGCATGGCTTCAAGTCTCCGATCGGGCCACCCCGCATCCTAGCAGCGGTACGGCTAGCCGCTCGATCCGGATTAGATGTTCACTCCGGTTGCCCATTCAAACGGCAGCGAACTGACAGGTCTGACACGGCCTTGTGCAGAGCGCCCGCCGCGGCATTGTCCTATCTTGCTCTTTGCATCGGCATGTTCTTTGCTGGGCAAATGTCCGGGAATTAGCCATGGCCGGGGATGCCCCAGCCGCAGATAAGGACCACAGCGACATGCGTGTACCAAGCAGCATCCGGCCGGCCTGGGCGGGGTTTTTGATCGCGGCGGCGCTGGCGAGCGCGCCTGCGGCCGCCGACACCAACATCAAGTTCACCCTCGATTTCAAATTCGAAGGTCCATCGGCGCCGTTCCTCGTCGGTCTCGACAAGGGCTACTACAAGGCCGAGGGGCTTAACGTCACCATCGATTCCGCCGCGGGTTCGCTCGAACCGATCAACCGCGTGGCGTCGGGCACCTACGACATGGGCTTCGGCGACGTGAACTCGCTGATCAAATTCCGCGACGCCAATCCCAACACGCCGATCAAGGCGGTGTTCATGGTCTACAACCGGCCGCCGTTCTCGATCGTCGGCCGCAAACGCCGCGGCATCACCAAGCCGAAGGATCTTGAAGGCAAAAAGCTGGGCGCGCCCGCGCCCGACGGCGCCTATGCGCAGTGGCCGATCTTCGTGCAGGCCAACGGCATCGATGCCTCCAAGGTCACCATCGAGAATGTCGGCTTCCCGGTGCGCGAACCGATGCTGGCCGCCGGTCAGGTCGACGCCATCACCGGATTCTCGTTCTCGTCCTTCATCAACCTCAAGGACCGCGGCGTTCCGGTCGACGACATCGTCGTGCTGCTGATGGCGGACTACGGCGTCAATCTCTACGGCAACGTCATCATGGTGAATCCGAAATTCGCCGCCGAGAACCCGAACGCGGTGAAAGGTTTCCTGCGCGCCTTCGTCAAGGGCCTCAAGGACACGGTGAAATCGCCGGCCACCGCCGTCGATTCCGTCATCAAGCGCAATGACGTCGCCAAGAAGGAAGTCGAACTCGAACGCCTGAACATGGCGTTGCGCGACAACTTCATCACCGCCGAAGTGAAGGCGAACGGCTACGGCGCTATCGACACGGCGCGGTTCGACAAGGCAATTGCGCAGATCGGGCTCACCTACAAGTTCAAGGCGGCAGCGCCGCAGGCTGCCGACATTTTCGACGCGACGTTCCTGCCCTCGGCGGCCGAACGCAAGTTCAACTAGACGCGGACGGAGGCGGCGTCATGCCCGCCTTTGTCGCGCTTGACGGCGTCAGCCACGCCTATGGCGGCGCTGGCAATGCGCTCGCGGTCGAAGGTCTGTCGATTTCCGTAGAGACCGGCGAGTTCGCCGCCGTGGTCGGGCCGTCCGGCTGCGGCAAGTCGACCTTGATGAAGCTCGCCACCGGCCTGCAATTTCCCCATATCGGATCGGTGCAGGTGGCGGGCGAAATCATCCGCGCGCCGGTGAAAATCGCCGGCATGGCGTTCCAGGCGCCGACGCTGCTGCCCTGGCGCACCACCAGAGAAAACCTTCTGCTGCCGCTCGAAATCGTCCAGCCCTACCGCAGCCAGATGCGCCGGCGCAAAAAGGAGTTTCGCCAACGCGCGGAGAATTTGCTCGCCTCCGTCGGGCTTGCCGGCCAGGGCGAGAAGTTTCCCTGGGAACTGTCCGGCGGCATGCAGCAGCGCACGTCGCTCTGCCGCGCGCTCATCCATGAGCCGAAACTGCTCATGCTCGACGAGCCGTTCGGGGCGCTCGATGCCTTCACGCGCGAGGAACTGTGGTGCGTGATCCGCGATCTGCACGCCGCCCGCAAAATAACCATCGTTCTCGTCACCCACGACTTGCGCGAAGCGGTGTTTCTCGCCGACCGTGTTTTCGTCATGTCCGCCCGCCCGGGCCGCATCGTCGTCGAGCGCCGCATCGAGTTGCCGCGTCCGCGCGATATCGACGTGACCTTCACGACCGCGTTCCAGGAGACCGTGCAGGAATTGCGCAGCCACATCGTCAAGGCACGCGCATGAGCCGCACCGCAACGATCGTGAAGCTCTCGCCGTGGCTGTTCACCATCGGACTTTTCATTATTTGGGAAGCGGCGGTGCGGATATTCAATGTCCCGGAATTTTTTCTGCCGCCGCCGACCGCGATCGCCAAAGCCTTCGTGGATTTTTCCGGCCCGCTCTACCGCAATTCGCTCATCACGCTGGAATCCACCCTGGTCGGTTTTGCCTTGGCAGTCGGCTTCGGGCTGTTGCTCGGCCTGCTCGTCGGCTGGTCGCGCACCATGTATGCCGGGCTTTATCCCTTGATGATCGGCTTCAACGCCATCCCGAAAGTCGCGCTGGTGCCGATCCTGGTGCTGTGGTTCGGCATCGGCTTCGTGCCGGCGGTGCTCACCGCCTTCCTGATTTCGTTTTTCCCGATCGTGGTCAACGTGGCGACGGGTCTCGCCACCATCGAGCCCGAGCTTGAAGACGTGCTCAAGGCACTCGGCGCGTCCAAGCTGGACATCATGCGCAAGGTCGGCATCCCGCGCACGCTGCCCTATTTCTTCGGCTCGCTGAAAGTGGCGATCACGCTTGCCTTCGTCGGCTCGGTGATCTCCGAAAGCGTCGCGTCCAATTACGGCATCGGAAATTTGATGTTGCAGGCGCAGGCGCAATTCCAGGTGCCGCTGATCTTCGCCGGGCTGGTCGTGCTCGCGGTCGAAGGCATCGTCATGTATTGGCTGATGGTCGTGCTTGAGCGCCGGATGACCGGATGGGCGCAACGTTCCGGTTTCGCGCAGACCTGAACGATCGTGGCGCTAGAGCATGATCCCGAAAAGTGGGAACCGGTTTTCGGAAAAGATCATGCTCAAACAAAAAAGATGGGGCTAGGCCCTGATTCAATTGGAGCGGATCAGCCTCTAGGCGGCCGAAGTCTTGGCTCGCGCCGAAACAATCGGCGGCGAGACGACATCCACGACAGCTGGATCGGCATCGGGCCGTAAATCCGTAACGATCGCGTCCGCCAGCTGTTCGAGGAGCTCGCGGTCGCTGCCTTCACGGATATAAATTCCGCAATTGAGAAGCGGCAGCTGCGGCATGCCCCCGTCATCCCAGATCACCAGGCCCGGTCCAAAAACACGCCGGCGCGCCAAAACCATGACTCCGAGGCCGGCCGCGACCGCGGCACTGAGGCTGACGATGCTGGGACCGAAAAACACGTCTTCCCAGTCGCGCCCGATCTTCTTCAGCGCCGCCACCGCGAGACGGTGCGACATGCTGTCCTCGCCATAGGACACGAGCGGCAACGGCCGATTTGGATCGATCTTTGTCGTCGCCCCGCGCACCCAAACCATTTCTTCCTTCCAATGATGGCGCGCATCCAAGGCCGGTCCCATCGACAAAGTCACCAGCAGGTCGATCTCTCCCTGCCGAAGCTGCCGAATGAGCGGATCGTAGGAGCCTGAGCGGACGTGAAATCGCACGCCCGGACACTGCTCGCGAAAATTGGCGAGCGCGCCCGGCAACGCCGCGGCAACGAAATCGCCGGGCGTGCCGACGCGAATCGTTCGTTCTGCCGAGCGCGGCCCGGCGAGGCTAAAAATTTGATCGTTGATCGACAGCAACCGCCGGGCATGGTTGACCACCATCTCGCCGCGCGGCGTGAGCGCGATGCCGGGCGCGCTTTTGTCAAACAAATCTGTGCCGAGCAGAAATTGCAGACGCTTGATCTGCGCGCTCACCGCCGGCTGGGTCACGCCAAGCGATTGCGCGGCCTTGGTATAGCTGCGCAAATCGACCACAGCGACGAGCGTTCGCAAAAGATCCGTGGGGATGTTGGTCATGTCCTCTGCATTCTCCCCTGGCAGGAATGCGCGACGGCAATTGCCATATGTACGCTAACGAGAGTTAATCTCGCGCGTAACGTAACATAGTCAGTTGAATTGAATGCCGCGATGAAATTTTCAGTTTTCGTGCAGAATAGTGGCCGCGCCGCGCAACGGTTATGTATACAAATTATTTGATGCGCTCCAGAATACTCACGTAATTCGCGACCGACGTGCCGCCCATATTGAACAATCCGCCGAGCCGCGCGTTCTTCACCTGGATTTCACCGGCGCTGTCCGTGAGTTGCATTGCGGCGAGCGCGTGCATGGAAACGCCGGTCGCGCCGATCGGATGACCCTTGGCCTTGAGGCCGCCTGACGGATTGATTGGCAATTTGCCGTCTTTCTGCGTCCAGCCCTCCTTGATCGCGCGCGCGCCCTGACCCTCCGGGGTGAGCCCCATCGCCTCATATTCGATCAGTTCGGCGACGGTGAAGCAGTCGTGCGTCTCCACGAATGAGAGATCGCCGAGAGTGAGGCCAGCGTTGGCAAGCGCCCGCTGCCAGGCGTGGGCACAGCCCTCGAATTTGAGAATGTCGCGCTTCGACATCGGCAGAAAATCCTGCACGTGCTCGGCGGCGCGGAAGGCGACCGCCTTGCCGAGCTTGAGCGCGGTATCGACATCGGCAAGCACCACGGCGGCGGCGCCGTCGGAGACCAGCGAGCAATCCGTGCGCTTGAGCGGTCCGGCGACGAACGGGTTCTTTTCACTCTCGGCGCGGCAGAATTCGTAGCCGATATCCTTGCGCATCTGGGCGTAAGGATTGCCGACGCCGTTCTTGTGGTTTTTCGCCGCGATCATGGCGAGCGCGTCCGACTGGTCGCCCCATTTTTGAAAATAAAGTCCCGCGATCTTGCCGAATATGCCGGCGAAGCCGCCATCGATGTCGGCTTCCTCGCGCATATAGGATGCCTTGAGCAGGTTGCGCCCGATCTCCGGCGCGGGTGTCGTGGTCATCTGCTCGACGCCGATCGCGAGCACGATGCGCGCGCTCTTTGCCTCGATGGCCTTGAGGCCCTGGTGCACGGCGGCCGAGCCGGTGGCGCAGGCATTCTCGACTCGCGTGGCGCGCTTGAAGCGCAAATCTGGAGAGGCCTGCAACACCAAGGAAGCGGTGAAATCCTGCGCGGAAAAACCGGCATTGAAATGGCCGAGCACGATCTCATCCACATCGCGCGCCGCGATGCCGGCATCGGCCAGCGCTTCCACCGTCACCCGGACGATGAGGCTTTCGACCGTCTCGTCATTAAGCCTACCGAAGGGGGTGTGGGCCCATCCGACGATGCAGGCGCTCATCGAGCTTTCCTTTGCCGAATTTTGGTCGCTTTCCTCGGCGATGAACCGGGGCAGCGGTCACTATTAACATAAATCGGGCGTGGCCGGCTTTGCCACCACCCCCGTCTTCGGTTTAGATATTCCAGCACAACCGCCTATGGAACCCGTTGGTTCGAAGGCCCGAGGAACAGAACCGGACCCCGCATAGTGCCTTATTTTGCCGCCTCCCGTTTCGTCGCGGCCCGCTGTTTCGGGCTGCTGCTTGGGCTTGCCGCTGGCGCGCTTTCGCCCGGCGGCACGCCACGCGCGATGGCCGAGGCCCTGCTGCTGGTCGAGGTCGATACCGGCAAGGTGCTGCACGCCGAGAACGCCACCTATCCGTGGTATCCGGCCTCCGTCACCAAACTGATGACCGCCTATGCGACCTTGCGCGCCGTCAAGGAGCGGCGCATCAGCCTCGACAGCCTGCTGACGGTATCGCGCAACGCCGTGGCGCAGCAGCCCACCAAGATGGGCTTCCAGCTCGGAACCCAGGTGACCGTCGACAACGCGCTGAAGATGCTGATGGTGAAGTCGGCCAACGACATCGCCGTGACGCTGGCCGAGGGTGTCGGCGGATCGATTGAGAAATTTTCCGACCTAATGAACAACCACGCGCGCCGGCTGGGCATGACGCAGACCAATTACGTCAATCCGAACGGACTGCCGGCCGAGAACCAGGTCACCTCCGCCCGCGACCTCGCCATTCTGGCGCGCGCGATGATCCGCGAGTTCCCGGAATACGAATCCTACTGGCACATTTCGGCGATCAAATACGGCAAGCGGGTCCTGCGCAATTACAATTCGCTGATCGACCGCTATCCCGGCGCCGACGGGATGAAGACCGGATTCATCTGCGCCTCCGGCTATAATGTCGTAGCCTCCGCCACCCGCAACGGCAAGCGGCTGATCGCGGTCGTGCTCGGCGCCTATGGCGGCGGCGTGCGCGCGCAGAAGGCGGCGCAATTGCTTGAGCGCGGCTTCGCGGCCGGCAATCTGTCCTGGCTCACGCCTTCGCTCGGCACGGTCGATGCGCTCGTTCCGGTCAACGCCGCGCCGCCGAACCTGCGCGAAGAAATGTGCGGCAAGAACCGCCGCCGTCCGGCGTCCGAGGACAATGACGAGGAAGAAGAGACCGTCGCCGGCAGCAGCGGCGCCGAGAACGGCGACGATTCCGATACGCAACAGGCTTTCATGCTGTCCGCGCTCAAGCCGCAGAACGGCAAATACGTTCTCGGGCCCGCCATCGGCAGCGGCCCGACGATCGAGGTCTATACCGGCCCGTCGAAGAAGCCCGCCGCCGCGCAGATCGCGGCCGGCGCAAAATCCAAGGCCGCCGCCAAGACTGCCGCTGCCGCGCCCGCCGCCGGCAAAACCAAGCCGAGCGCGGCACAAGCGCCCGCAGGCGCTACCGGCAATACGGCATGGAACAGCCTCGCTCCGGCTGCACTTGCCGCAACGCCGCCGGAAAATCTTGCAACCGCGAACGCGGCCGGCGTGCCGATGCCGCGAGCAAAGCCGAAGACGCCTCCGGCCAGGCAATGACGCAAGCCGGCGAGACGGCTGGCGCGCGCCAGCCACCGCCGCCAATTCCGCTCACCGTGCTGACCGGCTTTCTCGGCGCCGGCAAAACGACGCTGCTCAACACATTGCTCAAGCACCCGGCGCTTGCCGACACCGCCGTGATCGTCAACGAATTCGGCGAGATCGGCCTCGATCATCTGCTGGTCGAATATGTCGGCGACAACATGGTGCTGCTGCAAAGCGGCGGCCTGTGCTGCACCATGCGCGGCGATCTTGTCGATGCGCTCGAAACGCTGCTGCGCGACCTCGACAATCGCCGCTGCAAGTTCAGCCGCGTGCTGCTGGAAACCACCGGGCTCGCCGATCCGGCGCCGGTGCTGCACACCGCGATGGCGCATCCCTATCTGGTGATGCGATATCGCCTCGACGGCGTGGTCACCGTTATCGACGCGGTGAACGGGTTGAAAACTTTGGACGAGCACGCCGAGGCGGTGAAGCAGGCGGCGGTCGCCGATCGGATTGTGCTCACCAAGAGCGATCTGCTCGATACGCCCGGGCGCCGCGCCGATCATGCAAAATTGCTGGCGCGCCTGCGTGCGCTCAACCCGGCGGCGCCGATCCTCGATGCCGCCAAGGGCGACGCTACGCCGGCGCAACTGTTGTCTTGCGGGCTCTACGACCCGGAGCGAAAAATTCCCGACGTGCGCAAATGACTCGCCGCCGAGGCCTATGCGGACACGCTCGGCCATCACGGCCACGACGATCACCGCCACGATCCCAACCGGCATGACGAGCGCATCCACGCTTTCGCGCTCACCACCGACACCGCGATCCCGGCCGGCACGCTCGATATGTTTCTCGAACTGCTGCGCGCGACGCACGGCCCCAACCTGCTGCGGATGAAGGGCGTGGTGAAGCTCGCGGAAATGCCGGACACGCCGGTCGTCGTTCACGGCGTGCAGCACATTTTTCACCCGACCGCGCGGCTTGAGCGCTGGCCCGACGAGGACCACCGCACACGGCTCGTTTTCATCACCCGCGACCTGGAAGAGCGCACCATCCGCGACCTGTTCGACGCCTTTGTCGGCACTTCATCGCCCGACCGGCCCGACCGCGCGGCGCTGACCGACAATCCGCTGGTTCCCTTCGGCGGCATCGACCGCTAGGCGCGAGCGGCCACGGGCCTTGTCACACCGGCGCGACTCTCCGATGCTGGCGGCGAATCACTTAATCTGCCGCCGGACCGGTCAATGGCCTTCATCGAACGTCTGAAAGGCGACGTTACGTTCCTCAAAGGGGCGCTGCGGGCGCTTCGCATGACGACGCCGATTGCGAAAAATCCCACGCGGGTTTTCCCGCATGTGATCGAGGAGCTGGCGGCGCGCTTTGGCGATGCACCCGCCCTGATCGGCGCGCGCGAAACTTTCAGCTATCGCCAGCTTGCCGAACGCTCCAACCGCTATGCGCGCTGGGCGCTTGCCGAAAATCTCGGCAAAGGCGACACGATCTGCCTGTTGATGCCGAACCGGCCGGAATTCCTGGCGATCTGGAACGGCGTCATCCATGTGGGCGGCGTGGCTGCGCTGCTCAACACCAATCTCGTCGGCGCTTCGCTCGCCCATTGCATCGACGTGGTCGAGCCCAAACACATCATCATCGCCGCCGATTTGATGGACGTGTTTGCCGCCATCGAGCCGCTGCTCAAGAGCAAGCCGAAGGTCTGGCTGCACGGCGAGGCCGCGGGCACACGCCAGCGCATCGACCGGATTGTCGACGGCCTCTCGGGCAAACCGCTAGCGGCTTCCGAACGCTGCCCGCTGAGCATCGAGGATCGCGCGCTTTACATCTACACCTCCGGCACCACCGGCATGCCGAAAGCCGCCAACATCAACCACTACCGCATCATGCTGGGAAGCCATGGATTTGCCGGCGTGATGGCGACCACCGCCGCCGACCGAATGTATAATTGCCTGCCGATGTATCACACCGCCGGCGGGCTAGTGGCGATCGGCGCGCTGCTGATCAATGGCGGCGCGGTGGTCCTCCGCGAAAAGTTTTCCGCGCGCGATTTCTGGGACGATATTGTGCGGTACGAATGCACGCTGGTGCAATATATCGGCGAACTGTGCCGCTATCTGCTGCATACGCCGCCGTCACCCAACGAGAACCGGCACAGGCTGCGGCTGGCTTGCGGCAACGGATTGCGTCCCGACATCTGGGAGGAGTTCAAAACTCGCTTCCGGATTCCGGCTATCCTGGAATTTTACGCCGCGACCGAAGGCAACGTCTCGATGTTCAATTTCGAGGGCAAGCCGGGCGCCATCGGCCGCATCCCCTGGTTCATCGCGCATCGTTTTCCGACCGCGCTGGTGCGCTTCGATATCGAGAACGAGCAGCCGGTGCGCGATGCGCAGGGTTTCTGCGTCGCCTGCGCGCCGGACGAGGTGGGCGAAACGATAGGCAAGATCGTCAACGACCCGGCACGTCCGGCGGCGCGCTTCGAGGGCTATGCGCGCAAGGCCGAAGACGAGAAAAAGATATTGCGCAACGTGTTCAAACACGGCGATGCATGGTTTCGCACCGGCGACCTGATGCGCAAGGACGCGGACGGATTTTTCTATTTCGTCGACCGGATCGGCGACACCTTCCGCTGGAAGGGCGAAAACGTCTCGACCTCGGAAGTCGCCGACGCCCTCGACCGCTTTCCCGCGATCATCGAGGCCAATGTCTATGGTGTGCCTATTCCCGGCAAAGACGGCCGCGCCGGCATGGCGGCTCTGGTCATCGACGGAAGTCTCGATCTCGCCGCCTTGCGCGAACATTTGATGAAATGTCTGCCGGACTATGCCCGCCCGCTGTTCCTGCGCATCCGTGGCGAGATCGAGGCCACCGCCACCTTCAAGCAAAAGAAAATCGACCTCGTGCGCGAGGGCTTCGATCCGGCCGCGACGGCGGATGTAATCTATTTCAACCACGCCGAAAAACGCGCCTTCGTACGGCTCGATGCTTTGCTCCATATGCGCATCGTCAAGGGCGACGTGCGCGTATGAAGGCGGTGACGCCAGCGGATGTACTCAAGTTTTGGCAGGACGCCGGGCCGCAGCGCTGGTTCAAAAAAGACGCCGCGTTCGACGAAGAGATCCGCCGGCGGTTTCTCCGCGCCCATGAAGCCGCCGCCGCGGGGCGTCTCGCCGCCTGGGAAATGACCGACGATGGCACGCTCGCGCTGCTCATTTTGCTCGACCAGTTCCCGCGCAATATGTTTCGCGGCGAAGCGCGCGCTTTCGCCACCGATCCGCCGGCGCTTGGCATCGCACGTCGGGCGCTGACGCGCGGCTTCGATGACAAGGTCAGCGATACGATGCGGGGCTTCTTCTATCTGCCGTTCATGCATTCGGAAAAGCTTTCCGATCAGGAGCGCTGCGTGGAGCTGTACCGTTCGCTCGGCAATAGCGAGGGGCTGAAATTTGCCGGCATGCACGCCGACATCATCCGCCGCTTCGGCCGCTTTCCGCATCGCAATGCCGTGCTCGGCCGCGCGACGACGGCCGAGGAACAGAAATTTCTCGACGGCGGCGGCTTCGCGGGTTAACCACCCGTCAACCGCGCGAACAATGCATCGGCATCGCCCGGCGCCGCGTTGCCGCGCCAGCCGACATGCTGGTCGGGCCGGATTAGCACCAGATCGCGCTCATAAAGTTCTCGCGTCTCGCCGTCCGCAACCTCGAGCACATGAAGCGGCACGCCGCGCCTGCGCGCCGCATCCTCGAATGGCGCAGCGGACGCTGGCTTGCCGCCAAGCCGCAACAACGTGAAGCCGACGCCCAGCCGGTCGAACAGCGAATCTCCGTGCGCGCGTCCGTCGCCGAGCCAGACATGCGGCGCGCGGCCACCGGGTACGCCGCTCGGGGTGTATGCGACGAAACTGTCGGCCGGCGGCGCGCCGTCGGGTGCGACGATGGGCGAGCCGTCGTAACGGGCACCGAGCTGAACGCCGATGGAGGCGAATTCCTCGCCGAAGGTCGCGAGGAACGCGCCGACCTTGCGCCGCGCGGCTTCGCCTCCCGGGGTGTCGTCTTCCAGTTCCGGCGGCACTTTTACATCTCCAATATTTTTCGCCAGCGCGCGCGAGGCGGCGGTGTTGCGCACGGCGATCGGTTTGCGCTCCTGTGCGTAGCTCTCGACCAGATGCGGCCCGCCCCAGCCTTGCAGCATGGCCGCCAGTTTCCACGCCAGATTGGCGGCGTCATCGATGCCGGTGTTCATGCCGAAACCGCCGGTCGGCGTGAACAGATGCACGGCGTCGCCGGCGAGCCAGACGCGGCCCTCGCCGAAGCGCTCGGCGTGCAGCGCGACGCCGCCGGTCCAGGCCCCATGCGCGACGATTTCGACCGGGATTTCCGCGCCGGTCGCGCGCTGCACCAGTTGCGCGATGGCGCCGTCGTCGGGCGGCATGTCGGGATTGTCCTGCCGCGACCACAGGATGAACTCGTGCTTGCCGTCGAGCGCCACCACGGCGGTGCGCAATTCGGGGTTCACCACCCAATACTGCCAGGCGCGGCGATGTTTTAGAAAGTCGCGATACAGCGTCGGCGCGCGAAAATACGTCGAGATCATGTTCTGGCCGAAAAACTCCTGCTTGAGCGCCGCGTGACCCTCATAGCGGATGCCGAGCGAACGCCGCACAAAGGAACGCCCACCGTCGCAGCCGGCAAGATAGTTCGCGCGCCATTCTTGCCTGCGGCCGTCCGCCGATTGCGCGCGTAGCGTGACGCCATCGTTGTCCTGCGTGAACTCATCGACGTTCCAGCCAAAACGCAATGCAATGTTAGCGCAAGCACGCGCGCGCTCCAGCAGCAGCGCCTCGACATACATCTGATTGGCGCGGTGAACCGGCTCGACAATCTGGTCCGTGCGCGAGGACGCCGCGACGATGCGCATCTTCTCGGCTTCCGAGGGCATCGGCAGGCGCGCCAGTTCGCGCCCAGACAATCGCGTCATATACACGCTGTCGGTCGGGTGATCGTCCGGCAGGCCGAGCTTGCGCACTTGCGCCGCAAAGCCGAGCCGCCGGTAGTGCTCCATGCTGCGCGAATTATGCGTCGAGCCCTTGGGATGCGCGCGCACCGTCGGCTCGCTGTTGAACACGACCGATTTGACGCCGTGACGGTCGAGAAACAATGCCAGCATCAGTCCGACCGGCCCGCCGCCGACGATGGCGACGGGAACGTGCTGGGCCTCGGTTTCGGGCATGCGTTCTCCGTACTATGCGGGCGGCGGCGCGGTATGTAGCATGAGCGGCGCAATTTGAACGGATCATGCATGAAGAATTTTCACGGCGTATTTCCTTATCTTGTCTCCCCGCTCGATCAATCCGGCCGCGTGCTCACCGACGTGCTGGGCAAGTTGGCGTCCGATCTGATCGACGCCGGCGTGCATGGGCTTACGCCGCTCGGCTCGACCGGCGAATTCGCCTATCTCGACCGCGCGCAGCGCAAGGCCGTGGTGCAGGCGACGATCGAGGCCGCCGGCAAGCGCGTACCGGTCGTCACCGGTGTCGCGTCGGCATCGACGGCGGATGCGGTCGCACAGGCGCGCGATTATCAAAAGCTCGGCGCCAGCGGAATCCTCGCGATCCTCGAAGCGTATTTTCCGCTCAAGGACGCGCAGATCGAATCGTATTTTCGCGCCATCGCCGACGCGGTCGATATTCCGGTCGTGCTCTATACCAATCCGCAATTCCAGCGCAGCGATCTTTCGCTCGACATCATCGCGCGGCTCGCGGCGCATCCGCGCATCGGCTACATCAAGGATGCGTCCACGAATACCGGCCGCCTGCTTTCGATCATGAACCGCTGCCCGGAGCTGGCGGTATTTTCCGCGTCCGCACATATTCCGGCCGCGGTG
The DNA here is from genome assembly GCA_945861895.1 of Rhizobium sp. Q54. Lineage (GTDB taxonomy): Bacteria > Pseudomonadota > Alphaproteobacteria > Rhizobiales > Xanthobacteraceae > Pseudolabrys. The sequence goes on from CAMAWF010000001.1 coordinate 23,043, forward strand.
ATGCTGATCGGCGGCGTCGGCTGGATGGCGGGACCGGCTTGCGTCATTCCGCGCCAGAGCGTGCGGCTTTATGAATTATGCCGCGCCGGAAACTGGAGCGAGGCGATGAAGCTGCAGCGCGAGTTGTGGCGCATCAATGAGGTCTTCGCGCGCTTTAACCTTGCCGCCTGCATCAAGACCGGGCTGCAGATCCAAGGCTATCCGGTGGGCGACCCGGTGCCGCCGCAAGTTGCGCTGACGGCGGAGGAGCGCAAAATCGTGGAGAAAATCCTCGCGCAAATCCCCGCTTAACCGCACGCCGCAGCGCCTCCAGAGACTGTTAACGCATCCTTGCTAGGACTTGGGGCCTGCCAGCCGCGGAGCCGACCCTTGGCCCTGATCGATTTTGCAAATATCCGGCCCGCGCCGTTCGCGCGGATGATCGGCGGCGCGCGGAAATGGCTGGCGGATAAAAGCCACGATGCGCTGGCGCAGCGCATCGCCGGCTCCGCGTTTCTCATCCGCGTCGCCAGCGCCGGGCTGATCTTTATCGTCCAAATATTTCTTGCGCGCTGGATGGGCCGCTTCGAATTCGGCATCTATATTTACGTCTGGACCTGGGTGCTGCTGATCGGCGCACTCGCCCCGCTCGGTCTCGGTTACCTGGCGCAGCGCTTCATCCCCGAATACAGCGCCAAACGCGACCTCAAACGCCTGCGCGGGTTCCTGTTCGCCAGCCGCTGGATTTGTTTCGGATTGGGCGCGCTGGCGGCCATCGTTGGCACGCTCGTCATTCTCGGTCTTGGCGAGCGCATCGCGGCTTATTACACCCTGCCGTTTTTGATTGGCCTTGTGTGCCTGCCGATCTTCGCGGTGTCGAGCGTGCAGGATTCAATTGCGCGTTCGTATAACTGGATCGATCTCGCGCTGGTTCCCGACTATATCGCGCAGCCGCTGTTGATCCTCGCCTTCATCGCGTCGATGCATTTCGCCGGCATGCCGGTCAACGCGGTGGCGGTTTTGTTTGCCGCCGTGCTCGCCTATTGGGCGATGACCCTGATGCAAACGGGTCTGCTTGGCCGCCGCCTCGGCACGGTGGTGAAACCGGGCCCGCGCCGCTACGACGTGGCGCACTGGATGCAAACGGCATTGCCGGTGTTTCTGGTGGACGGTTGCTTTTTTCTGCTCACCTATATCGACATCCTGCTGCTGGAATTATTCGTGTCGCCCGAGGAGATCGCGGTCTATTACGCCGCGGTGAAAACGCTGGCGCTTGTCGCTTTCATCTATTTCGCGGTGTCGGCCGCCTGCGCGCACCGGTTCGCCGAATATCATGCGTCGAAGAACAAAAAGAAGCTCGCCGCATTCGTCCACCAGGCAACGCGCATGATGTTCTGGCCCTCGCTGGCGATGGCGGCCGCCCTCGTTGTATTCGGCAAATGGATCTTGATGCTGTTCGGCCCCGGCTTCGAGGAAGGCTATCCGCTCATTCTGGTGCTCGCCATCGGGCTGATCGCGCGCGCCTCGGTCGGCCCCGCCGAGCGCCTGCTCAGTATGGTCGGCGAGCAGAAAATCTGCGCGCTGGTCTATGCCGCCGCGGTGCTCGCCAATATCGCGCTTTGCTTTATTCTGGTGCCGCGGCTCGGACTGATCGGGGCGGCGGCCTCGACCGCAAGCGCGCTTGTGCTCGAATCGATCCTGCTGTTCTTCGCGGTGAAAAAGCGGCTCGGCCTGCACGTCTTCATCTGGCGCTGATTTAAGCTTACGCCTTCTCGCGCAGCAGCCGGCGGATCACCTTGCCGGTGGTGGTCATCGGCATGGCGTCGATGAACGCGACCTCGCGCGGATATTCATGCGCGGACAGCCGCGTCTTGACGAATTCCCGGATTTCGCCGGCGAGTTTGTCCGATGGCGCATGGCCGGGCTTGAGCACGATGAAAGCCTTGACGATCTCGGTGCGCAGCGCATCGGGCTTGCCGACGGCGGCCGCGAGCGCCACCGCCGGATGCGCGATCAGGCAATCCTCGATCTCGCCGGGGCCGATGCGATAGCCGGCCGAGGTGATGACGTCGTCGTCGCGGCCGACGAAATGCACATAGCCGTCCTCGTCCACCGTGCCCTGATCGCCCGTGGTCATCCAATCGCCAATGAATTTCTCGCGCGTGGCGTCCGGCCGCCCCCAATATTCCAGGAACATCACCGGGTCGGGACGCAGGACCGCGATCTGCCCTGTCTCGCCCACGGCCACGCGCTGGCCGCTATCGTCGATCACGCCGACCGCATGCCCCGGCACCGGCTTGCCGATGGCGCCGGCGCGCGACACGCCCAGAGCGCCGCAGGCGGCAAGCACGATATTGCATTCGGTCTGGCCGTAGAATTCATTGATGACGAGGCCGAAGGCGGACTTGCCCCATTCATAGGTTTCCGCGCCGAGCGCCTCGCCGCCCGATGCAATCGTGCGCATGGCGATGCCGTGGCGGCCGCGCGGATTGGGCGCCGAGCGCATCATCCGCAGCGCCGTCGGCGGAATAAAAGCATTGCGCACTTGCGTCTTCGCCATCAGCGCGAAGGCTTCTTCGGGATCGAACTTGTCGAATTTGCGCGCCACCACCGGCACGCCGTAATGCAGACCGGGCAGCAGCACATTGAGCAGCCCGCCCGCCCAGGCCCAGTCGGCCGGCGTCCAGATGCGGTCGCCGGCTTGCGGAAAAAATTCGTGCTTGAATTCGATGCCGGGCAGATGCCCGAGTAGAACGCGATGGGCGTGCAGCGCGCCTTTCGGCTGTCCGGTGGTGCCGGAGGTGTAAACCATCATCGCCGGATCGTCGGATGAGGTGTCTTCCGGCGTGAAATCCGCCGACGCGCGCGCGAGCGTCGCGTGAAAATCGATTGCGCCATCGCCCGCGCCGTCGAGCGCGAGCACAAGCTTGAGGTCCGGCAGATCGCCGCGAATTTCCGCAAGCCGCGCCAGCCCTTGCGCATTGGTAACGATCGCCTTGGCGCCAGAATTTTGCAACCTGAACTTGAGCGCATCGGTGCCGAACAAAACCGCGAGCGGCAACGCGATGGCCGCGAGCTTATAGATCGCGATATGCGCGGCCGCGACTTCCGGCGCCTGCGGCAGCAAGATCGCAACCCGGTCGCCGCGCGCGACGCCGTGCGCCCGCAACACGTTGGCGAGCCGGTTGGAGGTCTCGCGCAGCCAGCCGTAGCTGATCGCTTCCTCAGCGCCGTCCGGCGTGACATGCAGGATGGCGAGCCGCCGCGGATCGCTTGCGGCCCAGCGGTCGCAGACGTCGGCGCCGATATTGTAGCGCGCCGGCACCTGCCAGCGGAATTGCCGGTAAAGCTCGTCATAGTCGCGGATGGTGGGAAGCATGCTGCGGACTTTGTCGGCGGCGGCGGGCGAAGGTCAATCCCGCCGGTGGCCGCAACGCCCCCGACTATAAAATTTATTTCCGCGTCAGCGAAGCGCCTTGAGAGCGCATTCGACCGCGGCGCGCAGGAAAGCCCCGGTTTCGGCTTTTTGATCGGCCGCCTTGACGATCTTGCCGGCGGTCGCCACGGCGGCCGTGAAATCCTGTTTGTGCCAATGACCGATGGCGGGCAGGCTCGCCAGCGCCGCCGCATCCGGTTCGGGATAGACCGAGATGTAGAAATAAGGCTCGTGGTAATATTCGTCGCCGGGGGAAAATCCGACGCCGACCGAACGGTCGTTCCCCAGCGAGATCAATGTGTCGAGATCGAAATGGTGCGGCCAGCAGCGCACGACCGGCGCGTCGAGCTTGCGCGCCGCCAATTCTTTTTGCAACCCGCCAAGTGCGCCGTTCGCATTCGCATACCAGGCGGCGAGTTCGCCCAGCGCATCAGCCAGCGCCTTATGGGTGTAACGCGCGCCGGTCGCGATTGCGTGCGCCGGCATTTCATAGGGCGAGGCTGCGTCGAGCGCTTTCGCATCGAAACCTTTTGCGCTCATGAGCCCGCCCAGCCACACGCGGGCGTCGGCGTCGGCACAGCCGTCGAGTTGCAGCGTCTGCGCCGGCTTGCCGCCATCCTGAAGCACCAGCGTCAATTCGGAAAACTTCAATCCCAGACATGCACCGTTCTTCAGCGCATGCGTGGTCATGCCGCCGAGCGTTTCGTCCCAGCCCAGATTCGTGTGGCTGTCATCCGGCCGCGGCGGAATATAGCCGCGCGCCGTCCGCGCCAGCCATTGCGCCGCATAATGCGCCTGCAAGCGGGCCTCGCCCAGCCGGCCCTGATCGATGCCGCGCAGTGGATGCCAGTCCAGCTTGCTCATGCGGTGTTCCTTCCTGCCGTTGCGGCATTTCAAAGCAGGTCATGGCATCAATTGCCAATCAAAATTTCGATGCGCGCGGCGCCGTGCCCACGCCATAGGCATAATTATGATAATGTCATCCAGCCATGATGACCCGCGCGTCAGCGGCGCTGCCCGGAGGTAATCCAACATGAGCGAACGCGAAACCAGAATCCGCTCCACGCTTACGACTTACTTCCCGATGCTGATCGCAATCCTGTCCCTGTGCGCGTCAATCTATTCCGGATATCTCTACGGCAGGTTTCTCGACATCATTCAGCGCAATGTCGGACGCGTCGAGGACATGAAAACCTGCAAGGAAATCATCGAGGCTTACTTTCTGGTCAAAGCCAAAGCTGGCTCGATCATGGCGAGCGGCGAGCGCGATCGCGCGGGCAATGCGGCCTCGAACACCACGTCCGCCGATCAAATCGAAGGGGTCAACGCAGTCGCCAAGCTCGCGGCGCTCGGGACTTATCTTGCCAATTTGCGCGGCGACGCGGTGCGAGGACGTTACACGCAATTGTCCCTGCAAGTTGAAAAGATCGTGCGAGAAGCCAGACATACGCCGCTCGCTGACTTGAACAAGGTTTTCGAGCCGGCTGACCTGATATTTTCAGAGCTGAACGACGATTGCGTGAAGACGGCAAAGGCGTCGCCGATGTGATCGCGATATCGGCCGCTACCCCTTTTTCTCATCCGGCGCGGCGACGATCAGCGACCAGAACACTTTGTATTTCGAGTTCGGCGCATAGACCGCGGCGATGCCCATGCGCGTTGCGCCGGCGAGCAGCATGTTCTTGCGGTGCGGCGGGGAATCGCGCCAGCCGGAGAACGCCTCGGCCAGCGTGTGATAGCCGGCGCCGATGTTCTCGGCCGCGATCTTGGCGTCGTAGCCGGAGGCTTTGAGCCGCGCGACGAACGGCTTGCTGACTTTGTGATCGAGCTTGTCGCGTTTGGCCATGGCGCCGGCCTGCGCTTCGGCGAGCTTCATCAGTTCGGGGTCGAGGGTGAGCGCGTCGAGCCCGTTGTTGGAGCGGTAGCCGGAAAATATCGAGGCGGCCGCGGCGGCGTCGAGCTGCGCGCCCGGCTGGGCAAGGCTGCGGTAGAAACTCGGCTGTTCGGTGGGGACGTTGCCGCCGGTGCCGCAGGCGGCCAATCCCATCAGCGCCGCCGAAAGCAGGATCGCGGTCAACCGCCGGGACAGCGTCATCAGCAAACCCTCCGAATCGCGGCAGAACCTGCCGGGCGACCGTGGCCGAATGGTGGAGATCAGGCTCCCGGCCTCGCATTTTGCAACGCCTGCCAGATACGCGCCGGGGTCGCCGGCATGTCGAGCTGCACGCCGGCCGGCAGCGCATCGAGCACAGCGTTGATGATCGCGGGCGGCGCGGCCGTGGTGCCGGCCTCGCCGGTGCCTTTGACGCCAAGCGGATTGGTCCGGCAGGCGACCGCGTGATGCTCGATCTTCATCGGCGGCACCGTCTCGGCGCGCGGAACCGCGTAGTCCATGAACGAGCCGGACAGAAGCTGGCCCGCCGGGTCGAAGACCGTCGACTCGGTCAGCGCCTGGCCCAAGCCTTGCGCCACGCCGCCGTGAATCTGCGCTTCCACAATCGTCGGATCGAGAACGTTGCCGCAGTCGCCGACACCGACATAGGAAACAACGCGTAGCGCGCCGGTCTCCGGATCGATTTCCACTTCGGCGACATGGCATCCATTCGGAAACGACGGCCCGGTCTTGACGGTCGCACGCGTGTTCATTCCCTCGGCGATCACGCCCTGGCGAATGAGTTCGCCCGCGCGCTCGGCGGCGTCGAACAGCGAAATGCTGCGGCTGGAATTGCGCACGGTGAAATTGCCTTTGGCGTATTCAATCTCGGCCTCGCCCGCTTGTAGCAGTAGCGCGGCAATCTTGCGGCCTTTCCCGATCACGGCAGCCACCGTGTTGGCGATCGCCCCGCCGACCATCATGGCCGAACGCGAGGCGACGGCGCCAAAGCCCGGCACGTCGCGGATCGAGTCGCCCGACGTCACAACGATGGCATTCTCGGTGATTCCAAGCAAATCCGCCGCGACGCGGCCGAACACCGTGACATGCCCCTGCCCGCTCGCGCCCGCGCCGATGCTCAATTCCAGGCGCGCGCCGCCCGGAAAGGAAATGCCCGCGCTTTCTTCCGGAAACGCTCCGGCGATTTCGAGATAACAGCCGATACCGATGCCGCGTAGCTTGCCGGCCTTTTTCGACAGCTTCTTGCGTTCTCGAAAGCCGGCGTAATCCGCCAGCGCCAGGGCCTTCTCGAAGATCGCGGGAAACTCGCCGCTGTCATAGATATTGCCGAAGGCGGTCTTGTACGGAACCTTTTCCGCCGCGATCAGATTGCGGCGGCGCAGTTCGGCGGGATCGATGCCGGTCTTGTCGGCGGCAGCATCGATCACCCGCTCAAGCAGATAGCTCGCCTCCGGCCGTCCGGCGCCGCGATAGGGCCCGATCGGCACCGTGTTGGTGAGCACGCAGCGCGAGTGCACGGACGCTTTTGGAATGTCGTAGACCGTCGGCAGGCAGCCGGCGACGTGCAGCGTGGCGCAGAAATGCGCCACGCCGGTCACATAAGCCCCGACATTGGCAACGCCGTCGACCCGCAACGCAAGAAACTTCCCGCGGCTGTTGAGCGCAAGTTCGGCGGTCCAGACGGAATCGCGGCCCTGGTTGTCGCTCACGAATGCTTCCGAGCGCGTCGAAACCCAGTGAATCGGCCGCTTGATCGCGCGCGCCGCATGCAGCAGCGCGACATATTCGGGATAGCCGGACGCCTTCATGCCGAAGCCGCCGCCGACGTCGCCGGTCATCACGTGCAACTCGTCCGGCTTGATATTGAGCGCCTCCGCGGTTTGCCCGCGCACGCCGGCGACGCCCTGCGTGCCGCAGCGCATCGTAAGCACATTGCGCACGGCATCCCAGCCGACGGTTGCGACCCGTGGTTCCAGCGAAGCAACGATAAGACGCTGATTGAGAAGTTCCACACGCACAACATGCGCCGCTTCTGAGAAAATCTTATCGAGCGCGGCTTTCTGTTTGCTTTCCGGATCGGGCGGCGCGAGCCAGTCGAACACCACATTGCCCGGTGCGCCCGTCCAAAGCTGCCGCGCGCCAGCGCGCAGCGCGGCGGCGCCATCCAACACCGGATCGAGCGGCTCGTAATCAATAACGATACGCTCGGCCGCGTCCTGCGCCTGCGCCAATGTCTGCGCCACGACGAGCGCCACCGGCTCGCCCAAATACATCGCATGCGTACCCGCAAGCGCCGGCCGGTGCGGACCGGCGGCCATCTTGCCGTAGCGATCAGGGATCGGATGCGGATGCGAGACGGAATAATAATGCGCGCTTTCGAGATCGGCGGCCGTGACAATGGTGACGACGCCCGGCGACTTTTTCGCCGCCGCGGCATCGACGTTGTTGATCCTGGCGTAGGCATGCGGCGAGCGCAGGAAATAGGCCGCCAGCATTCCTTCCGGATGCACGTCGTCGCCGAAACGCCCGGCCCCACGCAGCAAGGCGTCGTCCTCGACCCTCCCGGTCCAGGCGCGATGACGGATTTGCTGGTTCATGAAGGTCTCCGGAAAAATGCGCGCGCGATCAGATCTTTCGGTTGCCGAGCCCGGCTTTGTCGTAAAGCTCGTTGATGTGCTTTTTCACCTCGGGAGGCGTTGTGTCATCCGCCGGCATGTGCGCCCATCCCACTTTCTCGCGCGCATGGCGCCCGATCGCCTCGTCCTGATCCGATGTGGCGCCGCTCACGCCATAGGCCCCGACCATTTCGTTGCCCTTGAACACCGGCGCGCAGCCGCCCGACGCCGCGACTTTTCCCCCCGTCATCACCGCCATGTTCATCATCAGTTGCGGATTGCGCTCCTTGAACCACTGCTGGATGACGAGTCCATCGGGAAAACGCGGGCTCATGGAGCGGAACGCCGCCACCGTATAGGCCTTGGCGGTGGCCGTCTCCGGCGTGATGAAGCCGGCATCGTCCATGCGCTCAAGCGCGATCAGGTGGCCCTCGGGCCCGACCACGGCGACCGACACCGGCACCCCCATTTCATCCGCCTTCGCAATGACCGCCTTGATGAACTCGCGGCATTCCACCGCACGCAGTTTCGCCATCCGAATACCCCCCAGGAGTGCCAGTCAGGATTTTTTAATCATTTGTTCACGGCTTATTAACCGTAAAAAAACCGGTTGGCGAATACCATTCTCCATCGTCCGGACGCCCAAAGCCATGCCTAGAATTTCCGATGACCTCGCCAGAATCCGCGATTGGCGGCCTGTCACGCTGGCCGGGCTGGCGTGTTTTGCCGTGAGCTTCTCCGCCCTGCATTTCTTCGCCGCCGGCTGGAGCGCCGAGCTGATCCCCGCGATTCCTGAGCCGATCGCCTCGGCTCTGCTTGCCGCATTAGCCGCTCAGCTCGCGATGAGCCTGTCAGGCGCCCTGCTCACGCGGCATCTGCGCGTGGAAAACGAGCAGATACGCACCGCGATCGACAGCATGGCGCAAGGGCTTTGCATGTTCGACGCCGCGGAACGGCTGGTCGTCTGCAACGCACGATATTATGAGATCTATGGCCTGTCGCCGGACGATGCGAGGCCTGGCTCCACGCTGTCCGAGGTGCTCGCAAAGCGGGTCGCCAAGGGCACGTTCTCTCGCGATCCGCATCAATACCGGAAAGATTTGCTGACCGATCTCGAAAACGGGCGCACCACCGTGAACGAAGTAAAATCCACGAACGAGCGCGTTATCCTGGTCATGAATCACCCGATGAAGGGCGGCGGCTTTATCGGCACGCACGAAGACATCACCGAGCGGCGCCAAGCCGAAGCGCAGCGCGCCGCCATGCACGACCAGGAGCATCGCCGCGCCTTGATAGAGGAGGCGATCTCTTCATTCCGCAAGCGCGCCGAAAATCTTCTGCAATCCGTCGCCGACAGCGCGGGTGAAATGCGCTCGACGGCAGCCGGCCTGCTCGGCGCTTCCGGCGACACCTCGCAGCGCGCCGAAAGCGCCGTGCACACATCGAACGAAGCCTCGGCAAACGTCGCGACGGCGGCCATCGCCGCCGACGAATTGTCCGGATCGATCGCGGAGATCAGCCGTCAGCTTGGCCAGACCGCCGAGGTGGTGCGGCTCGCGGTCGACGAGGCGCGCGGAACCAACCAGCAGATCGACGCCCTGGCGCAGGCCGCGCAGAAGATCGGCGATGTCATCAAGCTCATTCGCACCATCGCCGGACAGACCAACCTGCTGGCGCTTAACGCCACCATCGAGGCGGCGCGCGCGGGCGAGGCCGGACGCGGCTTTGCGGTAGTCGCCGCGGAGGTGAAATCGCTCGCCGTGCAGACGGCCAAGGCGACCGAGGATATTTCCGCGCAGATCATGGAAGTGCAGAACTCGACCGGCAACGCGGTCGAGGCGATCGGCCGGATCGCCGCGCGCATGCAGGAGATCAACGGCTACACCTCGGCGGTCGCCGCTTCGGTGCAGCAGCAAAGCGCCGCCACCGGCGAGATATCACAGAACGTGACCGGCGCGGCCGACGGCGCCAAGGTGATCGTGTCGGTCTTGAGTGAAGTGGCGGGCGCGGCGACCGAGACCCGCCAGTCGGCGCAAATCGTACTCACCGCGTCGGAGGCGGTAGAGCAAGCCGCCGCCAATCTGCGCAGCGAGGTCGAAAGCTTTCTCACCAAGGTCGCAGTTTAGCCGGCAAGCCCGGTCAGCCAATAGAACGACGCGGCAATCAGGCCGGAGGCGGGGATCGTGACGATCCACGCGGTCACGATTTCCCTTGCGACACCCCAGCGCACTGCGGATATCTTTTTCGCGGCCCCGACACCGATGATGGAGCCGGTGATGGTGTGCGTTGTGGAAACCGGCACGCCGAGCCAAGTCGCCGCGAACAGCGTGATGGCGCCGCTCGTCTCGGCGCAGAAGCCCTGCATCGGCGTTAGCCGTGTGATGCGCGATCCCATCGTCTTCACGATACGCCAGCCGCCCATCAGCGTTCCGAGCGCCATCGCCGCTTGGCAGGTCAGCACCACCCAGAACGGCACATAGAACGAACTCCCCAGATGGCCTTGCGAATACAGCAGCACGGCGATGATGCCCATCGTCTTCTGCGCGTCGTTGCCGCCGTGACCGAGGGAATAGAACGATGCCGATACGAATTGCAGCGTGCGAAAAGTCCGGTCCACGCCAAACGGAGTCCATCGCACGAACAGCCATGAGACGATCAGCATCAGCAAGAGCGCCAGCACCAGCCCCGTCAGCGGCGAGAGCACGATCGCAGCGGTTGTTTTCGTCATTCCGGCCCAGACAATCGCGTTGAAGCCGGCCTTGGCCATACCGGCGCCGATCAAACCGCCGATCAATGCGTGCGAGCTGCTGGAAGGAATCCCGAGCCCCCAGGTGATCAGATTCCAGATGATCGCGCCCATGAGCGCGCCGAATATCACGCGAGGATCGACGACATCGGCGGAAACAATGCCGGTGCCGATGGTTTCCGCCACATGCAGGCCAAAAAACAGAAAGGCGATGAAGTTGAAAAACGCCGCCCAGGCGACCGCATACTGCGGCCGCAGCACGCGGGTGGAGACGATGGTGGCAATGGAGTTGGCGGCGTCGTGCAGGCCATTGAGGAAGTCGAATATCAGCGCGACGACGATCAGGCCGATCAAAATCGGCAGGGCAAGCGCAACGGCGTCCATCGTTTCCGCTCCTGCGCCGTCAAACGTGCTCGATGACGATGCCGTGCATCACGTTCGCCACGTCGTCGAAGCGGTCGACCACTTTTTCCAGATGATCGTAGACTTCGTTGCCGACGAAAAACGCCATCGCATTCGAGGCCGCATGCGTCCGGTAGAGATCTTTGAGGCCGGTGTCGTGCATCTCGTCGGCGCGCCCTTCGAGCGCAGAAATCTGCGCGGTCAGCGTGCTGATGCGCGTGGCTTGCGCGCTGATTGACTTGAGCAGCGGCACGCCTTCCTGCACCAGGCGCGAGCATTCCACGATGGCGTCCGCCATCATCCGCATTTGCGGCGTGAACTCCGTCACTTCGAACAGGCGGACCGATTTGGCGGTCTTCTGCATCTGGTCGATGGCGTTGTCCATCGACGTGATCAGGTCCTTGATATTGCCGCGGTCGAACGGGGTGATGAAGGTTCGGCGCACGGCGATCAGCACCTCGCGGGTGATGTCGTCGGCGTCCTGCTCGCGGTCCATGACGATCTGGTAATTGCGCGCCACCGCCTCGCCGCCATCCAGCATGGCGCGCAAGGCTTCGGCGCCGGCGACGACCACCTGGGAGTGGCGCGCGAACAGTTCGAAGAAGCGCTCCTCCTTCGGCATCAGCGCGTGGAACCAGCCAAGCATGAGAATCTCCGGATCGGCGAGCGCCAAAGCAGTGTCACAGATTCAAGGCCGGGGGAAAGGGAGTTGCGCGGGGTTGGGGAAAACCGAGCCCGGGCTTGGCCACCCCGGCGCGGCGAAGGGCCGCGGAGTTGCGCGCCGTCCCCTCACAACTGCTAGATAAGATGCATCGGTCCATCGGCTCGGCTAGGTTATGCCGGTTCGTCCAGGAGACTTGCATGCGGTTGGGCTACTTCACGATGCCGGTGCATCCGATGCACCGCAGCTGGGCAGAAACGCTGCGCGAGGACCGCGCCGCCATCATCCTCGCCGACAAGCTCGGCTTCTACGATGCCTTCGTCGGCGAGCATCTCACCGACCGCTGCGAGAATGTCACCAACAGCATGACGTTTCTGGCGACGCTGATCCCGGAAACCACGCGCATCAAGCTCGGCAGCGGCACCGCCAATCTGGCGCAGAAACACCCGGTGCTGATCGCCTCGCAGGCCGCGATGTTCGATCATCTGGCCGAAGGCCGCTTCGTTTTCGGCGTCAGCCCGGGCGCGCTGACCTCGGACGCCGAGGCGCTCGGCATTCTCGAGGAAGACCGCAACAAGATGTTCGCCGACGCGATCGACGTCATTCTCGCCATCTGGGAGGGCGAGCCGCCTTACAACATCGATCTGCCCGGCAACCGCTACAAGGTCGCGATCGAAAAGACCGCGGCGCTGCATCTCGGCGTCGGCTATATGGGCAAGCCGTTTCAAAAGCCGCGGCCGGAGATCGTCGGCACCGTCGTCGCGCCGTTTTCGCCCGGCTGCGTGCTGATGGGGCGGCGCGATTTTCACCCCATTTCGGCGAACTTCCTGCTCCCGCAGCATCTCAAATCGCATTGGCAAAACTACAGCAAAGGCAAGCTGGAAGCCGGCGGCAAGGCCGATGTCGCCGACTGGCGAGTGGCGCGCACGATCTTCGTCGCCGACGACGACAAGACCGCGCTGCGCTACGGCCGCGAGGACGCCAACAGCCCCTACCGGTTTTATTTCGAACAGATGCGCGCCAAGATGGAGCGCGGCAAGCGGCTCTATGTGTTCAAGAGTTACAAGGAGCAGCCCGACGAGGAGATCACCGACGACTTCGTGATGGAGCACTGCGTGTTCCACGGCAGCGTGAACAAAGTCGTGGACCAGATTTTGGCGATGCGCGAGCAAACCGGCGACTTCGGCGAACTGGTCTATGCCGGCATGGATTGGGTCGACCCGGCGCTGGCCAAGCGCTCGATGCAGCTGATGGCCGAGCAGGTGATGCCGCGCGTCAATGCGGCGATCGGCTCCTCGGCGGCGCGCAAGCAGCCCGCGCCGGCCGCGTCTTAGATTTGTCGCGCAATCTTGCGGCGAACCGGTTTCCACTTCGCCGGATTGCGCTCTATCTAGCGCTCGAACGTCCCGGCAATCAGCGCCGACACCGCCGCAGCACCGGACTTGATCTGCGCCAGCGGCAAACAAGCGGCGACATAGCGGTCCGGCCGCAGCAGGAACATATGGTCGTCAAAGCCTGCCAGCGCGGGCACATCCTCCAGTTCCTGCACGATCGCCGGACCTGACGGCGAACCGGCGCCGCGCGGCAACAGCGCGATGCGGCGGGCGCCAAGCCGGTCCCATTCCGGCGCGTCCAGCGTGGCAAGGGCAATTTCCGGCCGCCTGCTGCGCGCGATCATGGAAAATCCGCCGCCCAGCATGTCGTCGAGCGGCATGCTGCGGCCATCGCCCGTGAGCACCCGCGGCTGCGGGAATAGGCGGCCGACCGGCGTGCGGCGCGCGCTCAAGCCGTCGGGCAGCAGAAAGCCTGCGGCAAACCGCGGCGCCGGCTTGAACTTCATCTGCGCGATGTAGTCGCGCGCTTTCGGAACCAGATCGAGCAGACGGAACAGGTTCTCCGTCAGCCACGCCGACCAAGCATTGCGCGGCGCCAGAACGCGCCCGATGCGCAGCGCCAGCGCGATCATCGCGGCGGCATGGTCGCGCCGCTCGCTCTGGTAGCTTGCCAGCAGGCCGCGACCGAGATCGCCGCGCACGACCGCGGCGAGCTTCCAGGCGAGATTATTGGCGTCGCGCAATCCGCTGTTCATGCCCTGGCCGGCGAACGGCGGCATCAGGTGCGCGGCGTCTCCGGCCAGAAAGACGCGGCCGCGCGACCATTGTTCGGCGAGCCGCGCATGAAACGTGTAGACCGCGGTGCGCACGATGCGGCTGGCCGGATCGGCTTCGTGCGTTTCCAGCAACCGCAGCACCGCATCGGGCGCGAGAAAATCCTCGTCGCGTTCGTGCGGATGCAGCTTGAATTCGTATCGACGGGTGCGCTGCGGCCCCGGCAGCGCGATGCAGGGGCGCGTGGGGTTGCAGAACACTTTGGTGTGCGGCGATTCGGCGAGAGAATTTTCAAGATCGACGATCAGCCAGCGCTGGTTGAAGCTCGATCCGCTCATGGCGATGCCGAGCGTGCGGCGAACCAGACTGCTGGCGCCGTCGCAGCCGACGAGGTAGCCGCAGGCGATTTCGAATTCGCCGCCGCCCGGCGGCGTCACGCGCAACGCAACGCCACCCTCACTTTGCTGAAACGAGACCAGCGCGTGGCCAAATGCCGCCGTCACCTGCGGAAAGCGGCCAAGCCCCTCGCGCAATTGCCGCTCCAGCACCGGCTGGCGAAAGGCATTGCGGCGCGGATAGCCGAACGGCTGTTCGGTCGGCTGCACCTTGGCGAAGCAGCGCCCGGCGGCGGAATAATAATGCGAGCCGTAGCCGGCGACGGTTTGCTTGAGCACGTCTCCGGCCAGCCCCGCCGTCTGCATGGTGCGCAGGGATTCGTCATCGATGGAGACGGCGCGCGGCTCGTGCACGGTCGCGGCATTGCGTTCGAGCAGCAACGTATCGACGCCGTAGACGCCGAGCAGATTCGCCAGCGTCAAGCCGGTCGGGCCGGCACCGACAATTGCTACGGGATAGTGCGGACGAAACAAGACGCTGCGATCAGACGCTGACCGGATCGGTGCCGAGCTTGGCATAAAGCCCGTGCTTGGCTCCTTCCGCGAACGACTGTCCCTTCGCAAGTTCGATCGCGACCGAGCGCACGCGCTGGGCGGCGGGATCGGTCGCCGGCACCGGCTTGCCTTCCGCCGCGGCCTTGGCGGCGCGCAGCATCAGCTTGCGCGTCATGACGATGCCTGTGTCGGTCGCGCACAGGTGCTCCCTGGTGCGGTCCTGGATCGCGCCCATGCTCTCCTGGATCGAAGCGTCCTGCATGGCGATGCCCTCGACGCCGCTCGCGCTGTGGCCGGATTTTTGCGCGTCGCGGTCCATGAGATAATTGTTGCCCTTGTTTTGCAGCGGAATGAACGTGCCCGGCAGATATTTGACGTGGATGCCGGCGCCGTCCTGCATCGCCGAGACTTCGGCTTTGGTGAGCGCGCGCTTGGGATGATAGTTGATGCTCCAGGCCCAGCATGTCTCGTCGTCGATCGGCACCCAGGCGTGCGCGCCGAGCGGATGACCGCCGCGCGGCGGGATGATGGTGTACCAGGGCATGATCCACGGCGTGATCCGCCAGTAGTAGCGATCCTCTTCGGCGTTGCGCCGCGCGCCGATCAGCAAGCCGCCGGGAAATTCCCGCACGTCGAACAGCGGCATGCGATCTTTTTCGTTGTACTCGTTGCCCTTGCTGCCCTTGAACAGCGGATCGTTTTGCAGCTCGGCCCCGTGCAGCCAGGAGACATGGCTGGAATCGATGCCGCCTTCCATCGCTTGCAGGTAATTGCATTCCTGCAACCGCTTGGAGACGTAACGCTGCTCCGGCGCAACGTCAGTCCACTCCAGCGCCGGCGGCGGCGGCTGCAATTCCCGCGGCCCCATATAGGCCCAGACCAGACCCGCCTTCTCGATGCAGGGATAGGACTTGAGCCTGATGTTTTTGCGAAAGCCGCTGTCCTCCGGCTCGGACGGCAGGTCGACGCATGCTCCGGTCACGTCGTATTTCCAGCCATGATAAGGGCAGCGCAGCCCGCATTCCTCGTTTTCGCCGAACCACAGCGAAGCCCCGCGGTGGGCGCAGAATTCGTCGAGCAGGCCAATGCGGCCCTTGCTGTCGCGAAAGGCAACGAGGGCTTCGCCCATCAGCCGCACCCGCACCGGCGGACAGTCGGGCGAAGGGATTTCCTCCGCCAGCAGGAACGGCGCCCAATAACGCCGCAGCAGTTTTCCCATCAGCGTGCCGGGGCCGGTCCGGCTCAACTGCTCGTTTTGCTCACGCGACATCATGGCGATGGCTCCCGGCCGGCATCTATCCGCGGACCTGCGGCTTCGCCATTATAGGCGACCGCGCTTTATCGGAAAGAGAAGCAATGGCGTTGCCGCGGATTGCCATTTCGACCGGAGACCCGGCCGGGATCGGGCCGGAGATCGCGCTGAAGGCCGCGCTCGATGCGCGCGTGCAGGCGCTTTGCCGCCCCTTGCTGGTGGGCGATCCGGCGGCGGTGGAGCTGCATGCGCGCGCCTGCGGGATCGCACCCAAGCTGCGTGTCGTCGCCGCGGTAAAGGACGCCGACTGGTCGGACGGCGGACTCAATCTGCTCGTCTGTCCGGCGCCGGAAAACATCGCGCTCAAATTCGGCACTCACGATGCCGCCTATGGACGCGCTGCGCTCGCTTCGGCGCGCCGGGCGATCCAGGCGGCGCTGGCGCATGAGGTGGACGCGGTAGTTGCCGCGCCGCAGACCGAGAAGTCGATCGCGCTCGCCGGCATAGAGTTCGACGGCTATCCGTCATTCGTCGCGCGCGAGACCGGGATGGATGCGCGCGACGTATACCTGATGATCTGCTTCGACAATGTCCGCATCGTGCATGCCACGCTGCATGTCGGCGTGCGCGAGGCGGTGTCCTTGATTACGCGCGAGCGCATCGCGCGCGTCATTGCCGTCACGCATCGCGCGCTCCAGCGGCTCGGCATCGCGTCGCCGCGGATTTACGTCAGCGGCCTCAATCCGCATGCCGGCGAGAACGGAATGTTCGGCACCGAAGAGATCGAGATCATTTCCCCCGCGATCGCGCAAGCCGCGAAAGACGGCATCGACGTATCGGGCCCGTTCGGCGCCGACACGATGTTCCGCAAGCAGGATTGCGACGCCTTCATCGTGATGCTGCACGACCAGGGGCACATTGCCGCCAAGCTGCAAGCGTTCAACCGCACCGCCGGGCTTTCGATCGGCAGTCCGATCCTGTTTTCTTCCGTCGCGCATGGCAGCGCCTTCGACATCGCCGGAAAGGGCGTGGCCGATCCCGGCGCCATGATCGAGGCGATCGGACGGTTGGCGAAAATAAGCGCAGGAGCATGATCCCGAAAAGTGGGAGCCGGTTTTCGGAAAAGATCATGCTCAAACAATAAGCTGGAGCTGGGCCCTGATTCAATTGGAACGGATCAGACTCTAGCGCCGCGACCGGTTAGCGGATCGGCGGCAGTTGACCGGACGAGACTGAATTGGGCGCCGCGAGGCTGGCGGGCGCGCCCGGGGCTGCCGCCGCCGCCCCATCGGGCTTGCCGCCCGGCAACACCACAACGCGGCTGCCGACCTGCACGCGGCTGTAAAGATCCTCGATGTCCTTGTTGAGCAGGCGGATGCAGCCGGAGGACACGAACTGGCCGATGGTCGACGGCTGGTTGGTGCCGTGGATGCGGTAGAGCGTCTTGCCGAGATAAAGCGCGCGCGCACCGAGCGGATTGCCATCGCCGCCGGCCATGAAGCGCGGCAGATAGGGCTGGCGCTCGATCATTTCCGCCGGCGGATGCCAGTCGGGCCATTCGGTCATCTTGCTGATGCGCTCGGCGCCCGCCCAGGTGAAGCCGTCGCGCCCGACGCCGATGCCGTAGCGCACCGCCTTGCCGTTGCCGAGCGCGAGATAGAGGAAAGTGTTCGGCGTATCGATGATGAGGGTGCCGGCCGGCTCCCGGGTCGGATAATCGACGAGCTGGCGCTTGAGGTGCTCGGGCAATTCCTTCGGCGCGCCTTCTTCCGGCTGATCTTCCGGCGGCAGGGTCGCGACCGATGCAGGCTTGGCCTGCGGCGCAGCGCCGACCGCAGCCGGCGGCCGCGGCACAGAACGCTCGCCGGTGCCGGCAGGCGCGGTTTCGATCTGGTGCCCATAGCCGGGGGGCGTGCGCCCTTGGGGAACTGCAAAGCCGGGGGGCGGCAGCCGCTGCGGCGTCGCCTCCGACTCCAGCGGATAGGCCTGGATGACGCTCGGCCCGCGCGGCGGGATGCGGTCCTGCGAAGCCCGCGGCAGCGGCCGGTTCGGCCGGCGGATCACCGGCACATCGTCGTCGTCGTCGTCATCGAGATAATAGCCGGGCGGCGGTCCATAGTCGCGGACATAGGGCGGCGGCGGACCGCGATAGGGCGGCGGCGGCACATAGTTCGGCGGATAATACTGCGCCAAGGCGCCAGCCGCCGGAACCGCGGCGGCGACGGCAAGTGCCGCGAAAAACAGGCCAAAACGGCGGATCATTGCGTACCCTTTATCCCCGGCATCGTCATATGGGGATGAATTTGCCTAGGATGAAGGCACATTCAAGACAAGAATAGGGCTATATCTTTAATGTGATCTTGCCGCGCCCGTCCCTCAGCTCGGCTTGCCCTCGTTGAGGATTTGCCGCCCCATGCGGAAACAATCGACGCCGACCGGGACCCCGCAATAGACCGCGATCTGGGTGAGCACCGCACGCAGCTCGTTGGGGGTCAAGCCGTTGCGGATGGCGCCGCGGAAATGGCTCTCGAACTCGTGCATTTTGCCGAGGCTGGCGATCATGCCGAGATTGAGGATGCTGCGCTCGCGCGGGGTCAGCGTGTCGTCGCCCCAGGCCTCGCCCCAGCAATATTGCGTCACGAAACGCTGAAAATCCCGGTTGAAATCGTCGACATTGTTGAGCGCCCGATCCACATAGGCGTCGCCCAGCACCTTGCGGCGCATGGCAAGACCGCGGTCGTAAACTGCTTTGTCCATGACAAGTGTCCTCCCCTTCGATGGATGATGATGTGGTGCTCGCATGTTGACAGGAAAAAGCCGATCCCGTCCATTCGTGCATCGCAACGACGCGGGATAACGGCATGGCAGCGGCCCGGAAACAAAACGTCGCGCAAGATGTAAGCGTCGCGCGAAATCTCAACGTCGCGATTGTCGGCGGCGGCATCTGCGGGCTCGCGCTGGCGCTCAATTTGCACCGACGCGGCATCGCCGCCCGCGTCTACGAGCGCGCGCCGGAAATCAAGGAACTCGGCGTCGGCATCACGCTGTTGCCGCATGCGATGCGCGAATTCACCGCGCTCGGCGTCGGCGAAGAGTTGCTCGCCGCCGGAATCGAAAACTGCGAGAGCTGCTTCTTCAACCGCTTCGGCCAGTTGATCTACAAGGAAGCGCGCGGCAAGTTCGCGGGTTACGCATTCCCGGAAGTCGGCATCCACCGCGGCCGGCTGCACACGATTTTGTACGATGCCGCGCGCAAGCGGCTCGGCGATATGCGAATCAAAGTCGACCACGAATGCATCGGCCTCGAGCAGGACGAGGACGGCGTCACCGTTCATTTCAAGGAGACATCGCTCGGACGCCCGCTCGCGCCGGTGCATGCGGACGTGGTGGTCGCCTGCGACGGCATCAATTCGGTCATCCGCAAGCAATTTTATCCCGACGACAAGATCGTTTTTACCGGCATCAACACCTGGCGCGGCGTCACGCGCCGCAAGCCAATCCTCACGGGGCGCTCCTATATGCGCGTCGGCTCGATCCTTACCGGCAAGATCGTGATCTATCCGATCGTCGATAATGCCGACGCCGAGGGAAACCAGCTCATCAACTGGATGGCCGAGATCAAGCGCGACACGTTTGAAGCCAACGACTGGAACAAACAGGGCGACCTCGCCGACTTCTTTCCGCTGTACGAGGGCTGGCGCTTCGACTGGCTCGACGTGGCGCAGATGATCCGCGATGCCGATCAGATTTTGGAATATCCGATGGTCGATAAAGACCCGATCGAGCGCTGGACCTTCGGGCGGGTGACGCTCGCCGGCGACGCCGCCCATCCGATGTATCCGCGCGGCTCGAACGGCGCGGCGCAGGCCGCGATCGACGCCCGCACGCTTGCCGATGTCCTGCAAAGCAATGCCGACCCCCGCGAGGCGCTCAGGGTCTACGAGCATGCGCGCTGCGCGGCGGCGGCCAAGGTGGTGCGCACCAACCGCGAGCATCCGCCGGATTTCATCAACATCAAGGTCGAGGAACTGGTCGGCGACAAGCCGTTCGACAATCTCGACGACTACATCACGCAGGACGAATTGCGGGCGCTGTCGGAAAACTACAAGCGCATCGCGGGCTTTTCGCTCGCCGATGTCGCGCCCGGGCAGCCCGGCTGAGAGAAAAATCACATCGATTCAATGGGTTATAGGCCGATTTAGTTATCCCCGCTGTTCCCCGCAGCGCAGGTTTCGCGCTGCCCGTCCGTTTATTGCTCATGCCAGGCACTAGAATGGATGGACCTCGAGCGATGGCGGCCACCGCAATCCGATGGATGACAGCGATGAAGCGCTCATGGCCCGGATCGCACGCGGCGACGAGCCGGCGTTCCGCGAGCTTGCGCGCCGCCATTTGCCGTCGGCCCTCGCGCTCGCGCGCCGCATCACCGGCAATGCCGCCGACGCCGAGGACGTGGCGCAGGATGCCCTCCTGCGGGTCTGGACCAACGCCCCGCGCTGGCAGCCACTCGCTTCGTTTCGCACCTGGCTCACGCGCGTGGTGGTCAATCTCTGCCTCGACCGCAAACGGCGCGCGCCCTGGGTCGCGCTCGAAGCGGCTGGCGACATCGTCGACACCGCGCCCGACGCTCGCGCTCGCATGGAGGCCGGCGAGACTGACCGCCGCATCGATGACGCTATTGCGGCGCTGCCCGCCCGCCAGCGCGCAGCCATCGTGCTCACCTATCGCGAGGGCCTCAGCAATGCGGACACCGCCGCGATGCTCGATACTTCGGTGTCCGCCATCGAAACTTTACTGGTGCGCGCGAAACAAAACCTTCGCCGTAGTCTTGGCGACATCATTGAAAAATAGCGAGAACCTGCGATGAACGAAGATCACATCCAATCCAAACTCGATGCCAAGCTCGATGCCATGCTCACCGGCCATTTGCGCCAGCAGGCAGACGGCGAAGACGCCTCGGCCGCGCGCGTGCTCGCGGCGCTCGCCGCCCGGCCGTTGCCGCGCCAGCATCGCCGGGCCTGGAGCTTCTGGCCGAATGTGCTGCTCGACTGGGACTTTACCCCCGCCTGGCCGCGCGTTGCGATGCTTGCCGGATGCGCGGCGCTCGGCTTTCTCATTGGGTTGGCGGGGCTCGACGGCCAGTTCGACGACGCCAGCGCCACTACCGTCGCCGCGGCCGATCTTTCCTCCATCGTATTCGAATCCGAGCCGCTGACGGGACTACGCCCATGAGCATGGTACACACGGTTTCGCCCGCCGCTTTGGCAACACCGCGCCGGTTGTTGCTGGGCTCGCTTGCGCTCAATCTGTTTTTCATCGGCGTAGCGATCGCGCTGATGGTGCGCGGGCCGGCGCCGGCGGCCGCGCCCGACCGCACCGTCGCCACGCGCATCGAGCGGCTGGCGGCAACCTTGCCTGCGCCCGACGCCGGCACATTGCGCGCGCGGTTCCAGGCCGAGCAGACCGCCATCGAAGCCGCGCGCGGAAATTACCGCGACGCGCAGGAGACCGTCCGCCAGGCGCTGCGCCGCGAACCGTTCAGCGCCGACGCCATGCGCGCCGCAATGACGCAAACGCGCGCTGCCCGGCAGAATTTCGATCAGATCCTGCAGGGCATGATCCTCACGGCGTCGATGGAAATGTCGGCGGCCGGCCGCAACAAGCTGGCCGACTGGCCGCCCGGTCCGCGGCGCTAGACACAACGGCTGGATCGCCCGGAAATCCAGGTAGCGTTCGAAAGTCATTGGGTATGTGGGTTCGGCAATTAACTGAGTTGGAGCCGTCTGCGGATGGAACGCGGTCCCGTTCACGCCGTTATCTCGCCGTGGCCTATGCGCTCTGCCTGACGCAACTTTTGTCCGGGTGTTTTCTCGGTTCGGAAAAGCCCGACCCGGCGCTCGACATTCCGGAAAGCTACCAATCCGGCCCGCGTAATCCCGCAGCCGCAGAGGCGGCGCTGCCGCAGCTCGACTGGTGGCGCGGCTTCCGCTCGCGCGAACTCACCGCGATCGTCGAAGAGGCGCGCGCCGCCAATCTCGACATCGCGGCGGCCGTCGCCCGCATCGTGCAGGCCGACGCGCAGGCGCGCGTCGCCGGTGCGCCGCTACTGCCGAATGTCGCGCTCGGCGGCAACGCAACGCGCTCGCGCGCCTCGCAAACGACAAGCAGCGGCGGAACCGCCACGAGTTCAGGCCGCTCCGAGCGGGTGCTGTATTCCGGCTCGCTGAGCGCAAGCTACGAAATCGACTTCTGGGGCAAGAACCGCGCCGCGCTGCGCGCGGCGGAAGAAACCGCCATCGCCAGCCGCTACGACCGCGAAGTGGTCGGGCTCACGACCGTGGTGAGCGCGGCCAATGCCTATTTCCAGGTGCTGGCGGCGCAGGACCGGCTGCGCGTCGCGCGCGAAAATCTCGTGAGCGCCGAGCGCGTGCTCAATTTGATCCAGCAGCGCCTGTCCGCCGGCACGGCGTCCTCGCTCGATACCGCGCAACAGCAAAGCCTGGTGGCCAGCCAGCGCGCCGCGATCCCGCCGCTGGAACAGACGCTGCGGCAAAACCAGGCGGCGCTCGCGCTGCTGGTGGCGCGGCCGCCGGAGCGCATCGCCATCCGCGGCGGCAGCTTGCGCAACATCGCGCTGCCGCGGGTGACGCCGGGGCTGCCGTCCGAACTGCTCACCCAGCGCCCGGACATCCGCGAAGCCGAGGCGCAGCTCGCCGCCGCCAATGCCAATGTGGAAAACGCCCGCGCCGCCATGTTCCCAAGCATCACACTGACCGGCGAAGGCGGCTATCAGAGCACGCTGCTCAAGACGCTGTTCCGGCCGGAATCGGCGTTTTACACCGCCGTGGGCGGGCTGACGCAGCCGATATTCGACGGTCTGCGGCTGCAAGGGCAGCTCGATCTGACCAAGGGGCGGCAGGACGAATTGCTGCAAAATTATCGCAAGGCGGTGATCTCGGCCTTCGCCGATGTCGACAATGCGCTCGTCGCCATCCAGCAGACGACGCGGCGCGAGCAGCTGCAGCGCGAAGTGGTCGTCAGCTCCCGCCGCGCGTTTGAAATCGCCGAGGAGCGGCTGCGCAGCGGAACGGTCGATCTGGTGACCGTGCTGCAAACGCAACAGACGCTGTACCAAGCCGAGGATGCGCTGGCGCAGGCGCGGCTGGCGCGGCTGCAAGCCATCGTCAGTTTATTTCAGGCGCTCGGCGGCGGCTGGCTGCCGAAGCCGCCGGAAACCGCCGATGCTCAGTGATCTTCGCAAGCGGTATCTGCGCCTCAGCGGACGCACGCGCCTTGTGGGCGCCGGTCTCATCGCCCTGCTCGCCGTGGCCGCGATCTATTCGCTCGGCGGCTCGTCGCAGGAGCCCCAGCGCGGTGCGCGCGGGCGCTTCGGCGCGGACGGTCCGGTGCCGGTGCTCGCGGCCGCGGCGAAGCTCGCCGACGTGCCGATTTATCTCGACGCGGTCGGCACCACGCGCGCGCTCAACACCGTGACGGTGCGCCCGCAGGTCGACGGAAAACTCATCGGCGTGGGCTTCAAGGAAGGCCAGGATGTCCGCAAGGGCGACGTGCTCGCGCGCATCGATCCCACCACCTACAAGGCGCAGCTCGATCAGGCGATGGCCAAGAAGGCGCAGGACGAGGCGCTGCTCGGCAATGCGCGCATCGATCTCGATCGCTACGAGCGTCTGGCCGCGACCAATTCGATCAACCGCCAGCAGGCCGACACCCAGCGCGCGCTGGTCGCGCAGATCGAGGCGCAAGTCAAATCCGACCAGGCCGCGGTCGACAACGCCAAGGCGATCCTGGAATACACCACCGTGGTCGCCCCGATCGATGGACGCACCGGCATCCGCCAGGTCGATGAAGGCAATATCGTGCGCGCGTCGGACTCCACCGGCATCGTCGTCATCACGCAGATCCAGCCGATCTCGGTGCTGTTCAATCTGCCGCAGCAAAACATTTCGCAGGTGAACAAGGCGTTCGCGCAAACGCCGCTCGCGGTCGAGGCGCTGCAATCCGACAACGACGCGGTGATCGACCGCGGCACCTTGGGCGTGGTCGACAATCAGGTCGACCAGACCACCGGAACCGTGCGGCTGAAAGCCGATTTTCCCAACGCCAGTCTCGCGCTCTGGCCAGGGCAGTTCGTCAATGTCCGGCTGCTGATCGACACGCTGCGTCAGGTCGTCGTGATCCCGACCGGCGCGGTGCAGCGCGGGCCGGCCGGCACTTTCGTCTATGTGGTCAGGGACGACAATAAAGTGGCGATGCGGCCGGTGAGCATTTCGCTACAGGATGAAACCCAGGCCGTGGTGGCAAACGGCGTGCAGCCGCCCGAGCGCGTGGTCACCACCGGCTTCGCGCGGCTGACTGACGGCACCCAGGTCAACGTCGCCGGTAATGCGGATACGGCCGTGCCGGCGGCCGCACGTCCGCCGGGGGCGCTGCGCGACGGCCAGCGGCCCGACGGCAACCGCCGCCCGCGCTCCGATGCCGCGCCAGGCGCACCACCAATCCCGACGCAAAGCCCAACACCAAGCCCAACACGATGAGCGTCTCGTCGCCCTTCATTCACCGGCCGATTGCGACCTCGCTGCTCGGCATCGCGGTGATGCTCGGCGGCGCGCTCGGCTACTGGTGGCTGCCGGTGTCGGCGCTGCCGCAGGTGGACTTCCCGACCATCCAGGTCACCACGCAATTGCCGGGCGCCAATCCGGACACCATCGCCTCGCTAGTGACGGCGCCGCTGGAGCGGCAGTTCGGGCAAACCCCTTCGCTCTCCACCATGACGTCGTCGTCGAGCTACGGCATCAGCCAGATCACGCTGCAATTCGATTTGAGCCGCGACATCGACGCCGCCGCGCAGGACGTGCAGGCCGCCATCAACGCCGCCGGTTCGACGCTGCCGCGAAATCTTCCCTATCCGCCGCTGTATTCGAAGGTGAATCCCGCCGACGCGCCGATCGTCACGCTGGCGCTGACCTCGGACACCACATCGCTGCGCGCGCTCAGCGACATCGCCGATACCATGATGACGCCGCGGCTTTCCGAGGTGACCGGCGTCGGCCGCGTCTCGGTGCAGGGCGGCATCCGGCCCGGCATCCGCATCCAGGCCGATCTCGCGCGGCTCGCCGCCTACAATATCGGGCTGGAAGACCTGCGCACCGCCATCGTCGGCGCCAATGTCGCCGGCCCCAAGGGCGCGCTCGATGGCGCGCATCAATCCTATACCATTGCCGCCAACGACCAGATCGCGGCGGCGGACGCCTACAAGACCATCGTCATCGCGTTCCGCAACGGCGCGCCGGTTCTGCTCGGCGATGTCGCCAATGTCGTCGAGGGCCTGGAGAACACCAAGGTCGGCGGCTGGTATCAGGGCGTGCCCGCGATCGTGGTCGACGTGCAGCGCCAGCCCGGCGCCAACGTGATCCAGACCGTGGAGCGCGTGCGCGGCGAACTGCCGCGGCTGCAGCGCGCGATGCCGGCGGGCGTCAAGCTCACCATCGTCAATGACCGCACCGTCACCATCCGCGCCTCGATCCGCGACGTGCAATTCACGCTGGTGCTGAGCGTCGCGCTGGTGGTGCTGGTGGTGCTGATATTCCTGCGCACGGTCCGCGCCACCATCATTGCCGGCGTCGCACTGCCGCTCTCGCTGGTGGCGACCTTCGGCGCGATGTGGTTCTGCGGATTTTCGCTCGATAATCTTTCGCTGATGGCGCTGACCATCGGCACCGGCTTCGTGGTCGACGACGCCATCGTCATGATCGAGAACATCGTGCGCCACATGGAAAAGGGCGAGCGGCCGCTGCAAGCGGCGTTGCGCGGCGCGCGCGAGATCAGCTTCACCGTGATCTCGCTCACGGTGTCGTTGATCGCGGTGTTCATTCCGCTCTTGTTCATGACTGGACTGGTGGGCCGCATGTTCCACGAATTCGCGCTCACGCTCACCATCGCCGTGGTGGCGTCGATGGTCGTGTCGCTGACGCTGACGCCGATGATGTGCAGCCGGCTGCTGCGCCCGCATGTCGAGCGCAAAAGCTCCGCGCTGGCGCAGACGTTAAACCGCTGGGTCGACCGCACCGTCGAGCTTTATCGCGAAAGCCTGGAATGGGTGTTGCGCCATCAGCAGGCAACTTTGGTGACGACGCTGATCACGCTCGTTGCCACCGTCCTGCTCTATATCGCGATCCCCAAGGGTTTTCTGCCGTTGCAGGATACCGGCCTGATCGTGGCGGTGACCGAAGCCGGCACGGATGTTTCCTTTGCCGAGATGACGCGCCGGCAGCAGGCGGTGGAAGCCGCGATCCGATCCGACCCCGAGGTTACTGGCATCGTCTCCGTCGTCGGCGTCAGCCCGATCAATGCCACGCCCAATGCCGGCCGCCTCGTCATCACGCTGCGCCCGCGCGGCGAGCGCAGCGCGCGGATGAACGAGATCGTGCCGCGGTTGCAGGCGAAAGCCGGCGCGGTGCCGGGAATGAACGTCTATTTCCAGCCGGTGCAGGACGTGCAAATCAGCACGCGTGCCAGCCGCGCGCAGTATCAATACACGCTGGTCGGCACCGACACGCAGGAGGTTTCGGACTGGTCGCTCAAGCTCGCCGAAAAGCTGCGCGCGTCGCCGGTCATGCGCGAGGTCGCCTCCGAAGCGCAGGAAGGCGGATTGCGGGTGATGGTCAATGTCGACCGCGAAAAGGCCGGACGACTCGGCGTCTCCATGCAGAACATCACCGACACGCTCAACAATGCCTTCGGCCAGCGGCAGATTTCCACCATCTACGCGCAGGCCAACCAATACCGCGTGATCCTGGAAGCAATGCCGCAATACCAGCGCGACCCCGCCGCGCTCTCGAAGCTCTACGTCACCGGCAGCAGCAGCACGACCTCAAGCAGCACGACGGTTGCGACATCCACCGTTCCCGGCGCGACCTCTGGCGCCGCCAGCAGCGCCAGCAGCGCGACCTCGACCAGCACCAGCAGCACGCAGGTGCCGCTGGCCGCCTTCGCCAGTTTCGAGCGCGTCTCGGCGCCGCTCGTCATCGCGCATCAGGAGCAGTTTCCCTCGGTGACCATCAGCTTCGATCTCGCCCCACGCGCGGCATTGAGCGACGCGGTGGCGGCGATCTCGGCCGCCCAGCAGGACATCGGCTTGCCGAATTCAGTGATCGGCAGCTATTCCGGCGATGCCGCCGAATTCCGCAAGTCGCTCGCCAACGAGCCGTGGCTGATCCTCGCCGCCGCCATCACGATCTACATCGTGCTCGGCGTCTTGTACGAGAGCTTCATCCATCCGCTCACGATCCTCTCCACTTTGCCCTCGGCCGGCGTCGGCGCGCTGTTGGCGCTGATGCTGTTTGGCTATGACCTCTCGGTCATCGCGCTGATCGGCATCGTGCTGCTGATGGGCATCGTGAAGAAAAACGCGATCATGATGATCGACTTCGCGCTCGAAGCCGAACGGCATCAAGGGCTATCGCCGCGCGAGTCGATCGTGCAGGCTTCGCTGTTGCGCTTCCGCCCGATCATGATGACCACGCTCGCCGCATTGTTCGGCGCCCTGCCGCTGGCGCTGGAAGGCGGCACCGGCTCGGAACTGCGCAATCCGCTCGGCGTCACCATTGTCGGCGGATTACTGGTGAGCCAATTGCTCACGCTCTACACCACGCCGGTAATCTATCTCTACATGGAGCGGCTGCGCGTGCGGCTCACGCCGGCGGCGGCGCCGGAGCCGCCGCGGCCGAAATACCGCGCGCGGCCGGCGGAGTAGCGCCATGAATTTCTCACAGCCCTTCGTGCGCCGGCCGATCGGCACGACGTTATTGGCCATCGGCCTGTTCATGGTCGGCGCCGTCGCCTACGGCTTTTTGCCGGTCGCCAGCCTGCCGTCGGTGGAGTTCCCGACCATCAATATCACCGCCAGCCGGCCTGGCGCCGATCCCGCCATCATGGCGGCCACGGTCGCCGCGCCGCTGGAGCGCCGCATCGGCGAAATCTCCGGCGTCACCGAGATGACATCGGTAAGCTCGCTCGGATTCTCGCGCATCACCGTGCAGTTCGATCTCAACCGCAGCATCGAAGGCGCGGCGCGCGACGTGCAGGCCGCGCTCAACGCCGCGCTCAGCGACTTGCCCAGCGACATGCCGACGCTGCCCAGTTTCCGCAAGGCTAATCCGGCCGCCGCGCCGATTTTGATTCTGGCGCTGACGTCGAAAACCGTTTTGCCGAGCGCGATTTACGATGCCGCCGACACTGTGATCGCGCAGCGGCTGTCGCAGGTCGAGGGCGTGGCCGAGGTCAACGTCGCCGGCTCCGAGCAGCCGGCAATCCGGGTGAGCGTCAATCCGGTGCTGCTCGCCTCCATGGGCATCTCGATGGAAGAGGTGCGCACGGCCATCGTCAATTCCAATGCGGTGGGGCCGCTCGGCGTTTTCGACGGCGAGAGCCGCGCCATCACCATCGGCGTCAACGACCAACTGCGCGCGCCCGTTCAATACGATCCCGTCGTGGTGAAGACGGTCAACGGAACGGTGATCCGGCTTTCCAACGTTGCCACGATCCAGGCCGGCGTGCGCAACAACCGCTCGGCCGGCGGATTCAATCGCGAGCCGGCGGTGCTGCTCATCATCACCAAGCAGGGCGACGCCAACGTCATCGATACGGTCGACCGGATCTATCGGGTGATCCCCGATCTGCGGCGCTGGATACCCGCCGGCATCGAGATATCGGTGCTGTCGGACCGCACGCAAACCATTCGCGCCAGCGTGCGCGACATGCAGCTCACGCTTGCCGCCACCATCGTCCTGGTCATGCTGGTGGTGTTCGTGTTCCTGCGCCGCGGCGCGGCGACTATCGCCGCCGGAATCACCGTGCCGCTATCGCTCGCCGGCACTTGCGCCGCCATGTGGGCGGCCGGATTTTCGATCGACAATCTCTCGCTGATGGCGCTCGCCGTGAGCGTCGGCTTCGTGGTCGACGACGCCATCGTGATGATCGAGAACATGTTCCGCAATCTGGAAAAGGGAATGTCGCCGTTGCGCGCGGCGCTGGCCGGCGCAAAGCAGATCGGCTTCACCGTGGTCTCGATCAGCGTGTCGCTGATCGCCGCCTTCATTCCGTTGCTGTTCATGGGCGGCATCGTCGGGCGCTTGTTCCGCGAATTTTCCGTCACGCTTGCTTTCGCCATCGCGGTATCGACCGTGGTGTCGCTCTCGGTGACGCCGATGATCTGCGCTTATTTCGTGCACGCGCCGCCGAGCCGCAACGCGACCTGGCTCGACCGCCTGGTCGAAGGAGCGCTGGCGCGGTTTATCGGTTTCTATGCGCGCACGCTGCGGCATGTCTTGCGGCATCACGTGCTGGTAATGCTGGTTTTTGTCGCGACCATCGCGCTCACGGTCGCTCTCTATATCAAGACGCCGAAAGGTTATTTCCCGCAGGACGACACCGGCCTGGTGTTCGGCGGGATGCAGGCCTCGACCGATATTTCGTTCCAGGCCATGGCCGAGCTGCAACAAAAGGTGCTCGACATCGTCTTTGCCGATCCTGCGGTGGCCAATGTCGGATCGTCGGTCGGGGCGTCGGGATACAACTCCTCGGTCAACCGCGGGCGGGTGTTCATCAGCCTCAAGCCGCTGGCGGAGCGCAATGGCGTGAGCACGCAGCGCGTCGTGGCGCGGCTGCGCACCCAGTTGAACGGCATTCCGGGCCTGCGGGTGTTCATGGTGCCGGCGCAGGATTTGCGCGTCGGCGGGCGGCAAAGCGACTCGCAATATCAGTTCACTTTGTGGAGCCCCGATTTCGACGAATTGCAGCGCTGGCTGCCGCGGGTGCAGGACCGCATCAAGCAGCTGCCGGGTATCGTCGACGTCACCACCGATCGCGAGCAGGGCGGGCTGCAGGCCAAGATCGTCATCGACCGCCCGGCGGCCGCGCGGCTGGGCGTGAAGATGCAGGACATCGACAACGCGCTCAACAATGCGTTTTCGCAACGGCAGATTTCGACCATCTACACCCAGCGCAACCAGTATCGCGTCATCCTGGAAGTCGACCGCAAATATCAGCGCGACCCTTCCGATCTTGCGCAGGTCTATGTCAGCGGCAGCGGCGGCAGACAAGTGCCGCTCTCCAGCGTGGCGCGCGTCGAGCGCTCGATCGCGCCGCTGGTGGTCAACCATCAGGGCCAGTTCCCCTCCGTCACCATCACCTACAATATTTCGCCCGAGAGCAAGCTCGAACAAGCCACCGCCGACATCGAGCGCGCGGTGGCCGGGCTGCACATGCCGGACACCATCCATGCCGAATTCGCCGGCGACGTGCGCGCGTTTCGCGGATCGGTGGGCGCGCAGCCGCTGCTGATAGCGGCGGCGCTGATCGCGGTCTATATCGTGCTCGGCGTGCTGTACGAGAGCCTGGCGCATCCGCTCACCATCATCTCGACGCTGCCACCGGCCGGGCTCGGCGCGCTGCTGGCGCTGCACATCTTTGATGCCGAGCTCACGGTGATCGCCTTCATCGGCATTATTTTGCTGATCGGCATCGTGAAGAAGAACGGCATCATGCTGGTCGACTTCGCGCTCGAGGGCGAGCGGCGGCGCGGGCTGACGCCGGACAAAGCCATCTTCGAAGCCTGCATGGAGCGCTTCCGGCCGATCCTGATGACCACGATGGCGGCGCTGCTCGGCGCGGTGCCGCTGGTGATCGCAACCGGCCCGGGCTCGGAGCTGCGGCGGCCGCTCGGCATCACCATCATCGGCGGATTGATCGTGTCGCAGGCGCTCACGCTCTACACCACGCCGGTGATTTATCTCTTGCTCGACCGGCTGCACCGCAGGCTTGGCGGGGCGGGGCGCGATGCGGCAAGCGGACCGCTGCCCGCGCCCGCACGCTGACTCTCCGTCGTCATGGCCGGGCTTGTCGCGGCCATCCCGATCAGGAACGCAATGCCTTCCTAAACGGGATCACCGGGACAAGCCCGGTGATGACAAGCTGGCTAAATCCCCAAATAGCGGTGCTGGATGTCAGCCGCGGCCGCGAGCTGCGGCGAAGAGCCGGTCCACACCACGCGCCCGCGCTCGATCAGGTAATGGCGATCGGCCACTTTGGTCAGCGCCTCGACATTCTTGTCGATCACCAGGATGGCCTGCCCGGCCTTTTTGAGTTGCGCGAGGCAGCGCCAGATTTCGGCGCGGATCAGCGGCGCCAGCCCCTCGGTCGCCTCGTCCAATATCAGCAGGCGCGGATTGGTCATCAGCGCGCGGCCGATCGCCAGCATCTGCTGCTCGCCGCCGGACAGCAGGTTGCCCATGCTGCCGGCGCGTTCGGCCAGACGCGGGAACAATCCGTAGACTTTTTCCAGCGTCCAGCCATCGGAGTTTCCGGCGCGCGCGGTGGCGACCAGATTTTCACGCACCGTCAGATTCGAAAAAATCTGCCGGCCTTCCGGCACCAATCCGATACCGAGCTGGGCCACGCGATAGGACGGATAGTCGCGAATTTCCTCGCCGCCGAAACGGATGGCGCCGGCGCGCGCGCGCGTGAGCCCCATGATCGAGCGCACGGTCGTGGTCTTGCCCATGCCGTTGCGGCCCATCAGCGTCACCACTTCGGCGGGCTTCACGCTGAACGAAATGCCGAACAGCACCTGGCTCAAACCGTAGCAGGTCTCGACATCGGCGACGTGCAGCAGGTCGGCATCAGACATCAGCCGCCTCCTGCTCGCCAAGATAGGCGCGGCGCACTTCCGCGTGGTTGCGGATCGTCTCCGGCGCGCCGGAGGCGATCACGCGGCCATAGACCAGCACCGTGATGCGGTCGGCAAGCGCGAATACCGCTTCCATGTCGTGCTCGACCAGCAAAATCGCGTGCTCGCTCTTGAGCGCGCGCAGCATCTCCACCATGCGGGCGGATTCTTCCGGGCCAAGCCCCGCCATCGGCTCATCGAGCAGCAACATGCGCGGGCGCCCGGCGAGCGCCATGGCGATTTCCAGCTGACGATGTTCGCCGTGGCTGAGTTCCGCCGCCGGCGCCGACGCACGCTCGCCCAGCCCCACGCGCACGAGCGCCGCGCGCGCAGGCTCGCGCAATTCGCTTTCGTTGCGGGCGTCGCGCCAGAAACGGAAGGAATGCCCGGCATGCGCCTGCACGGCCAGCGACACATTGTCGAGCGCGCTCATGTCGAGAAACAACGACGTGATCTGGAACGAGCGCGCCAGTCCGAGCGCGCTGCGGCGATGGGTCGGCAGCGCCGTGATGTCGAGACCGGCGAAAGTGATCTTCCCGAAATCCGGCGCCAGCTGCCCGGTGAGCTGGGAAATCAGCGTGGTCTTGCCGGCGCCGTTGGGGCCGATGACGGCATGCAACTCGCCCGGCGCGACACTGAGCGAAAGCGCGTCCGACGCGACGATTCCGCCGAACCGTTTCGACAGCGCCTCGACCTGCAACAGCGCGTCAGCCACGTTGCACCTTTGCCAGTAATCCATCGATGCCGCCACGCGCGAACAGCACGACCAGCAGGAACAACGGGCCCAAAACGATCTGCCAATATTCTCCGGCCTGGGTCGCGGCGCTTGGCAAAATCAAACCCGCGACGGCGCTGATAAGGACCGGGAGGGTTTCTTCCAGCACCAGCAACGCGACCGCGCCGATCAGCGGGCCGAACAGCGACCCCATGCCGCCGAGCACCACCATGACGATGAGATCGCCCGAGCGGGTCCAGTGCATCACCGCCGGGCTGATGAAATCCGTATGGTTGGCGAGCAGCGCGCCCGCCAGCCCGCATAGCGTGCCGGCAATCACGAAGCAGATCAGCTTGTAGCGGAATGTCGGAAATCCGATGGCGTGCATACGCCGGTCGTTCGAGCGCGATCCCCGGATCACCATGCCGAAGCGCGAATTCACCAGACGCCAGACGAGGTAAATCGTGCCGAGCAGGAAGGCGAAACAGAGGTAATAGAACTGCGTTTTGCTGGACAGGTTGACGAGATCGCCGAATTGGCTGCGCTTGTAGATGGTCAGGCCGTCGTCGCCGCCGTAACGGTCGAGACCGATCGCGATGTAATAAAACATCTGCGCGAAGGCGAGCGTGATCATGATGAAATAGACGCCGCGCGTGCGCAGCGAAAGCGCGCCGAGGCCGAGCGCAATCAGCGCCGATACCGCGACCGCGACCGGCCACTGCACAAAGCCCGAGAGGATTCCCTCCTTCGCCAGAATGCCGACGACATAACCGCCGATGCCGAGATAGACCGCATGGCCGAAGCTCACCATGCCGCCGTAGCCGAGAATGAGGTTCAGGCTGGTCGCCGCCATCGCCAGAATGACGATGCGGGTGAACAGCGTCAGCAAGAAATAGTTGCCGGTGAGCGCGGCATAGACCGGCAGCAGGGCGAGAACCGTCAACACGCCGGCGATGAAAATGGAGCGGAGGTTGAGCGGCGCCGTCATTTGCCCGCCGTGGGAAACAGGCCTTCCGGCCGGAACACCAGCACCAGCGCCATCAGCAGATAGATCAGCATCGAGGAGAGCGCCGGTCCCGCGCTGGAGGCGGCATTGCTGCTCAGGAACAACCGCAGCAAATCGGGGAGAAAGGCGCGCCCGACCGTATCGATCAGGCCGACGAAGATCGCGGCGACGAAGGCGCCGCGGATCGAGCCGATGCCGCCGATGATGATGACGACGAAGGCCAGGATCAGGATGTTCTCGCCCATGCCGATCTGCACGGTCAAAATCGGCGCTTGCATCAGTCCGGCAAAGCCGGCGAGCGCCGCCCCCAGACCGAACACCAGCGTATAGAGCAGCTTGATGTTAATGCCGAGCGCACCCACCATCTCGCGATTGGAGGCGCCGGCCCGGATCAGCATGCCGATGCGCGTGCGCATGACCAGAACATAGAGCAGCAGCGCAACGATCAACGTCGCGACGATGATGACGATGCGGTAGAGCGGATAGAAAACGCCCGGCAGCACCTGCACGGCCTGCAACATTTCCATCGGCAGCGACAGCGTCATACCCGCCGGGCCCCAGATCATCCGCACCAGTTCGTTGAAAAATAGAATCAGCCCGAAGGTTCCGAGCACGTGATCGAGGTGGTCGCGGCCGTAGAGCCGCCGCATGGCGATCACCTCCACCGCCATGCCGACCACAAGCGTGGCAATCAGCGCCAGCAGCGCGCCGGCCACGAAGCTGTCGGTCAGCGCGGCGAAGGTGGCCGCGAAATAGGCGCCGAGCATGTAGAGCGAGCCGTGCGCCAGGTTGACCAGATCCATGATGCCGAAGATCAGCGTCAGGCCGGCCGCCAACAGGAACAGCAGCATGCCCAGTTGCACGCCGTTGAGGCATTGCTCGATAAAGTAAAGCATTGTTGTTCGCTTCGCAGGCCCAGAAACAACAAGACGGCAGCAACGCTTTTGCGCCGCTGCCGTCTTGCAACGATCATGCCGGCATTACTTCATCTGGCATTTGCCGACGTGCTGGTCCTGGCTGTCCTTCACGATGGTCGCGACGGTCTTGAGCGCGAAGTTGCCGTCCTTATCCTTCACCACGTCCTGCAGATAGAAGTTCTGGATCGGGATATGATTCTTGCCGTACTTGAAGTTGCCACGCACGGATTTGAAGTTTGCCTTCTCCATTTCCCTGCGCATCTCGTCCTTCTTGCTCAGATCGCCCTTGACCGCCACGACGGCGCTGTTGATGAGCGCCGCGGCGTCATAAGTCTGCGCGCCATAGAACGCCGGCGACGACTTGTACTTTGTCTTAAAGTCGGCGACGAACTTTTTGTTGGTGGGATTGGGCAGATCGTTCACCCACTGCTGCGCGCCGGGCACGCCAAGCGCGAGGTCTTTCTGCCGCGGCAGCGACAGCTCGTCGATGGTGAACGCGGTGTAGAGCGGGATCTGGCCTTTCAGGCCGGCCTGGGCGTATTGGGTAAGGAACTGCACGCCGGCGGCGCCCGGATAGAACACGAAGATGGCGTCCGGCTTGGCCGCGCGCGCCTTCGACAGCTCGGCGGAGAAATCGAGCTGGGTCGGCCACACGGTCAACTCCTGGCCGAGAACTTTGCCCTTGAAGGTCGCGGCAACGCCCGTGAGCATGTCCTTGCCGGCGGCGTAGTTCGGGCCGATCAGGAAGACGCTCTTCACGCCCTTCTGATTCATGTAGAGGCCCATCGCCTGCGGTGTCTGATCGTTTTGCCAGGAGGTCGAGAACACGTAAGGCGAGCACAGCTCGCCGGCGATCTGCGACGGTCCGGCATTGGTGACGACCATCATCGTCTTGGAATCGACGACCGACTTGAGCGAGGCGAGCAGCACGTTCGACCAGATGTAGCCGACGATGAAATCGACCTTGTCGGATTCGATCAGCTTGTCGGTCTTCTGCTTGCCGACCTCCGGCTTCTGCTGGTCGTCTTCGTAGATGACTTCGACCGGCAGGCCGCCAAGCTTGCGGCCGAGATGGTCGAGGCCAAGCTCGAAGGAATTGCGCATGTCGTTGCCGATGACGGCGGTCGGACCGCTGAACGTGCTGATGAAGCCGATCTTGACGGTTTTCTGCTGAGCCGCGGCCGGAGCCGCTGCCAGCGCAAACGCGCCGGCGAGTAACATCGCTTTACGCATGATCGTAACCCTCCCTGGGCCTTATTGGCCCTTTGACTGGATACTAATCTATCGGGCTTGCGGCCAAAAGGTCCACCCGCGCCGGCCGTGGCGGCGCGACCGTGCGGCGAAATGGCCCTCAATACGGGTTTATTGGCCATGCGATCGCAGCCATTGACCGGCATTGCACGCGCCCGGCAGTCTGGCAAAACGAGGCCCGCGACCGGCCACGAACCAAGGGATGTAAGACCTTTGTCGAAGGCGCTGGAAAAAACCTACGACGGCATCATCATCGGGGCCGGCCATCACGGCCTCATCCTCGGCGCCTATCTCGCCAAAGCGGGCCTCGACATCCTGCTGGTCGAACGTCGGCTGACCTATGGCGGCGGGCTTGCGACCGAAGAGGTGACCGAGCCCGGATTTTATCACAATCTGCACTCTATCAATCATTTCCACATCAGCGAGACGCCGTGGTTCAAGGATTTGGGCCTAAGCGAGCGCGTCACCTACATCACGCCGCGCTACGAGCTTGGCCAGGCTCACAGCGACGGTAGCGCGCTGGTGCTCGGCCGCGATCTGGAAGAGTCGGTCGCCAACATCGCGCGTTTCTCGAAAAAAGACGCCGCCACGTTCCGCGAATGGAATCGCAAGGCGGAAAAAATCACCGCGGATATTTTTCTACCCGAACGCTATTCCGAGCCGCTGCCGCAGGCGGAACGCGAGGCGCTGCTGTCGCGCACTTCGCTTGGGCGCGAATTCCTCGAAATGTCCAACCGCCAGCCGCTTGAGGTGGTGCGCGAGCTGTTCGAAAACGAGCACGTGCGGTTGTTGTTTTTGTTCAAGGTGTCGTTGTTCGGCACCTGGCTGGTGGATACCTTGTCGAAGACCAGCCCGATGGGCTCGGTGGTGCGCTCCTTCGATCTCGAAAGCGGCTACCAGCTTTGTCAGGGCGGCTCGTTCAACCTCGCGCGCGGGCTGATGGAATGTTTCATCGCCGCCGGCGGCACCTATCGGCCGCAGGTGCGCATCGACCGCATCGTGATCGAAAATAATAAGGCGGCCGGCATTGCGCTCGACGACGGCCGCACCGTGCGCTCCAGGCAGTTCGTCGCTTCCACGCTCGACGTGCATCAAACCTTCGAGAAAATGATCGGGCGCGAGCAGATGCCGCAAGCATTCCGCAAAAAACTCGACGACTACAAATACACCGCCTGGACACTGTTCGGCCTGCATCTCGCGCTGCATGAAAGCCCGCGCTTTGCGGCGGAAAAGTTCGATCCCAACATCAACCGCACGCTGAAATGGAGCATCGGCGCGGAAACGATGGAGGATTTGTTCTCCGCGCATCAGGACGTGCAGGCCGGCCGCGTGCCGAAGATCGTGCAGTTCGGCGCGGGGCCGTTGAGCCTGCTGGACCCGACGCAGGCGCCGCCCGGCAAGCACACCACCTATTGCTGGCACGTGATGCCGCTTGAGCCCGACACCGGCGGCAAGAGCTACGAAACGTTCAAGCAGGAATTCTCCGACCGCATCATCGAGACTTTCGCCCGCGTCTGCCCCAATATGACGCAGAAGAACATCATCGGCCGTTACGTCTACACCGCGCGCGAATATACCCAGGACATGATCAATATGCGCGACGGCGACATTTTCATGGGCGCGTTCAATGCGAGCCAAGTGATGTACAACCATTTCGGCTACCGCACGCCGATCGCGAATCTGTACAACGCCGGTTCCGCCGGCCATCCCGGCGGCGCGATTTCCGGCGGCGCGGGCTATATCGGCGCAGCAATCATCGCGCGCGACCTCGGCCTCAAGCCGTGGTGGACACCGTGGGATGCGCGCGTGGCGCTCGAAGCAGTAGCGCGCAAGCAACAAGGCGTGGCATGAACGCGCACGCGGACACAAAGAACGTGGTGTTCCCCTCGCTGGCGGGGCGCGTGGTCATCATCACCGGCGCGGGTCAGGGCATCGGACGTGTTTTCGCCAAAGCCTTCGGCGCGGCCGGCGCCATCGCCGTAATCGCCGAACGCAACGCCGGGAAAGGCGAAGCCGTCGCCAAGGAAGTCACGCAAGCCGGCGGACAGGCGCTCGCCATTGCCACCGACGTCGCCGATCCGGCCTCGATCGAAAAGATGGTGAAGGCCGCCGACGAAAAATTTGGCCGCATCGACGTTCTCATCAACAATGCCGGGATATTCTCCACGCTGGAGATGCGCCCGTTCGACCAGATTCCGCTCGCAGAATGGGAACGGGTGCTGCGCGTCAATCTCACCGGTCCGTTTCTTTGCGCGCGCGCGGTGCTGCCCGCCATGCGGCGCGCGAAATGGGGACGCATTGTCAACATCGCCTCCGGCGCGGTGCGGCTCGGCCGCCCGAATTATCTGCACTACATCGCCAGCAAAGCCGCGCTCTCCGGCATCAGCCTGTCGATGGCGCGCGAACTCGGCGCCGACAACATCACCGTCAACGCAATTTTGCCGGGCGCGACCTTCACCGAGATCGAGCGCAAGACCGTCACGCCGGAGCAGAAGGCGAAGATCATTTCCATGCAATGCGTCCCGCGCGCGGAAACGCCGGAGGACCTCGTCGGCACCGTGCTGTTTCTGGCCTCCGACGCTTCTGCATTTGTCACCGGGCAAAACATCAATCTCGATGGCGGGGTAACTGGCTCATGAGCGATACGACCATTCTCGTCGACAAGCGCGCGGGCTATCGCGTCATCACGCTCAACCGGCCCGACCGTCTCAATGCCTTCAATGAGGACATGCATCTGGCGCTACGCGCGGCGCTTGAG
This sequence comes from Rhizobium sp. Q54, assembly GCA_945861895.1. Lineage (GTDB taxonomy): Bacteria > Pseudomonadota > Alphaproteobacteria > Rhizobiales > Xanthobacteraceae > Pseudolabrys. The sequence goes on from CAMAWF010000001.1 coordinate 61,418, forward strand.
GACGCCGAGAAGGACGAAGGCTGCCGCGCGCTGATGATCACCGGAGCGGGCCGCGGCTTCTGCACGGGCCAAGACCTCAACGACCGCCTGGCCAAGCCGGGCGAGCAGGTCGTGCTCGGCGGCACGCTCGAACAGTTTTACAATCCGCTGGTGCGCAAGCTGCGCGCGCTGCCCTTCCCGGTCGTCGCCGCCGTGAATGGCGTCGCGGCCGGCGCCGGCTGCAACATTGCGCTTGCGTGCGATATCGTCATCGCGGCGCGCTCGGCGAGCTTCATCCAATCGTTTGCCCGCGTCGGTCTGGTGCCGGATTCCGGCGGCACTTGGATATTGCCGCGGCTTGTCGGCGAAGCGCGTGCGCGCGGGCTGGCGCTGCTGGCCGAGCCGCTACCGGCGGAGAAAGCCGAGAGCTGGGGGCTGATCTGGAAAGCGGTCGACGATGCTGCGCTGATGAGCGAGGCGGAAAAACTCTGCGTGCATTTTGCCGCCGCGCCGACGCAAGGGCTGGCGCTGATTAAGCGCGCGCTCAATGCTTCGGCAACCAATAGTTTCGATGCGCAACTCGATCTCGAACGCGATTCCCAGCGCGCCGCCAGCCAGACGCCGGATTATGCCGAAGGCGTGCGCGCCTTCATGGAAAAGCGCAAGCCGAACTTCACCGGCCGGAAAAAATGAGCACGAATAAAGATTTACGCATCGGGCTGGCCGGGCTTGGCGCGGTCGGCGGCGAAGTCGCGCGCCGGCTCGCCGCCGGCATCCCCGGCTTGACGCTTGCGGCGGTTTCCATGCGCGATCTGGACAAGGCCAAGCGCATCCTGCCGCAGATCGGCGGCGCCATCGCGGTGCGCAAGCCGACCGAACTCGCCGACGATTGCGACGTGGTGGTCGAATGCCTGCCGCCGCCGCTTTTTCGTTCCGTGGGGATCAGCGCTATCGACGCTTCACGCATCTTCATGCCGCTGTCGGTCGGGCAGTTGCTCGAACATTGGGATCTGGTCGAACGCGCCAAACAAAAAGGCGCACGCATTCTGGTGCCGACCGGCGGGTTGATCGGGCTCGACGCGGTGCGCGCGGCGGCCGAAGGCACCATCCGCTCGGTCAGCATGGTGACGCGCAAGCCGCCGAACGGTCTTGACGGCGCGCCTTATCTGGTCGCGCGCGGCATCTCGCTGAAAAATCTCGACAAGCCGCTGAAAGTGTTCGACGGCAGCGCGCGCGAAGGGGCCAAGGGCTTCCCCGCCAACGTCAACGTCGCGGCCGCATTGAGCCTCGCCGGCATCGGACCCGACCGCACGCATCTTGAAATCTGGGCCGACCCGGCGCTCAAGCTCAATACCCACCGCATCGAAGTGGATGCCGATACCGCGCGCTTTTCCATGACGATTGAAAACGTGCCGTCGGAAAATCCGCGCACCGGCAAGATCGTGGCGCTGTCGACGGTCGCGACGCTGCGCGGGCTGGTCGCCGAATTGAAAGTGGGGACCTGACATCTGCCTCGCGCCGTGCGCTAAATCGTTTGTGCGCTAACGAGATTGCCTTCATAATTCCAGGCGATATCATTCGTCCCGGCAAGGCGGCGCCCGCCGCCGATGCCGGTCGCGACCAGGCCTTGAGAACATGAAACCAGCTGCGTTCGTCCGTCATGTGCCGAAGACCGTCGAAGAGGCGCTGGCTATCCTCGCCGAAGTCGCGCCGCAGGACGGCCGCGTGCTGGCGGGCGGACAAAGCCTGGTGCCGATCATGGCGTTCCGCATGGCGCGGCCCGCGCATCTCGTCGACATCAACGAGGTTGCCGGCCTCGACCGGCTGGCGGTGGACGGCGGCAAGCTCGTCATCGGCGCGCGCGTGCGCCATGCGGCGTTTCACAAGAGCGTCGCCGACGGCCCGCTCGGCAAGCTGCTCGCCTACGTCGTGCGTCACATCGCGCATTATCCCATCCGCATGCGCGGCACGTTTTGCGGCAGCCTCGCCCATGCCGATCCGGCGTCGGAATGGTGCCTGGTCGCCGCCACGCTCGGCGCCGAGATTGTCGCGCGCAGCAAGCGCGGCACGCGCACGATCGCCGCGGCTGACTTTTTTCAAGGCATCATGTCGACGGCGCTGGCCGAGAATGAATTGCTGACGGAAGCGCGGCTGCCGCTGCTCGCCGCCGACGCCAAGTTCGGCTTTTACGAATTCAACCGCCGCGCCGGCGATTTCGCGATGGCGGCGGCGCTGGCAACCTATCGCCTTGTGGACGGAAAGATCGCCGAACCGCGCATCGGCGTCGGCGGCGCGGAGGCGCAGCCGCGCCGGATTGCGCAGGCGGAAGCAACGCTCGCGGGCCAGGCGCCGGGCGATGCGGCGTTTCGCGCGGCGGCGGAAGCTGCGGCGAAGGCAATTGATCCGCTGGAGGACATCCAAACCAGCGGCGAATACCGCCGCGATCTGGTGCGCGCCGTCGTGCGCCGGGCGCTGGAGCACAGCGCATGATCCCGCAAAAGCATGTCCCCGGCTTGATCGGGGATGGGTACCGGTTTTCGGACAAGATCATGCGCAAGGCAAAATTGTCATGACCGCCCATACCAAGGGTTCCGGCACCACCTGGGTCGGCCGCGCGATCCGGCGGCTGGAGGACCCTGCGCTGGTCACCGGGCAAGGCCGCTTCACCGCGGACCTGCCGGCCGCGCATTGGGTGCGCTTCGTGCGCAGCGCCACGGCCGCCGGCAAGATCGTGAAAATCTCCGCGCCGGACGGCGCGCATGTCGTCACCGCCGCCGATCTCAAGCACGTCAAGCCGATCCGGCCGATGCTGCATAAGTTCAACTACGTTCCGGTCGCTCAACCGATCCTCGCCGACGGCGTTGTGCGCTTTGTCGGCGAATGCATCGCGGCCTGCGTCGCGGCCAGCGAAGCAGAAGCCGAAGACCTCGCCGACCGCGTCGAGGTGACGATCGACGACACCGCGCCACTGGTGGACGCGCGCGACGCGCTCGCCGACGGCGCGCCGCGCGTTCATGCGGAGGCCGCCGGCAATGTCATCGTCGAGGGCAAGGTGAAGACGCCGGACTTCGACGCGGTCTGGCGCGGCGCGCACAAGATCGTCAAGGTCGACGCCCGCTCGCGCCGGCAGAATGCGACGCCGATGGAGGCGCGCGCCGGCCACGCCGCCTATGACGCCGCCACTAGGCGCATCACCTTCACCTGCACGACGCAGATGCCGCATCTCATGCGCACGGCGATTGCCGACCTGCTCGGGTTTCCGGAATCCGATCTGCGCGTGATCGCGCCCGATGTCGGCGGCGGCTTCGGGCAGAAAATGTCGCTTGCCGCCGAATATGTCGTGCTGGTGTGGCTGGCGCGCAAACACAAAAGCTCGTTCGCCTGGACCGAGGACCGGCGCGAAAATCTGATCGCCGGCTTTCACAGCCGCGACCAGCACGTCACGCTCGAAGGCGCCTTCGACAAGAACGGCAAGCTCGTCGCGCTCAACGCCGCCGTCGTCGCCAATATCGGCGCCTATTCGTGCTTCCCCACCACCTGCGGCGTCGAGCCGCTGATGGCGATGGCGGAAATGCCGGGGCCCTATGACGTGCGGCACTATGCCTGCCGCGCGCGCGGCGTCATCACCAACACCTGCCCGATGGCGCCCTACCGCGGCGTGTCGCGGCCGGTCATCACCTTTGTGCTCGAACGGCTGATGGAGAAGGCCGCCGCGGCGTTCGGCATCGATCCGATCGATCTGCGCCGCCGCAACCTGATCGACAAGTTCCCCTACACCTCGGCGACGGGCCTGGTCTACGACGAGGCCAGCTACAAGCAGACGATGGAGATGGCGGTCGAGCATATCGGCCTGCCCGCGTTCCGCGCGCGGCAAAAACAGGCGCGCGCGCAGGGACAGCATCTCGGCATCGGCTTTGCGGCCTTCTCCGAGCGCACCGGCTACGGCAGTCCGGCGTTTGCCGCGCGCGGCATGGAGATCACGCCGGGCTGGGAAACCGTGATCCTGTCGGTCGATCCCTCCGGTTTCGTCGAGGCGCGCATCGGCTCCTCGCCGCACGGACAGGGCCTGCGCACCACGCTGGCGCAGATCATCGCCGACGAAATCGGCATCGAACCGCAACTCATCAAGGTGATCCACGGCGACACCGATCGGGCGCCTTACGGCTGGGGCACATTCGCCAGCCGCTCGCTGGTGATTTCCGGCGGCGCCACGCTGATCGCGGCGCGCAAAATACGCGCCAAGCTCATCAAGATCGCCAGCCACATGCTGGAAGCAGACGCGGACGACATCGTGCTGGAAGCGGGTAGCGCCAAGGTGGCCGGCACCGACCGCACTATTACGATCGCAAAGCTGGCGCGCGAAGCCTACCACCAGACGCATCGCTTCAAGGGCGAGATCGAGCCCGGCCTGACCGAGACCGGCACCTACGATCCGCCAGGCACGTTCTCCAACGCCTGCCATGTCGCCGTGGTCGAGGTGGACGTGGAAACCGGCCGCGTCCGAATCGAGAAATTCCTGGTGGCGGAGGACGCCGGCCGCATCATCAATCCGATGATCGCCGACGGCCAGGTGCATGGCGGCGTGGCGCAGGGCATCGGCAACGCGCTGCTGGAAGAAATCATCTACGACGAGACCGGCAATATTCTCTCCTCGACATTGGCGGATTATCTGCCGCCGACCGCGCACGAAATTCCGCCGATCGAACTGCATCACATCGAGACTCACACCGAAGCCTCCATCACCAAGGCCAAGGGCCTGGGCGAAGGCGGCGCCATCGGCGCGCCGGCCGCCGTCATCAATGCCATCAACGACGCGCTCTCGCCGTTCGGCGTCAGCATCGACGAAATGCCGGCGACGCCGCAACGCATCCGCGCGGCACTGCGCCAAGCTGAGAAAGCAGCATGACCGAGAAAACCGGCATCACGCTCACCATCAACGGCCGCGATCACGCCATCCGCGTCGAGCCGCGCCGCACGCTTGCCGACGCCATCCGCGAGGATTGCGGACAGACCGGCACCCATATCGGATGCGAGCACGGGATTTGCGGCGCCTGCACCGTCATCGTCGATGGCGAGCCGGTGCGCTCCTGCCTGATGTTCGCCGTGCAAGCGGCGGGCAAAATAATCCGCACCGTCGAAGGTCTCGCCGATGGCGACAGACTGCATCCGATGCAGGAGGCCTTCATGCAGCACCACGGCCTACAATGCGGATTCTGCACGCCGGGATTTTTGATGCTGGCGGTCGGCGTGCTTGAGCGCGAGCCGAACATCAGCGACGACGACCTGCTCGACGTGCTGTCATCCAATCTCTGCCGCTGCACCGGCTATCAGAACATCGTCAAGGCGGTGCGCGCCGCCGCCGCCGAGATGCGCGGGAAATGACGGCCCCGGCCAAATTCATCGGCCGCTCCGTCCCTCGCCTGGAAGACCGGCCGCTGCTCATGGGTCGGGGCCGGTTCGCCGCCGACATTTCGTTTCCCAGCCAATTGCACATGCGCGTGGTGCGCTCCGGCCATGCGCATGGAAATATTCTCAGCATCGACACCACAGCCGCCCGCGCCTTGCCCGGCGTGCATGCGGTGTGGACCGCAGATGACGTCGCCGACATTCCGCCGATCGACTTTCGCCTCACCCGCGTCGAAGGCCTGCAGCCGTACCGGCAGCGCGTGCTGGCAAGCGGCCGGGTGCGCTATGTCGGCGACCCGGTGGCGGCGATTTTTGCCGAAGACGCCTACGCCGCCGAGGATGCCGCCGATCATGTCGCCGTCGCGGTGGAAACCTTGCCGGCGATTCTGCGCGCCGACGATGAGCCGCAGGAATTCCTGCCCGGCCATTCCACCGAGCCGGCGGAGGTCCGCAAGGGATACGGCGACGTGGACGCCGCTTTCCGCGCCGCGCATTCCGTGGTCGCGCTTGAACTCATCATCGGACGGCATTCCGGCGTGCCGATGGAAACGCGCGGCGCCATCGCGCGTTATGACGCCGGCCGCGACATGCTGGAAATGTACGGCGCCGCGAAAGTACCGCACTGGAATCGCGACCAGATTGCCCGCCTGCTGGGACGCGCGCCGTCCTCGGTCAATCTTTTCGAATGTCATGTCGGCGGCGGGTTCGGCGTGCGCGGCGAGCTTTATCCCGAGGACGTGCTGGTCTGCGCCGCGGCGCTGCGGTTCCAGCGGCCGGTGAAATGGATCGAGGACCGGCGGGAAAATCTCATCGCCGCCAACCACTCGCGCCAGCAAATCCACCGCGTGCGCGCGGCCATCGACGCCGAAGGCCGCATCCTCGCCATCGACGACGAATTTTTCCATGACCAGGGCGGCTATGTGCGAACGCACGGCGCCACCGTGCCCGACCTCACCGCCGCCATGCTGCCCGGCCCCTATCGCGTGCCGGCCTACCGCGCGCGCGGACATATCCGCCTCACCAACAAGACGCCCGGCGGCACCTATCGCGCGCCGGGACGTTTCGAAAGCACATTCGTGCGCGAACGGCTGCTCGACGCCGTCGCCGCCAAAGTTGGGATCGACGTTGTCGAAGTACGGCGGCGCAATCTCATCACCAAGTCGGAAATGCCTTTTACGCGCGGGCTCGACACGCTCGGGACCGATATCGTCTACGACTCCGGCGACTACGCCCGCCTGCTCGACAAGGCGCTGGCGGCCATCGGCTGGGACGCGACGCAGAAAAAACTGCACGCCCGGCGCGCGGCGGGAGAAAAAGTCGGCATCGGCCTTGCCATGTTCGTGGAAAAAAGCGGGCTCGGCCCGTTCGACGGCGTGCATGTCAAGGTCGAGCCTTCCGGCACAATCGAACTCGTCACTGGAGCGGCCTCGGTCGGCCAAGGCGTCGAAACCGTGATGGCGCAGATTTGCGCCGACACGCTCGGCGTCCACTACACAAATGTGCGCGTGATCCACGGGCAGACCGATCGCATCGAAAAAGGCTTCGGCGCGTTTGCCTCGCGCGTGACGGTCATGACCGGCGAGGCGACGCGGCTTGCCGCGGTCAGCCTGCGCGCCAAGGCGCTCGCCGCCGCCGCCGAGCTGATGCAGACGCCGGTGGACGCGCTCGACATCGTCGATGGCGAAGTCGTGCGCACCGGCGGCAAGGCGGGGCCATCGATGAGCCTGGCGGATTTGGCGCGAACTTTGACGAACAGCGGCGGGCTTGCCGCCGAAGGCCGGTTTGAGTTCAACCACATGGTCTACCCTTACGGCGTGCATGTGGCGGTGACGCGCGTCGACGGCGACACCGGCGGCGTCGTTGTCGAGCGCTTTCTCGTCGCCTACGACATCGGCCGCGCGGTCAACCCAATGCTGGTGGAAGGCCAGATCGCCGGCGGCGTCGTGCAGGGAATCGGCGGAACGCTGTACGAGGAATTTCTTTACGACGAGAACGGCGAGCCGCTGTGCGTGAGCTTCGCCGATTATCTGATGCCGACCGCGCACGAGACCCCGCGCATCGAAATCATCCTGACGGAAGACGCACCGAGTCCGCTCAATCCATTGGGTCTTAAGGGCGCAGGCGAAGGCGGCGCCAATGCGGTCGGCGCGGCCATCGCCGCCGCCATCGACGACGCGCTAGGCCAGCCCGGCGCGGTGACGCAATTGCCGGTGTCGCCGCAGCGGCTCAAGGCGATGCTTAAATCGTCATCGTGAAGTGGCGGCGGGCGATCTCACCCCAGCTTCTTGAGCAGCTTGCCGATCGTGCGGTGTTCCTCGGCTGAAAGCGGCGCCAGCGTTTCCGCGGCGACCTCGGCATCCTCACGCAACCCGCCGCGCTGCATGTGCAGCGCGCTTGCGCCGGGGACGAACGTTGACGCTCACCTCAACATGCTGATCGAGCTTGCCGAGGATCGTAATCATCCGGTCGATCGTGAAGCGATCCAGCTTCACGTTGCGAATGCGCGAGAATTCCGAAGCGGCGACACCGGTCAGACTTTCCGCTGCACGCACGCTCAGCTTGCGCTTGTCGAGCACGCCGATGATTTTAGCAGCAAGGATGGCGCGCGCCTGTTCAAGATCGGCGTTTGGATCGCCAAAGTCACGGAACACATTGCCGCTGCCGCGCACGAACGCAAGTTTCCCTTTCATCGCAAGGCCTCCTTCAATCGTTTGAGCCGCTCCCGAATAATATTGATTTCGGCCTGTGATGTTTTGATTCCGGTCTTCGATTTCTTCTGGAAGACGTGGATTACCCAAAGGTCCATGCCGATCTGCACCGCATAGATGGCGCGAAAAGCATCGCCACGATGCCGGAGCGCAATCTCGAACACGCCGCCATTGACGCCCTTGAATGGTTTTGCCTTGTCGGATTTTCCGCCCTCGGCCGCAACGGTCAGCGCGCGGCGCATATCGAGCTGCACGTCAGCGGGGAAGCTCTCGAAATCTTTCAGAGCGGCCTTCAACCACGAGACCGGTCTCGTGTTTCGCATCGGAAGATATTGACAAATATGTCAACATCCGTCAAGTCGGTGCCGGCATTGCGCCGCCGATCCTGGACCGACAATCCTCGGAGACGATGGCGCATGAGCGCTGCACACCGGCTATGGCGTTGCGTCCGGAAATCGGAACGGCATTACCCCAGCTTCTTGAGCAGCTTGCCGATCGTGCGGTGTTCCTCGGCCGAAAGCGGCGCCAGCGTTTCCGCGGTGATCTCGGCGGCGACCTTGACCGCGGCTTCGGTCACGTCGCGGCCCTTGTCGGTGAGCGTCACGTCCATGCGGCGGCGGTCGTTCGGGTCGTTGCAGGTGATGACAAAGCCGCGCAGCCGCAGGCGGTCGACCACGCCCTTGATGGTGGCGCCGTCGAGATAAATCAGCCGGCCGAGCTGGTTTTGCGAGCAGCGGCCGGCCTCGCGCAGCTTGGCCAACGCTGCAAACTGCGTCTGCGTCAAATCCTCGATCATGCGCGACATGAAGATCGCGGTGTGCCGCTGCATGGCGACGCGCATCAGGAACCCCACCTGCACGTCGAGCAGGTAGCCCGGTTGTTCGGCTGAACTGGCCTTGGCCGGCAGCACTTTCAATTTTCCGCGCAGCATCTGCGATTCCCTTCCGAAGAAATCATATGCCAGACATTTCGTGAGGCGAAAACAATAGTTTCGAGTTCCACAGGCATTTCCACGTCCTACACCGTGAGATAGGCGCGCTGCACATCCACGTTTTCCGTCAGTTGCGCCATCGTGCCCTGCCAGCGGATCTGGCCCTTTTCCAGCATGTAGACCCGGTCCGACACCAGTTGCGCGAAGTGGACGTTCTGCTCGGAGAGCAGGATCGAGAGCCCTTCCTTTTTCAATTCGACGATGGTGTTCGCCATCTGCTCGACGATCAGCGGAGCGACGCCTTCCGAGGGCTCGTCGAGCAGCACCAGCAGCGGATTGCCCATCAGCGTGCGCGCGACCGCGAGCATCTGCTGTTCGCCGCCGCTCATGCGGCCGCCGAGCCGGTGCGGCATTTCGGCGAGATTGGGAAACAGCGCGAACAGCTTTTCCGGCGACCAGGACGGCGCCGGCGTGCCGTCGGCGAAGCTGCGGGCCGGCTGGCGGCCGATGTCGAGATTTTCCATCACCGTGAGATCGACGAAAATGCGCCGGTCCTCCGGCGTGAAGCCGAGGCCGAGGCGCGCGATCTCGAACGGCTTGAGGCCGGAAATGTCGCGCCCGTTGAAGCGCACATGTCCCTGCCGCTGCGCCATCAGGCCCATGATCGTCTTGATGGTGGTCGACTTGCCGGCGCCGTTGCGCCCCATCAGCGCAACCACCTCGCCGCGCCCGACCTCGAAGGAGAGATCGTAAAGGATGCGCGCGGCGCCATAGGAGGCGCTGAGATTCTCGACCGCGAGCATGGCTGCGCTCATGACGCCGCTCCCGCGGCGCGGGCGAAAGTCTTACCGGTGCCGAAATAGACTTCCCTCACCTGCGGATGATCGCGAATCTCGGCGGCATTGCCGTCGGCGATCAGCCGCCCGCGCGCCAGCACAATGATGCGGTCGGCAAAAGCGAACACCACGTCCATCGAGTGCTCGGTGAACAGCACCGAAATTCCCTGCTCGACCACCAGCCGCTTGACCAGCGCGATGAGATCGTTGCGCTCGCGCGGCGCCATGCCGGCCGTCGGCTCGTCCATCAGCAGCAGGCGCGGATCGTTGGCGAGCGCAATCGCAAGCTCGACGCGCTTGACGTCGCCATAGGCAAGTTCACGGCTCGGCCGGTCGGCGGCCTCACGCATGCCGACCTGATCGAGCAGCGCGAGCGCGCGCTCGCGGTGCATCGCCGCCGCCGGCCGCCAGTAGCGGTAGATTTCGTTTGCGTGCGAGAGCAGCGCCATCTGCACATTTTCGCCGACCGTCATCGAGCCGAAGGTTGAGGCGACCTGAAATGTGCGTCCGACGCCGAGCCGCCAGATCTCGCGCGGCGCAAGGCCGGTGAGATTTTTCTGCTCAAACCAGATCGAGCCGGAATCCGGCGCCAGCTGGCCGTTGATCATGTTGAAGCAGGTGGACTTGCCGGCGCCGTTCGGTCCGATCATGGCCAAGAACTCGCCACGCTTGACCTCGAAGCTCACTTCGTTGACGGCGCGCACGCCGCCGAAGGCCTTCGACAATGCGCGGATGGAAAGATCGCTCATGACGCGGTTTTCCACCGCGAGAAGAATTTTTCCAGCGCGCCGACGATGCCGCCTGGGAACGCCAGCACCAGCAGCAGGATGATGCCGCCGAGCAGCGCGCGCCAATATTCGGTCTGCCGCATCACCGTGTCCTGCAAAGTTGCGAACACCGAGGCGCCGACGATCGGACCGGTGAGCGTCTGGATGCCGCCGAGCAGCACCATGACCAGCCCGTCGATCGAGCGGCCGACGCCGATCGTCTCCGGCGAGATCGAGCCCTTGGCGAAGGCGAACAACCCGCCGGCCACGCCGCAGACGCCGCCGGCGATGGCGAAACCGAGCCAGTGCACACGCTTGACGTCGATGCCGATGGCTTCCGCGCGCAGGGCTGAATCGCGGCCGGCGCGCATGGCATAGCCGAACGGCGCAAACAGAAAACGTCGCAGCATCAGCACGCCGATCGCCGCCAGCGTCAGCGTCAGCAGATAGTAGCTGACGCGCGTATCGAACGGGGCTGTCGGCCATACGCCGACGACACCGTTGGAGCCGCCGGTGAGATATTCCCACTGGAACACCGCGGCCCACACGATCTGCGCGAATGCCAATGTGAGCATCGCGAGATAGACGCCGGACAGCCGCACCGCGAACCAGCCAAACAGCAGCGCGCCGGCGAGCGCCACCAGGGGTGCGGCGGCAAGCGCCAGCCCCATCGGCGCGGCCAGCCATTTCACCAGCAGCGCCGCGCCGTAAGCGCCGAGGCCGAAATAGGCGGCGTGGCCGAACGAATGCATGCCGCCCGGCCCCATGATGAAGTGCAGGCTGGTGGCGAACAGCACGGCGATGAGCACGTCGATGCCGAGAATGAGCATATAGGGCGAGCTTTGCGCCAGCAGCGGCAGGCCGAGCAGCAACGCAAACGCCACCGCAGCGAGCATCTTGAGCGCCGGAGTTGCCGGGCGGATCGGGTCCTCGGGTTCGGCAATCGAGCGCACTTGTCCTTGCGCGCGGCCGAGCAGCCCGTAAGGGCGCGCGATCAGCACCACCGCCATGACCAGGAATTCGGCGACCAGCGTGAGCTTGGAAAAATTGACGGTGAAATATCCGAAGTCCACCACGCCGACGGCGATGCAGATCGCCTTCACCTCGGCGATGATGACGGCGGCAAGATAAGCCCCGGTGATCGAGCCCATGCCGCCGACCACCACCACCACAAAGGCGTCGCCGATCGCCACCAGATCGGTCGCGAGATTGGCCGGCTCGCGGGCGACCTGCAAGGCGCCGCCGAGCCCGGCGAGCGCCGAGCCGAGCGCGAACACGGCGGTGAACAGCATCGCCTGATTGACGCCGAGCGCGCCGACCATTTCGCGGTCTTGCGTCGCCGCGCGCACCAGACGGCCGAAGCGCGTGCGCGCGAGCCCAAGGTGCAGCACCAGCAGCACCGCCGGGCCGATCACGATCAGGAACAGATCGTAGGTCGGCAGACGCCGGTCGAGCACCTCGACCGCATCGCGCAAGCCCGGCGCGCGCGGGCCCAGCAGGTCCTCCGATCCCCAAATCCAAAGCGTGGCGTCGTTGATCACCAGCACCAGCGCGAAGGTCGCAAGCAGCTGGAACAATTCGGGCGAGCGATAAATCCGCCGCAGCAGCACGATTTCGATCAGCGCGCCGAACACGCCGACCAGGATGGCGGTGGCGACGATGCCGCCCCAGAAGCCGATCGCGCCGCCGATCTTGGTCGCGAAGGAATAGGCGATATAGGTCCCCAGCATGTAGAGGGACCCGTGCGCGATGTTGACGATGCGGGTGACGCCGAAAATCAGCGAAAGGCCGACGGCGATAAAAAATAATCCGGAGGCGGCGGACAGCCCGTTGAGCGCCTGGAACAGGAATGCGCTGAGAGTCATGTCACCTCTCCCCGCTTGCGGGGAGAGGTCGACTTCCGAGCGATAGCGAGGAAGTCGGGTGGTGGGGTATCGAGATAGAACATCACGATCGAAGCCCCCTCACCCGGCTCGGCGTTACACGCCTCGCCACCCTCTCCCCGCAAGCGGGGAGAGGGAAAGAGAGCGCAACTTCATTATCAATCCGCCGCGGGCCGCAGCTTCTTGACCTCGGCGTCCGACGGCAGCACAGATGCCCCATCGATATATTTGAAGTTGACCATGGTGCCCTTGCCGCCTTCCAGTGCGATCTTGCCGACATAGGCGCCCATGGTCCCCTGATGATCGCTGGCCCGATAGACGATCCCGCCCAACGGCGTATCGACCTTGAGGCCCCTGAACGCCGCCACCATCTTCTCGGTATCGGTCGAACCGGCCTTGGAGATGCCGGCGGCAAGCGACTTGAGGGTCACATAGCCGACGATCGAGCCGAGCCGCGGATAGTCGTTATACTTTTTCTTGTAGGCATCGACGAAGGCGTTGTGCGCCGGCGTCTTGATCTTGTCCCACGGATAACCGGTGACGATCCAGCCGACCGGCGACTCGTCCTTGAGCGGGTCGAGATATTCCGGCTCGCCGGTCAGCAAGCTCACCACCGTGCGGTTCTTGAACGCGCCGCGGGTATTGCCTTCGCGCACGAACTTCGCGAGGTCGGCGCCGAACAACACGTTGAAGATGCCGTCCGGCTTGGCGTCGTCGAGCGCCTGCACCACCGCGCCGGCATCGACCTTGCCGAGCGGCGGCGCCTGCTCGGTGACGAATTCAACGTCGGGCTGCGCCTTCTTCAGCAGCGTCTTGAAATTTTCGGCGGCCGACTGCCCGTATTCGAAGTTCGGATAGACCAGCGCCCAACGTTTCTTTTTGGCGGCGACGGCATCCGGAATCAGCATCGCCACCTGCATGTAAGTGGAGGGGCGCAGGCGGAATGTGTATCTGTTGCCGTTCTGCCAGGTGATCTTATCGGTGAGCGGCTCGGCGGCGAGGAAGAACACTTTCTTCTGGCCGGCGAAGTTGGTGACCGCGAGACCGATATGCGACAGGAACGTGCCGGCGATCATCGTCACGCCTTCGCGCGTGACCAGTTCTTCGGCCACGCGCACGGCGTCGCCGGGATTGCCGCCATCGTCGCGTGAGATCACTTCAAGTTTTTTGCCGAGCACGCCGCCCTTGGCGTTGATCTCATCGACCGCCATCTCCCAGCCCTTCTTGTACGGATCGAGAAACTGCGGCTGGAGCTTGTAGCTGTTCAACTCGCCAATCTTGATCGTGCCTTGCGCCGACGCGGAATTGGTCATCCCAATCGCGAAGGCGGTCGCCAACGCCAAATGCAGAATATGACCTGCTTTGCTCATGACTTAAACTCCCTGCGTGAGGCGGTCCGCGCTCGCGCGGGCCGCACGCGTTAGTTGCCTGAGTGCCCGTTTCGCCCCCAGCGGCGAATTAGTTTGTGTACAAATAGTCCGTCCGGCGTCCGGCGTTGTCAAGCGCGCCCAATGTCACTAAGCGGCGGCGGTTTCCCGTTCGAACACCGTCACCTTCACCGGCGTGCAGTTGTAGCCGTTGCACGGCGCCAGCACGTCCAAGGGACAATTGGACAGCCCGATCAGGCAATCCATCATCGCCTCGAACTCGATGTAGTCGCCCGGCTTGGAAACCGGTTCGCCGATGTGCCAGCGCCCCTGCGCGCAGTCATGATGATAGTTCATGAACAGGTCCATGGTGTCCGGCACGTCCTCCGGCAGCAGCCCGTAGGGCGCGATCGCCTTCGAGATGATTTCGTGACAGCCGTCGCGCGGGCCGAAGCCGAAAGTCTCGTACAGGAAACGGTTGCACATGCGGTTGTGCGTGTCGTGGATGCCCTTGGGCTCCGGTGTCTCTTCAATGATCTTCATCATCGGACGGCAGATCGTCGACATCAGCGTGTCGCCGGCGGTGAGCTTGTCGCGCGGGATGTACGGCTGCCCCGGCGCCGGCACGTAGCGCGTGCGCGAGTAAGAGGTGGAGAGCTTTTCGCGCAGATTGGCGAGATTGAAGATCGCCATGTCAACGACCTGTTTGCCTTCAATATCAGTGACGCGGAAACGCTGACCGTTCTTGACCTCCACCGCCAGACCGTTCTTCGGCGGTATGATCTTCTCGAAAACTGTTTTCATGGCTGCCCTCCCGTCATCAACGGTTCTTGTCGCGGAAGCGATCCATCAGCGCCTTGTCCTGGCCGCCGTCGATCTCGATCATGCTGCCGTTGACCATTTCCATCAGCGGCGAAGCCAGCATGACCACGAGGTTGGCGACCTCCTCCGCTTCCGCGATGCGGCCCATGGGGATCGAGGCGGGCGCGAGCTTGTCGGCCTCCTCGTGGGTAATCTTCATGTCGCGCGCCATGGCAGTGACCAGTCCGGCCCAGCGTTCGGTGCGCACCGGGCCCGGATTGACCGCGACGAAGCTGATGTTGTTGCGGCCATATTGTCCGGCGAGCGACAGCGTGAGGTTTTGCCCGGCGGCATTGGCGGCGCCCGGACAGACTTCCCAGTAGGAAGGTTTCACGCCGTCATTGCCGATCAGGTTCACCACCCGTCCGCCGCCCTGCTTGACCATGATGGGCAGCACGTAACGCAGGCAGCGCACATAGCCCATGAACTTGAGCTGCATGCCCTTCTCCCAATCGTCTTCGGTCAAATGCTCGATCACGCCGCCTGCCGCCGAGCCGGCATTGTTGACCATGATGTCGACACGGCCGAGCGCCTTGTGGCCCTGCGCGATGAAGTTCTTGGCGTCGGCGTCCTTTCGCAGATCGGCGGTGATGGCGACGATCTTGCGGCCGGTTTCCTTGGCGATTTCGTTGGCGACTTTCTCCAGCGGTTCCTTGCGCCGCGCGCAGATGGCGACATCGACGCCCTCTTTCGCCAGCAGGCGCGCAATACTTTTACCGATGCCCTCGCTGCCGCCGGTCACCAGCGCGGTCTTGCCTTTAAGCTTGAGGTCCATCTGTATCCTCCTGTGATTGTTTTTAAATTCCAGTCGATTTGTGCGCGAGCCAACGGCCGGCCTCGGCGGCGGCGAATAGTTCGCCGAGCGCGGCGTTAACGGCAGCCGGCTCCTCGGCGGGAATGTTATGTCCCGAGCGCGGGATCACCAATAATCCCGCGGTCGGCACCGTACGCTTGAGGAAAACGCTGCCGTCGAGGCAGGGATCGTCCTCGTCGCCGACAATGACCAGCAGCGGCACGGAAAACTTCTTCAGTTGCGCTTCCATCTCCCACAGCGTGGGGCGCTTGAGCTGCAGGTTGAACATGGTGTGGGCATGGCCTTCGGCCGAATGCTCGGCCAGCATCCGCGCAAATTCGGCGTAGCCGCGAGGATCTTTATTTTTCTGAGCCTGGCGCATCGGTGCGTCGGCGTATTTTGCCGCAGCCGCGGCAATCCCCTCTTCCGCGAACATCTTGCCGGTCTCGGCAGCGAGCGCCTTCATCGCCTCGCATTGGCGGGGATCGGCCGAGGAACCCCAGCCGCAACCGGCGGCGGTCACCGAGATGCAGCGCTTGGGCACGCGCATGCCGACATGCAGCGCGGTATAGCCGCCCATGGAATGGCCGACGATGTGGGCTTTCTCGATCTTGAGTGCATCGAGCACGGCGATAACATCGTCGCGTGCGATGTCTTGGCTGTAGCGCGCGGCTTCTTTGGGAACGTCCGAGGGCGGATAGCCGCGCTGGCTATAAGTGACGCAGCGGTGCGCGCGCGAGAAATAACGAAGTTGCGGCTCCCAGGTGCGGTAATCGCCGGCATATTCGTGCACGAACACGACCGGCGTGCCGGTGCCGGCTTCCTCATAATAAAGCCTGACGCCGTCCGGCGCAGTAATATGCGGCATCTCGCCCCCCTGCTGCTGGCGACATTTATTTGCACACAAATGAAACCGGAGTAAAGTCGGCCAGACTGCGCGCAACCGGTGATGTCAGTTTCGCATCGCGGCCGCGTTTGAAAGCCCGAGCAGGTTCAGCGAAGCCGATTGCGTAAATCGCTGAAAATGGGCCCAATTGGCCCCATACATCACGCAAGACCGTGACGATCGCGATCACGGCTTGAACGTTCACAGGGGGGAGCTGTCATGCCCACGATATCCCGTCGCCACCTCGCCGCACTCGCCGCTGCTTTCGCATTCACCGTATTCGGCATCGCCGCGACGCAGGCGCAGCAATTGCCGAAAATCACCGTCTCCAGTCTGACTCTGCCGGTGTTCAATCCGCTGGTTTGGAACATCATGAAGGCGAAGGGCTTCGACAAGAAGCATGGCTTCGAACTCGACGCCAAAGCCTATCCGTCCATTTCGGCGTTCTATGCCGCCTTCGCCACCGGCGAAACCGATGTGGTGATCGGCGGCCCAACGATTTTGCAGAAGCTCTATCAGGAAGGCGTCCCCGTGCGCATCATCGGCACGGGTTTCACGCTGGCCGATCTCGTGATTTTCGCCAAGGACGACAAAATCAAATCGCTGGCCGATCTCAAGGGCAAGCAGCTTGCCGTCGACATGGGTGGCTCGCAATTCCAGGTGGTCAAGATGTACGCCAACGCCAAGGGGCTCGAACTCGGCAAGGACATCATCGTCGTCAACGCCAACTTCGCCCTCGCACGCGCGCAGCTTGAAGCCGACCGCGTCGAGGCCGCGCTGGTGATCGAGCCGCTGGCGAGTATCATCCTCAAGCAAAATCCGACCTGGAAGGTCATCTTCAACGGCGCCGTCGGCTGGAAGGAAATCACCGGCCAGGACGGCTGGGAAATCGTGACCGCGATGCGCGCCGACGCCATCGCTAAAAATCCCAACGCACCGAAGATGCTGCTGGCAGCGCTGCAAGACGTGGCCAAGTTTATCCACACTGAAACGGAAGCGGCCGACAAGATCGCCAATGAAACGCTCAAATTGCCGCCCGGCATTCTCACGGCCGCGGTGGCCAGCAAGCGGCTGAGCATGATCATGCAGCCGGCGTGGGAGCCGGCCACACGCAAGTCGATCACCGACATGATGGAACGCGCGGTCAAGGCCGGCTTCTATCCGAAGATGCCGGACGAGAAGATCATCTATGCACCGTGAGGAGCAGCGCGAGTCTGTCCTCGATCCCCGGTTTCCGCGGCAGACTCTCGTCTCCATTCTGGTCTTCGCCGTCGTCTGGGAGGTGATGTCTCACCTCGCGCCGTCGCTTGGAATTCCGGCCTTCGCGATCCCGAGCTTCGTCCGCATCGGGCAAAGCCTGCTGACGATCACCCCGATCGACGTCGCCGTCACGCTGGCGCGCGTGATCGGCGCGCTGGCCGTTTCCTTCGTGCTCGGGCTCGTCTTGGCGATGGCGATGTACCGGTCGCAAAGCCTGGAGAATTATCTGCACCCGCTGATCCGCATCCTGATGGCGGTGCCGGTGGTCTCCTGGATCCTGTTCGCGGTGCTGTGGTTTCGCGGCGTGGAATTCCGCATCGGATTTGTGCTGGTGGCGGTGTGCGGACCGGTGTTCCTGATCGATTCGCTCGATGCCATGCGCGGCGTGCCGCGCGAGTTGCGCGGCATGATGCGATCGTTCCGGCCGACAACGCTGCAATATTTCGTCAAGCTGATGCTGCCGGCGATCGTGCCGAACATCATCACCAGCTGGAAAATAAATCTCAGCCTTGCCATCCGCGTCGTCACCATTGCCGAACTGGTCGGCGCGGTGACCGGCATCGGGCATCAATTGGCGGTGGCGCAGGAACTGTTCTCTGTCGCCGACGTTTTCGCCTGGACGCTGGTGCTGGTGGCGCTGCTGTTCCTGCTGGAAGCGATGGTCATCCATATCGAAAACCGGCTGCTGCGGTGGCGGGCATGAGCGGGCCGCCGCCGATCGAGGTGCGCGATCTGCGCAAGGTCTTCCGCCAGACCACCACCGGGCAAAGCGTGGTCGCCATCGAGCGGCTCGATCTCAATATCGCGCCGCGCGAGGTCGTCGCCATCGTCGGGCAGACCGGCTGCGGAAAGTCCACATTTTTCGATCTGATGATCGGCCTCGAGCAGCCGAGCGGAGGCTCGATCCGTATCGGCGACAAGAGCCCGTATTCGGACTTCGATTATTTCCGCGGCCGGATGGCGACGGTGTTCCAGCAGGACCGGCTGCTGCCGTGGCGCTCGGCCATCGACAATGTGCGGCTGCCGCTGGAACTCATCGGGCTTCCCGACGAGGTGCAGCACGAGCGCTCGCTGTCCTGGCTCAAGCGCCTCGGGCTGGAAAAATTCACCAATGCTTATCCGCACGAGCTATCGGGCGGCATGCGCCAGCGGGTGGCGATCGCGCGCGCTTTCGTCGTGCAGCCGGATATTCTGCTCGCCGACGAAGCCTTCGGCCATCTCGACGAAGTCACCGCGGCCGAACTGCGCGAGACTTTTTTGGCGCTTGCGCGCGAATTCGGCTCGACCGCGATCCTCATCACCCATCAGCTTGAGGAAGCCATCGGCGTCGGCGACCGTATTATCGTGTTCGGCAAATCGGCTGCCTTGCTTGCGGACGTGCGCGTCGCCGCCTGGCCAAAAAGCGAATATTTGCTGCTGCGCGAAGCGATCCAGGCAACGCTTCAGAGCAATCGCCCGGATCCAAGATTGGCCAGATAGTCCTGCATCGGCGCGGCTTTGGCGTCGCATCGCCGCTGTGGATTTCCTGTGGGAAAATCTTTGGATGAGCCGGGGATAGGTCTGGGATAACCGGTGAATATCTCGCGGAAGCCAGCAACCGGCGTCAGAAAAATATCCGCAACGCAAGGTGACTGCCGAGCAGCAGCATGCCGAGAAAAAAGCAAAACCGGAATGTCTGCGCGCGAATGCGGCCCCTTACTTTTTGTCCGACCCACATGCCGATGAGCGCCGCCGCAAGCGCCAGCGCCGAGGGGCCGGCGCTGGACATTTGAAACGCGCCCTCGCGCGACAGAACCACCGCCAGCGCCAGCATCGAGACGGTGAACAATAAACCGAGCGCCTGCACCAGATCGTCCTTGTCGAGGTCGAGCGCCTGCAAATAAGGAACGCTGGGAATCGCGAACACGCCGGTCGCGGCGCTGATAAAGCCGTTGACCAGGCCGATCACCGGCGTGAGCCAAGGCTCCATATGCGCCGGCACTGAAAACCGCACCGCGGTCAGCCCGAGAATGGCATACAGCACCAGCATCGCACCGAGCGCCGAGCCGGCCCAGCCATTGCCCGCGACAAGAATGCCTCCGCCGGCGAAAGCGCCGGCAAAAATCGCCAGCAGCATCGGCCACAATCGCCGCAGCAGCGGCCGCAGGCTCGGACCGATGGCCAGCTGCCAGACATTGGTCACCAGCGTGGGCACGAACATCAGCACGACCGCCTGCGCCGGTGTCATGACCAGACCGAGCAGGCCGATGGCGACGGTCGGCAGCCCGAGCCCGAGCACGCCCTTGACGAAGCCGGCGAGCAGAAATGCCGCCACCGTAAGAATCAGAATCGGGTCCATCGCGCCATCTTTGTGCCGCCGGCTCGGATCGGACAATAGTGCGATTGGACTGCGCGACCTGCGCAGGCGGAATGGCTTGCTTAGAGCATGATCCCGAAAAGTGGGAACCGGTTTTCGGTAAAGATCATGCTCAAACAAAAAGATGGAGCCAGGCTCTGATTCAATCGGAGCCGATCAGTCTCCAATCGACAGCAACGCGCGCGCGTTGCCCGGCAAGGCCATAAGGTGTCATACTTTTTGCGCCGCTCATTCACGCTTAACGCGCGCCAGGGCCTAAGCGATGCCGGAAATATTCGTCGCCAAGGTTTCGCAGTTTCCCGACGGCGAGCGCCGGATCGTCGCGCATGCGGGCTGCGAAATCGGCGTCTTTCACTGGCAGGGGAAGTTTTTCGCCTATGAAAATCGCTGCCTGCACCAGGGTGGCCCCGCCTGCGAAGGGGTCATCATGCACAAGGTGGAGGACGTGATTGCCGCCGACCGCACCTGGCAGGGGCAGAAGTTTGCTTCCGAAGAAGTGCACTTCGTCTGCCCGTGGCACGGCTACGAATACGATCTTCGCACCGGCGAATGCGCGGCGAACCGGCGGCTCAAGCTCAAGAGCTTCGAAGTCAAACGCCGAGGGGAGGATGTCTATGTCATTGCCGGCTGAGACCACGCTGGCGCCGCACGCGGCCGCCGCGCCAAACGACGCCGATATCCAGGCGATGCTGGCAAACGCAGTGCGGCTTTACGCCGAGCGTTTCGCCGAACGCGACGGCGCGCTTGCCGCCTTCCCCGATGCGGCGCAGGTGACCGCCACCGACGCCATGGTGACGGTCTCCGCCATTCTCAAAGCCGTGAACGTGCAGATTTTCGAACTCGGCATGTGGCAGGCCTGGGCGGGGAAATAGGAAACGATGCAAAGCGTCCACCACCATATGCCGCTCATTCCCGCGCAAGCGGGAATCCAGAGTAACATTAACAAATTTAATCTAGGTCCCCGCATTCGCGGGGACGAGCGAAGGTAACGATGGAACTTCCGCTCAGCGATTTTCGCCGCATGGCGGTGGAGGAATTCGACACCACGAAATTGCTGGCGCACGCCGCCCAACAGGCGCGCGAGCGCGAATACCAGAAATTTCCCATCGTCGACGTCGACTCGCACCACTACGAAAGCGAGTCGATCGACGAAATTCTCGAATACATGGACGATCCGGTGTTGCAGCAGCTTGCGCGCAGCGCGCGGCAAGCGAGCGCCAAGAGCGTCGGCATGCTGCCGGCCGGCGTCGGCTATCAGGACATGGGCGGGCGGGTGATGCGCTATCCGCTGCGCGGCCTGGAAAAAACCGAGCCCGGCGTCCAGCGCGACATCTCGCTGACGCGGCGCTGGATGGACGCCATCGGCATCGACATCGCCGTGATGTTTCCAACGCCGATGCTGCAACTCGGTTTGCACCCGCAGGTCGAAGTCGAAGTCGCCCTGGCGCGCGCCTATAATCGCTGGCTGACCGAGCGGGTCCTCGCCAATGAGCCGCGCATCCGCTCGATGCTGTATCTGCCATTCAACGATCCGGAAGCCTCGTTCCGGATGGTGCAGGAATTCGGCAGACTGAAAGGCGTGGTCGGCTTCATGGTGACCTCGGCGCGCTACCGCCCGGTGCACCACAATTCCTACATGAAGACTTATGCCTTGATGGAAGAGATGAGCCTGCCGCTCGCCTTCCATGCCGGCTACAACTGGAACGACCAGAGCACCGGCATGTTGAACCGCTTCATTTCGGTGCATGCGCTCGGTTTCGTGTTCTACAACATGATCCATCTCGCCAACTGGATCATCAACGGGTTGCCCGAGCGCTTCCCGAAATTGAAAGTCGCCTGGGTCGAGAGCGGGCTCGCCTGGGTGCCGTTCATGATGCAACGCTTCGACAATGAATATATGATGCGCTCGTCCGAGGCGCCGGCGCTCAAGAAGCTGCCGAGCGACTACATGCGGGAGATGTTTTTTTCCTCGCAGCCGATGGAAATGACCGACATGGGCGCACTGGAAACCACGTTCCGAATGATCAACGCGGAAACGCAATTGCTCTATTCATCCGACTATCCGCATTGGGACTTCGATCTGCCGAGCACGATCTACGATTTGCCGTTCCTGAGCGAGCAGGCAAAGCACAATATCCTGGGCGGCAACGCCATCCGCCTGTTCGGTCTTGATCTGCCTGCGGAGAAGATGGCGCACGTAGCATGAGCAATCCGGCATCCGAGGGGTGCGCGACATGCGGCAATTTCTGGCATTGATCGCAGCGGGCGTGTTGCTGGCGGCTCCCGCCGGCGCACAGGACGGCGCTGCAAACTACCCGTCGAAGCCGATCAAGATCATCGTCTGCGTGCCTGCGGGCGGCGGCGTCGACACCGTGACGCGAATTATCGGCGAGGGCTTGCGCAAGCGCTGGGGCCAGCCGGTGGTGATCGAGAACCGGGCGGGAGCTGCCGGCAATATCGGCGCCGAAGCGGTGTTTACCGCGGAGCCCGACGGTTACACTTTGCTTGCCGCACAGCCGGCGCCGCTCACGATCAATCCGATGCTCTACAAGAAACTTTCTTTCGATCCGGCGGCGTTCGAGCCGGTTGCGATCATGACGGCGATTCCAAACGTGCTGCTGGTGCGGCAGAACCTGCCCGTGCGCACCGCGCAGGAATTCATCACCTATGCCAAGGCCAATCCCAGCAAGCTCAATTACGCCTCGCAAGGCATCGGCACCACGTCGCATCTTACCACCGAACTTTTCCAGAAGGTGACCGGCACCAAGCTGGTGCATGTGCCTTACAAGGGCACATCGCCGGCGCTCAACGATATCGTCGCCGGGCATGTGGATTTCATCTTCATGGAGCTGGCGGCGGCGATCGGGCTGCACAACGGCGGCAAGGCGCGGATTCTTGCCGTCGCCACGGCGAAGCGCATTCTGGCGTTGCCGGAGATTCCGACGCTGGACGAGGCGGGCGTGAAAAAATTCGAATCCGGCACATGGAACGCCATCGCCGCGCCGCCCAAAACCCCGGCGGCGATCGTCGCCAAGCTCAATGCGGCGATCAATGAGGTGCTCAAGAGCCCCGACGTGCAGGCGCACTTCCAGCAGCTCAATCTGCAAGCGGCCGGCGGGACGGCGGCGGCGAGCGCGGCTTTCATCAAGCAGGAAACGCAGGTCTGGGGCGACCTCATCCGCAGCGTCGGCATCGCACCGCAGTGAGGGCCGGGGGCCATTTAAGGCCGAAAATTAAAAGATAGTATCTTTACTAGCTTTCATTTCCACGCTATTTTCAGGCCTCTTTGAAGGGGTTTCGACGTGGCGCATCCCTCGCTCATGAGCGGCGACCCAGGCGGGCGGATCATGCTCCCCGGCCGCTCGTCGTCGCTATCCTCGCAGATCGTCGCCGAGGTGCGCGACGCGCTGTTCGCCAAGCGCTTCAAGCCCGGCGACTTTCTCGGCACCGAAAAGGATCTCGCCGCCCGCTTCGGGGTCAGCCGCATCGTCGCGCGCGACGCGCTGCGCACGCTGGAAGCGCTCGGCATCGTCGAAATCCGCATGGGCAAGGGCGGCGGGGCGCGCATCGCACGCGGCAATCCGCGGCTGTTCGCCGAAGCGCTCGCCGTGCAGCTCGATCTCACCGGCGTCACGGCTGCGGAAATCATGGATGCCCAGCGCGCCATCGAAACGCTGGGCGCCGAGTTGGCAGCCGAGAACGCCACCAAGTCCGACATCGCGCGGCTGCGGCAACTGCTCGCGCAGGCGCAAGCCGAGATCGGCGATCTCGATGCGTTTACGCGGCACTCACGCGATTTTCATCTTGCCGTCGCCGAGGCCTCGCACAACCGCGTGCTGGTGGTGCAGCTCATCTCGATCGAGCATGTGTCTTGGCCGCGCCGCAACCGCACGGCGACGCCGGAGCTCGCGCGCCGCATTCTCGACGTTCACGGCAAGCTCGCCGATTTGATCGAGCGCGGCGACGCCGGCGGCGCGCGCGCTCTCATGGACGACCACGTCAAGATGATTCGCGCGCGGCGCGTCGCCGAGCACGGCGAAACCCAGGCACAGGAGCGATCCTGCTGCTGAAGATTGCAATAGCGACAGCAATAAAATCGAGGGAGGCAACTGATGGCCAAATTCATCATCGAACCGCACTTCCGGCTGCAGGAATGGGTAGCCGAGGAAAAGGATTACTTCCGCGCGGAAGGATTGGAATATGAATTTCGCGAGCTTGTGCGCACGACCAGCGGCAAGATACATGACAAGGGCGACAAGGTCGGCGCCTTCCAGTCGTTTGAAGCGGGCCGCGCGGCAAGCGTAAGCTGCGCCTGCCATTGGACGGTCAACGTCGCGGCCTCCAACGGCCATGGCAAAATGTTTACCGACGTGTATTCGGTGGCGCCCGCCGGCATTTTCGTGCCGGCCGATTCCAGGGTGAAAACTCCCGCCGATCTCGCCGGTGTGCCGATCTCGGTCGGCTTCCAGTCCGGCAGCCACTACGCGACGGTGCAGGCGCTCGAGCCGTATATTCCGGCCGACAAGCTCAACTTGAACTATGCCGACGGCATGCTGTTCAAGCGCATGGAGCTTCTGATCGACGGCAAGGCGCCGGCGGTCAACCTGTTCAGCGGGCCGTACTACTTCGCGGAGCAACTCGGCTTCCGCAAGATCATCGACACCACCTTCATGATCAGCACGATGATCCACGGCAATCCCGACCCCGAGGATCTGCGCAAATTCTTCCGCGCCTTGCGCAAGGCGCAGCGCGACATCGACCTGCGGCCGGAACTCTATACGCATTATTACAAGAACGAGTTTCCCGACCGCTTTCATCCCATGATGGACACACGGCGCTGGGGCCCGGGCGAACGCCTGGTGTTTGAGCCCTATACCAGGGAAGTTTACGAGGAATCCTTCGAGTGGATTGCATCCCACGGCATGTTCGCCGAGGGAAAGATGGGCAGCGGAAAATACGAGCAGGCCACCTTGTCGCTGACCTGAACGGTCCGGCCCGGTAGCGCCGATAAGCTGCGGCAAAAACGCGCCGTGGACCCCAGGTTCACGGCGCTTTTCTTTGCCGTGGAGCTAAGGCATTCTCATGGCAACAAATACAACCGGGAGGTAACGATGAAGCTTTCCAGAATTGCCGCCGCAAGTCTGCTCGCCAGCGCAATGGGCATCGCCGCGGCCCAGGCGCAGGACACCCTGAAGATCGGCGTCATCCTGCCCTATTCCGGGCAGTTCGCCGACACGGCGACCCAGCTCGACGCCGGCATCAAGCTCTATATGAAGCAACATGGCGACACCGTCGCCGGCAAAAAAATCGAGGTCATCCGCAAGGATGTCGGCGGCATCGCGCCGCCGGTCGCCAAGCGTCTGGCGGAAGAACTGGTCGTGCGCGACAAGGTCGATATTCTCGCCGGCTTCGTGCTCACGCCTAATGCGATCGCGGCTTGCGGCGTGTCGGCCGAGGCGAAGAAGCTGATGGTGATCATGAACGCGGCGACCTCGATCATCACCGAGAAGTCGCCCTATTGCACCCGTACGTCATTCACGCTGCCGATGGTGACCCAGACGCTCGGCGCCTGGGCGGCAAAGAACGGCGTCAAAAAGGCTTACACCATGGCGGCGGACTACGCGCCGGGCCACGACGCCGAACAGGGCTTCATCACCGGATTGAAGGCCGGCGGCGGCGAGATCATCGGCTCGGTACGCATGGCGGTCGCCAATCCGGATTTCTCGGCTTACGTCCAGCGCGCGAAGGATATCAACCCTGAATCGATCTTCGTATTCGTGCCGGCCGGCGCGCAGCCGGCGGCGTTCGGCA
Source organism: Rhizobium sp. Q54 (assembly GCA_945861895.1). Classification (GTDB taxonomy): domain Bacteria; phylum Pseudomonadota; class Alphaproteobacteria; order Rhizobiales; family Xanthobacteraceae; genus Pseudolabrys. Next base: position 87,262 of record CAMAWF010000001.1, read on the forward strand.
AGGCCATCGCCGAGCGCGGCATCGACACCAAGAAGATCAGGGTGATGGGCGCCGGCGAACTCACCGACGACAGCGCGCTCAAGCAGATGGGCGACGCCGCGCTCGGGATCATCACCGCCTGGAACTACGATCACAATCACAATTCCAAGATGAACAAGGACTTCGTCGCCGCCTTCAAGAAGGACAACAACGGCGTCAATCCGAACTTCCTCGCGGTCGGTGGCTACGACGGCATGCACCTGATCTACGAAGCTGTGAAGAAGACCAAGGGCAAGCTCGACGCCGACAGCCTGATCGGCGCGGTCAAGGGCATGAAGTGGGAAAGCCCGCGCGGCCCGATGTCGATCGATCCCGAGACCCGCGACGTCATTTCGACCATCTACATCCGCCGGGTGCAGAAGGTCGGCGGCCAGCTGGTCAATGTCGAGGTCGACAGGATCCCGAACGTCAAGGACCCGGTCAAGGCGGCGATGAAGAAGTAAGCGGCCGGTCCATCGGCCGGTCGAAAGAAAGGGCGATCCGCCATGATCGGCCCTATCGTCGGCGTCCTGTTCGACGGCTTTGCCTACGGGATGCTGCTGTTTCTGCTGTCGGTCGGGCTGTCAGTGACGCTGGGCTTGATGAATTTCGTCAACCTGGCGCACTGCGGCTTCGCCATGCTTGGCGGCTATGTCACCGTCACGTTGATGAACGACCTGCACTGGCCGTTTTTTGCGACGTTGCCGGTCGCCTTCCTGGCCGCGGCGGCGGCGAGCGTGGTGCTTGAGCGCGCATTGTACCGGCGGCTGTATCGCGCCAGCGATCTCGACCAGGTGCTGCTGACCATCGGCATCGCCTTCATCTCGGTCGCGGTCGCCGCCTATTACTTCGGCACCACGCAGCAGCCGATCGAGATGCCGCCCTACCTGCGCGGCTCGACGACGCTGCTCGGCGTCAATTTCGCCAGCTACCGGTTGTTCCTGGTCGGCGTGGCGCTGGTCGTGACCTTGCTGCTGATCGCCGGACTTGAATACACCCGCTTCGGCGCGCAGGTGCGCGCGGCGGTCGACAATCAGCGCATGGCGCGCGGGATGGGCATCAACGTCGATGCCACGTTCGCCGCCACCTTTGCGCTCGGCAGTGGACTTGCCGGCCTCGGCGGCGCGCTCGCCATCGAAATCGTCGGCCTCGATCCGGTCTTTGCCTTCACCTATCTGGTCTATGTGCTGATCGTGGTATCGGTCGGCGGCCTCGGCTCGATCGCCGGATCGTTTGCCGCCGCGACCCTGATCGGCATCAGCGATATCGCCGGCAAATATTACGTGCCGGAGCTGGGCGCCTTTCTCATCTATCTGGTCATGGTCGCCGTGCTGATGTGGCGGCCGGCCGGATTGTTCGGGAGGCGCTAGCGCATGATCCCGCAAAGTGGGAACCGGTTTTCGGATAAGATCATGCGCAGGCAAGACGCCATGGCAAACACCGCAGGCGCGGCCAAACCGCAACTCTACCTTCGCTCGCTCAGCCGCTGGCGGCCGATCGAAATCGCGTTCTGGCTGGCGACGCTGCTGCCGTTCGTTCTGTTTCCAGATTATCTGTCGCTGGCGAGCCAGATCGCCATCGCCGCGCTGTTTGCGCTCTCGCTCGATCTCATTCTCGGCTACGCCGGCATCGTCTCGCTCGGTCATGCGGCGTTTTTCGGCATCGGCGCCTACACCGCCGGACTGTTCTCGAAATTCGTGTGGGGCGAACTGTTTTCCGGAATGCTGGTTGCGGCGGCAATGGCCGCGCTGGTCGGCTATGCCAGTAGCTTCATCATCGCGCGCTTCCGCCATCTCACGCTGATCATGATTACGCTCGGATTGGGGCTGCTGCTGCACGAAGCGGCGAACAGCGCAAACTGGCTCACCGGCGGCTCCGACGGCTTGCAGGGCGTGCAGGCGTGGCCGCTGCTGGGCTTATTCAAATTCGATCTCTACGGCACCACCGCCTACGCCTATTCGCTGGCAGTGTTGTTTTTCGTTTTCCTCGCCGCGCGGCGGCTGATCAATTCGCCGTTCGGTCTTTCGCTGCGCGGCATTCGCGAAAATTGGATGCGGATGCCCGCCATCGGCGCGGCCAGCCGCGCGCATATCCGCAAAATCTACACCATCTCCGCCGCCATTGCCGGCATTGCCGGCGCGCTGATCGCGCAGACCACGAAAACCGTGTCGCTCGAAGCATTGAGTTTCGAGCGCTCCGCCGACGTGCTGGTCATGCTGGTGCTTGGCGGCGCCGGGCGGCTCTATGGCGGGCTGATCGGCGCGCTGATCTTCCTGGTTGCGCGCGACCGGTTTTCCGGCATCGCACCGCAATTCTGGTATTTTTGGATCGGCATTATGCTGGTGGCGGTCGTCATTTTCCTGCCCAACGGAATCCTCGGCGGCCTGTCGAATATACTATCGCGGCGGAACCGTTCGTGAGCGCGCCTGCATTATCGACACGCGGCCTCGCCAAGAGCTTCGGCTCGCTGGTCGTCGCCAAGGACATCGAGATCAATCTGCCGAAGGGCGTGCGTTACGCCCTGATCGGCCCGAACGGCGCCGGCAAGACCACGCTGATCAATCTGATGACCGGCATGCTGGCGCCCAACCAGGGAAAAATATTTCTCGGCGATGAAGACATCACCGAACTTGAGCCGCAGCAGCGCGTGCGCCGCGGCCTCGCGCGCACGTTCCAGATCAATACGCTGTTTCCCGGGCTCAATGCGCTTGAAGCGGTGACGCTTGCGGTGTGCGAGCGGCGCGGCATCTCCGGTCAATTCTGGCAAAATATTTCCGTCCATCGCGAGGCGATCGAGGAAGCGTACGAAATTCTGGTCAGGCTGCGGCTCGGCGAGAGCTGTTACCAGCCGACGCGCGAATTGCCCTATGGCCGCCAGCGCCTGCTGGAAATCGCGCTGGCGCTGGCGACGCGGCCGAAGGTGCTGCTGCTCGACGAGCCTGCCGCCGGCGTACCGCAGGAGGAAAGCGGCGATATTTTCGAGGCGGTGGAGGACTTGTCGCAAGACATCACGCTGCTGTTTATCGAGCACGACATGCATGTGGTGTTCCGCTTCGCCAGCCACATCATCGTCATGGTCGGCGGCGCCATTTTCACCGCAGGCTCGCCGGCCGAAATTGCCGCCGACCCGCGCGTGCGCGAAGTCTATCTGGGAACGCGTTCGCATGGCTGAACCGCTGCTCTCGCTGCATCAGGTGCGCGCCGGCTACGGCGAGGCGATGGTGTTGCACGATATCTCGCTCGAACTTTCCGAGCATGGCAGCCTCGCCGTGCTCGGCCGCAACGGCGTCGGCAAATCCACATTGTTGCTCACCATCATGGGTTTCACTCAGCTTCATAGCGGAAGCATTATCTGGCGCGGCCGCGACATTTCCAACACGGCGCCGCACCGGCGCGCGCGCGCGGGCATCGGCTGGGTGGCGCAGGAGCGCGAGATATTCCCCTCGCTCAGCCTGGAGGAAAACCTCACCGTGGCGGCGCGGCCGGGCGCGTGGGACCTCGCCGCCGTCTACAAAATGTTTCCGCGACTGCGCGAGCGCCGGGGCAATATGGGCAACCAGCTTTCCGGCGGCGAACAGCAAATGCTGGCGATCGCCCGCGCATTGATGACAAATCCGGCGTTGCTGTTGCTGGACGAACCGCTGGAGGGCCTCGCGCCGGTCCTTGTCGACGAGCTGATTGCCGCGATGAAGCTGATGCTGTCGGACCGGCGCACCGCCATCATCCTGGTCGAGCAGCACAGCGAGATCGCGCTGGCGATGACGCAGGACGCGCTGGTGCTGGAGCGCGGCAGCGTGGTGCATCGCGCACCGGCGGAGAACTTGCGCAATGACGCTGTCACACTCGACCGCCTGGTCGGCTTGCGCGTGAGCGGCGCGGCATAAATAATGCTCCGGTTGCGAAAATGAGGTGAGTGACATGGCCGGACCTATGATCCCCCGCGAGCGAAGCGACTATTCGGCGATTATCGACCGGCCACCGCTCAAGCTGCCCGGCAAGGCGCGCATCGTGTTCTGGACCATCGTCAATTACGAGGTGTGGGACATCGGCAAGCCGATGGCGCGGCAACTGCTCCCGGCGCCGACCGGCGTTCCGCTGATGCCGGACGTGGTGCATTGGGGATTTCACGAATACGGCATGCGGGTGGGCTGCTGGCGCTTTTTCGAGCTTTACAAAAAGCTCGGCATCAAGCCGACACTCGCCGCCAATGCGCGCATCTGCGAGGATTATCCGCGCGTCGCCGAAGAGGCCAAGCGTGCGGGGTGGGAATTCATGGGCCACGCCTACGAACAGGGGCCGATCCACAAAGAGACCGATCAGGCCGGCATGATCGCCCGCACCATGGACATCATGCAGAAATTCACCGGCAAGCGGCCGGTCGGCTGGCTCGGCCCCGGCCTGACGCAAACGCTCGACACGCCGGAGAATTTGGCGGCCGCCGGCGTCAAATATATCGGCGACTGGGTCTACGACGACGAGCCGACGGTGATCCGCACCGCCAAGGGCCCGCTGGTGACGCTGCCCTACACGATCGAACTCAACGACATCCCGATGATGATCATCCAGCACCACGAGAGCGATTATTTGCTCAAGCGCGCCATCGACCAGTTCGACCGGCTCTATGCCGAGAGCAAGAAGCGCGCGAAATTCGTGGCGCTGGCAATCCATCCCTACATCAGCGGACAGCCGCACCGGATCAAATATCTCGAGGCGATCTATAAATACGTCAACAAGCACCAGGGCGTGCTGCACTGGAACGGCGAACAGATTCTCGACTGGTATCAGCCGATCGCCAACGCACAAGCAAAGGCCGCAAAATGAATTTCCCCAAGCCCCCCGTCGGCATGCTGCCGAACGACCGTCTCGACTATTCGGCCATCGTCAACCGCGCGCCGCTCAAGCTGCCGAAAGGCGCGCGCATGGTGGTCTGGACCATCACCAATGTGGAGGAATGGGACCCGACGCAGACGATGCCGCGCACGGTGCTCACGCCGCCGGCCGGCGGTTCGCCGATGCCGGATATCCCCAACTGGTGCTGGCACGAATACGGCAACCGCGTCGGCTTCTGGCGCTTGTTGCAGGTGTATGACGAGTTCAAGATTCCGGGCGTCATGAACATCAACGGCGTCGCGGTGGATGCTTTCCCCGATATCGTGAAGGCCTGCGTCGAGCGCAAATGGGAATTTCTCGGCCACGGCTACACCCAGCGCAACATGCAGAAGGTCGAAAACGAGCGCGCGGATATCCGCAAAAGCGCCGAGGTGATCGCGAAAGCCACCGGCAAGCGGCCGCGCGGCTGGCTCGGGCCGGGCCTGACCGAAACCTGGGAGACGCCCGATATTCTCGCCGAGGAAGGCTACGATTACGTCGCCGACTGGGTGCTCGACGATCAGCCGGTGTGGATGAAAACGCGCGGCAAGCCGATCCTCAACATTCCCTACACCCAAGAGTGCAACGACGTCGCCATGATGCTGATCCAGCATCACAAGGCATCGGAGTTCTACGAGCGCGCGATCGATCAGTTCGAGCAGATTTACAAGGATGCCAAGAACTCCGCCCGCGTCATGGCAATTTCAGTGCATCCCTACATCATGGGCGCGCCGCACCGGGTAAAATATTTCCGCAGGATTTTCGAGAAAATCCGGAAGAAAAAGGACGTGCTGTTCTGGACCGGCGAGCAAATCGCGGACTGGTATCTCAAGACCGGCCCGAAGGCGCCGTAAGGAAGGCATGATGGCCGAGCCCGACAAGAAGCTCATCGCCGAGAAGACCGCGCGCGCCTATCTCGACACCGGCGCGGTGCGCTTCATGAGCGACAAACCGTTCATCTTTACCTCGGGCTGGGCGAGCCCGGTCTATAACGACTCGCGCTGGCTGATCTCGTTTCCGGGCGTGCGCTCAACGCTGATGGATTTCCTCGTCGCCAGCGTCGATCGCGATATCGGACGCGACAAGATCGACGCGGTCGCGGGCGGAGAGACCGCCGGCATCCCGTTTGCCGCCTGGGTTGCCGACCGCATGAACCTGCCGATGCAATACGTCCGCAAGAAACCCAAGGGCTTCGGGCGCCACGCGCAGATCGAAGGCCAGTTGATCCCCGGCCAGCGCGTGCTGCTGGTCGAGGACCTGGCCACCGATGGCCGTAGCAAGGTGAATTTCGTCAACGCGCTGCGCGATGCCGGGGCGAGCGTCGAACACTGTTTTGTGCTGTTCTTTTACGGCATCTATCCGCAAAGCAAAAAAATCCTCGCCGATCTCGGCATCACGCTGCACGCGCTCACGACCTGGTGGGACATTCTCGCGGTCGCCAAGGCGAGCGGAAAATTCGACGCCGCGATGCTGGCCGAGGTGGAAAAATTCATGCACGACCCCGCCGGCTGGTCGAAGGCGCATGGCGGCGCGTCGGAAGCAGGCGAGTAGGACGGGAGGCTTTCATGGCCAAGGCAAAAAAGAAAATCCGCGCGCGCACGAAAGCATTGCGCAAAAAGACCTCGGTCAAATCAGCCAAGCCAGCCAACAAGCCAGCCAAAGCGCGGCCCAAGCAGAAGTTCGCCGTCAGCCATTGGCGTGAACAGGACTTCAAGGGCGGCTTGCGGACTTATGCGAAATACCGCGATCTCGGTGTTGCGAAGGCCACGAACGGCATGGCGGTGGCGCATGTCATTCGTTTTCTGCCGCCGTTTCGCGCCAAGGACGTAGCGATACCGCATTACCACGACGTCGAATTTCAGATGATCTATGTGCTCAAGGGCTGGATCAAGACCGAGCTCGCCGGCCAGGGCGAAATCACCATGCGCGCGGGAAGCTGCTGGACGCAGCCGCCGCGCATCAAGCACACGGTGCTGGATTATTCCGACGATTGCGAAGTGCTGGAAGTGGTGCTGCCGGCGGATTTTGAGACTGTGACGCTGGATTAGGGCGGGAACTTATAAACGCGCAGCCGCCTATCAATGTCTGCTTGCTGCATGATACTGTTGAAAAAAGATTTTAGAGGGTTTTCTGAGCAACATTGATTCGAGACATGAGCTAAACACGCAACATTGATTCAAAAGATCGTTCGTTCCGATTCGATTGTTGCGTTCCGGTGGCATGCTGCGGACTTTTTCAACAGTATCTGCATAAAAGCAGACTTCACAATGAGAAGCCGTCAATGCCGCCTGCGTATTGGACAGCTGATAATGCAGACACGGGGAAAGCACTTGACCCGCAATAGCACCCCAAGAGTCTCGTGGCTCTAAGTCTTCGCTTGTGGCTTCGGCACCAAAAGGTTCATCTGAACCAAGGAAGTCTTTGGCACAGTTCGATACTCCGGATGCTCCCGGAACACGCGGCGCGCAAAAGAGAAGTCGCGACGGTTGGAATAGACAGCCGCGTGCGACCAACTGCATTGAAGGTAGTTAAGGTTCTCGATATTCGCCGCATTGGCGGTTATCGGTGTCCCCGTCCTGAATGCCTGAACAAGCGGATGTAGCCTGCTGATGACCAATTGGGCCATCTGCAAACCCTCGGAACCACCGCCCAAGCCACGCAATACATGCGAACGCACGACGCGGTGCAACTCTATGGCTGCATCGTAGCGCTCTAAAATATCAGCGCTGGTAGCTCTACACGGCATGTAGAGCGCGCATTTAGGGGAAAGGGGTAAAAAGACTTCTACGCCTTCCACGTCAAAGCCAAGATTGCTTCCATCCTTTGGGTTCGCAGTTCGCTGTAAGACAACCGGATTGTCACCGAGATAGAAAATCTCGTCCGTCTCGACCACCATCAGTGCCCAATGCCGCCGGGCAATCTGGCTGGCGGTAATGAACATGCTTTCCCAAAGCTGCGCGAAGGTGCGACCGAACGCCTGACGGTCCGACTTATCAGCAAGACCCTCATAGAACGCCTTTGTCCGGAAGCTTTGCGCTGCCATGAACTCGGCGACGCACTGGCGATCCTTTGTGGTCAATCCCACGAGGGTTCGGCCTTCGATCATCTTTTTCAGAACCGGAGCGGCGGGCGTCTCGATTTTTTCGAGCATGTCTTCGAATGAAACAGCTTCTCCGCCGATCAAGAAGTCATTAAAGCCTATCGCGGAGGCTGCCAGCCTCGGCGGCGGCTTGGTCACTTCATCCGTGTGGATGTCGAGGCAGAAGACCCGACCGTCTTTGTCGGCGAAATATTTGATGAGGAACTTGGGTACCCAATGCTGGTTTTCGTCGGACATAGGCGTATTTATGAGTTCACGCTCTGGTCACCGGTTGGACTGCGCCGCGATTTTTCCGGCAGCCGTGCCCGCGGTGCGGCCGAACACCGCGCCCGCCATCAGGCCGGTGCCGCCGGGATAGTTGAAGTAGAACAACCCGCCAACCAATTCGCCGGCGGCGTAGAGACCGCGGATCGGCTGCATTTCCTCATCGAGCACCTGCGCGTCGGTGTTCACGCGCAGCCCGCCGAAAGTGAACGTGATGCCGCAGGTCACCTGATAGGCCTCGAACGGCGGCGCATCGATGCTGTTGGCCCAATTCGTTTTCGGCGGAGTGATGCCGCGCGTGCCGCGGCCGTCTTTCACATTCGGATTGAACGGGATGTCGGCGGCGACCGCCTTGTTGTAGCGCTTGATCGTTTCGAGAAAAGCCGCCGCATCGACGCCTTCGAGCTGCGCGGCGAGCCCCTCTATCGTATCGGCTTTTACTTTCGTCACCTGCTTGATGCGGTATTCGTCGCGCAGCAGGTGCGCGACCTTCTGGTCGAAAATCTGCCAAGCAAACTGCTGCGGTTGCTCCAGGATCACGCGGCCATACTTGGCATAGGTGTAGTTGCGGAAATCCGCGCCCTCGTCGACGAAGCGCTCGCCGCGCGCGTTAACCATGATGCCCCAGGGATAGCTGTGCTTCTGGAACTGGTCGCCGACGGCGAGATCGCCGAATTCCGGCGCGTTGCGCTCCCAGCCGACCGCATGGCAGCCCGACCAGTGCCCGGTGGGCGAAGCGCCAATCGCCAGCGCCATGCGGATGCCGTCGCCGGTGTTAAAGCGCGTGCCGCGCACCTTGGCGAGTTCCCAGCCGGGACCGAGATAGCGCGTGCGCCATTCCGCATTGGCCTGAAATCCGCCGCTGGCGAGCACGACCGCGCGCGCATGAAATTCCGCCAATGTGTCGCCCTGCCGCGCACGCACGCCCTTCACCGTGAAGTCTTCAAAAATCAACTCGACGGCGCGCGTCTGATGAAAAACCTCGATGCCCTCGCGCCGCGCGCTGGCCTTGAGGCTGTCGACCAATCCGGGCCCGCCGCCGGAGGCTTCCACCGTCAAGCCGCCCCAGAACTTGAACTTGCCGTCGATCTTGAACGCCTGCCGGCCGTAGATCGGCACGAAGCGCACGCCTTTGCCGCGCATCCACACCACGGTGTCGAGGCTTTTGCGCACCAGCATCTCCACCATGTCCGGATCGGCGCGGTATTGCGTGACGCGGAACATGTCGTCGAAGAACTGCTCCTCGGTGTAGGTGCCGAAATCTGTGTCGGCGATTTCCTGCGCGCTCAGGTCCGGCATGATGCGCTTGAGGTCGTCCACGTTCGCGTAGCAGCAGCGGATGGCGCCGGCGGTGAAACGGCTGTTGCCGCCGTCCTCTTGCTCCGGCGCGCGTTCGAGCACCGCGACCCTGGCATGCTGCTCGCGCGCGGCGAGTGCCGCGCATAACGCGGCATTGCCGGCACCGACCACGACGACGTCGAATTGCTTGGCGCTCATGCGTCCAGCGCGCCTCCGCGTCCGGTGCCGAGCCCGCGCATGAAACGGCTGCGGATCAGCGCCGGATCGCGCACCGTCTGCCCCGCGGCGGGCTTGTCGTCGATCTTCGCGGCAATCAGCGAAGGTCCGCCATACTCGAAACGGCGCGCGATTAATTCGTCGAAATGTTTTTCGTCGCGCGCCCAGACGCTGCCGCCGATGCCGGCGCCCTGCGCGATCTTCACGATGTCGGATGTTTCCTTCGTCGCGGTCGGCTGATTGCCGGTGATCTGGTATGTGCCGTTGTCCATGATGATGATCGTAAGATTGCGCGGCTTGATCTGCGCAATTGTGCCAAGACATCCGAGATTCATCAGGATCGAACCGTCGCCCTCAAGCGCGATCACGCCGCGTTCGGGTTGCGCCAGCGCGACGCCGAGCGCAATCGGGCAAGCCAATCCCATGCTGCCGAGCATGTAGAAATTCTGCGGCCGGTGTCCAGCCACGTAGAGATCGAAATTCGTGTTGCCGATGCCGGCGACCACCGCTTCGTCGTGCGTGAGCTTGGCCACCAGCCGCTTGGTGAGATCGCCGCGATTCATCATGGCGCGTTTTTGAGAACTTTGCCGCCGGTGAGCAGCGGCGAGAGGATGAGCGCGACCGGCGATTGCGTCGCCACCGCCTGCTTGATCGCGCGATCGGCGATGAACGGCATGGTCTTCTCGTCGGTCAGCGTATGATGCGCCATCGCCAGCGCATCCAGCACCGGGCGCATGGTGCGGGCGACCATCACCTGCCCGCTGTTGAATTCTCCCAGCGCGCCGCGTTCCGAGACGATGAGAATCGCCGGAATTTGATACGGCACCAGCAGCGATGCGATCGCGTTCGGGATGGTGCCGAATCCGCTGGTCTGCATCATGACGCAGCCGCGCAATCCGCCCATCCAGGCGCCGGCGGCCATGCCGACCGCCTCGTCCTCGCGCGTGGCGCACACCGGCATGAAATAATTGTCGGCCGCGACGCCGTCCAAAAGCGGCGTGAGCACGTTGTCGGGAACGTAGGTGACGAGCCGCACGCCGTTCTCCTTCAACGTGTTGAGAAAGACGTCGGACCAGGTCACGCGCGGGTCTCCTAGAGTCTGATCAGTTCTGATTGAATCAGCACCCTGACCTAACATTTTACTTGCGCATGATCTTTTCCGAAAACCGGTTCCCACTTTTCGGGATCATGCGCTAGGATTTGGCAGCTTTATTTATCACGGCGGCTCGCACGCCGTAACCGGCCTTCCTATTGCAGGCCAATGGCATAAACTACAGGCGGGGCAGGCAGTTGCTGCCGGTAGCCACGAATGGGAGCATTACGGATGGCTCGCTCGAAGTGGTGTTTTCTCGCCGCCCTGGCGATGGCAGCCCTGCTCGGCGGCGCCCTCCCCGCCATGGCGCAAGCCTATCCCGATCGTCCGATCACGCTCATCGTTCCGTTCCCGCCGGGCGGCAGCACCACCATCGTCGCGCGCATTGTCGCCGACAAAATGAGTGAGGCGCTCGGCCAGCAGATCGTGGTCGACAACCGCGGCGGCGCCGGCGGCACCATCGGCACGCGCGCGGCCGCCAAAAGCGCGCCCGACGGCTACACCATCGTGCTGGGCTACAGCGGCACGATGGCGGTGGCGCCGAGCATGATCGCCAATATCGGCTACGACATCCGCAAGGACTTCGCGGCGATCGGGCGTATCGGCGCCGCGCCGAGCACGGTGGTGGTGCACCCTTCGTTTCCGGCAAAAACGCTGCAAGAATTTTTTGCCTATGCCAAAGCCAATCCCGGCAAGGTCAATTTCGGTTCGGCCGGCGTCGGGTCGCTCAATCATATCGCCGGAGAATATCTGGCGGTGCGCGCGGGCATCAAGATCACGCATGTGCCTTACAAAGGCAGCGGCCCGGTGATGACCGATCTGCTCGGCGGCCACATCCCCATGGCGTTCGCTCCGGTGCCGACGGTGCATTCCAATGTGCAGGCCGGCAAGCTGCGCGCGCTCGCGGTAACAAGCCTGAAACGTTCGGACCTGATGCCCGATGTGCCCACGGTGGCGGAGTCGGGCCTGCCGGGATTCGAGGCCGTGCTGCGCTACGGGCTCGCCGCGCCTGCCGGCACGCCGCGTCCGATCGTCGAACGGCTCAACAAGGAACTCAAAGCCGCGCTCGCCAGCGATGAAGTCAAAAAAAGACTGGCGCTGGAAGGGGCCGAGCCTTTGCCGAGTTCGCCGGAGGAATACGCGGCCGATATGGACAAGGAAGAGCGGCAATGGGCCGAGGTGCTCAAGTCCGCCGGTATCAAGCCGCAATAGTTTGATCGTCTATTCAGGCAACCCGGCGGCGGCGGCGGATCGGCGTCAACCATCCCGGCCGGAAGGCGTTGCGCGGGCGCGCGGTTCCGGCACATTATTAATGACCGGAGACATTTTAAGTCCCGTTTCGGGGTGCGTTCGGCATGAAAGCAATCATCATCGGCGGCGGCGTAGGCGGCCTCACCACCGCGCTGATGCTGCACAATCGCGGCATCGATTGCGAGGTTTATGAGCAGGCCGATGTTGTGCGCGAGCTTGGCGTCGGCATCAACACGCTGCCGCACGCGATCAAGGAACTGGCCGATCTTGGACTGCTGCCGCGGCTCGACGCCGTCGGCATCCGCACCCATGAACTGATCTATACCAACCGTTTCGGCCAGGAAATCTGGCGCGAGCCGCGCGGGCTCGATGCCGGATATGACGTGCCGCAATTTTCCATTCATCGCGGGAAATTGCAGAACGTGATCTATCAGGCGGTGCGTTCGCGCCTCGGCGAATCGCGTATCCATACCGGCCACCGGCTCGGCTCCTTCGCCCAGGACGAGAGCGGCGTCACCGCCTATTTCTTCGACCGCAACGGATCGCACCGCGCCACTGCGCGCGGCGACGTGCTGATCGGCGCCGACGGCATTCATTCGCTGGTGCGCGAAACGCTGTATCCGAACGAAGGTTCGGCGCGCTGGAACGGTTCGATGCTGTGGCGCGGCGCCATCGACTGGCCGAAATTCCTCACCGGCCGCTCGATGGTGATTGCCGGCGGCATGGCGGCGAAGCTCGTGGTCTATCCGATCGGCGAAGGCGCGCACGAAGATCGCCCGCTGACCAATTGGGCGGTGCTGGTGAAAATCGGCGAGGGCGGCACGCCGCCGCGCAAGGAGGACTGGTCGCGCCCCGGACGATTCGAGGATTTGATGCCGCACACCCAGCGCTTCCGCATTCCCTATGTGGACGCCAAGGCGTTGATCGAATCGACGCCGGAGTTCTGGGAATATCCGATGTGCGACCGCGACCCGCTGCCGCGCTGGTCGCATGGCCGCGTCACGCTGCTCGGCGATGCCGCGCATCCGATGTATCCGGTCGGCTCGAACGGCGCCTCGCAGGCCATCCTCGACGCGCGCGCATTGGCGGACCGGCTGCGCGACGGCGAGCACGCCTATCACGCGCTGTGGGCCTACGAGCAGGAGCGGCTGCCGATGACCGCGCAGATCGTGCGGATGAATCGCAAAGGCGGCCCGGAAGGCGTGATCGACGCGGTCGAGGAACGCGCGCCGGATGGATTTGACAATATCGACGAGGTGCTGTCGTTCGAGCAGCGCAAGGCGATCGTGCGCGGCTATGCTTCGAGCGCGGGATTCGCGCAGGCGCAGGTCAACAAGACGGCCGGAAAAGCGGCGTGATCGCGCGTCAGCCCGGCGGCGGCAGGAACACCACTTCGTGCTTGGCCGAAAGCGCCACGACATCGGGCGGATTCTGTTCCTTCATGCTGTGGATCGCCCAGAACAGATCGTAGAGCCTGCGCGTCGGCGACACCCAGAACATGCACTTCACCGGCTGCTCGGACTTGTTGAAGATGCCGTGCGGAATGCTCATCGGCAGCCGGATGAGATCGCCGGAGGTCGCCATGAAATCGCGGCCGTCGAGCACGAGATCGAGCCGGCCTTCGAGCATGTAAATGAACTCATCCTGGGTCGGATGGATATGCGGCGGCACGAAGGTGCCGGGCGGAAACGTCGCATGCCAGGAGAAGGACGATTCCGAAAGATGCTTGGGGACGTAAGTCTGCCCGAGAATATTCCAGACAATGCCGTCAATCCCGGTGCCGGCTTTGGTGACGCCTGCCATGAGCTGTTGCATCGGATATCCACTCCCCCCGTTCGCCGCGGACGGCGAACCGTTACGCGCATCGTTATCGGCCGCCAATCGCGAACCATTCAACCACGAATGCAACGACCCAGATACGATACCGTGCGGCACGCAACGATCCTTTTTCGCGTCAACGTAAACGGCCCGGCCTGAAACAGCCCGGCCGCGGACATCTTAAGCATAATTTCCGGGAGATTCACCGCATGTCGAGGCCGGCAGGCTATTCGGCCGCCTGCTTCCAGCTGTCGGCATGCGCCTTCGGCCTGGCCTTGCGGCGCAATTCCGTGAGCTCTTCGCGCTCGCGCTGGCTGTTGCGGAACAACTGCTCCTTGCCGGCGAGATATTGCGGCGGGCAATGCATATCGCTCGCGCCATACCAGCCGGCCGCCTTCATCGCGAACGACGGCTCGATGAGATGCGGCCGGGCGAGCGCCACCAGATCGGCGCGGCCGGCGGCGACGATGGTGTTGATCTGGTCGGCGGTGGTGATGGCGCCGACGCACATGGTGGCGAGGCCGCCCTCGTTGCGAATCTGATCGGAGAACGGCGTCTGGAACATGCGGCCGTAGACCGGCTCGGAATCCGCCACCGTCTGCCCGGTCGAAACGTCGATGAGATCGCAGCCGGCCTGCGCGAACATGCGCGCGATGGCGACCGATTCTTCGCCAGTGACGCCGCCGTCGGCCCAATCGGTCGCCGAAATACGCACCGACATCGGCTTGTCATCCGGCCAGACGGCGCGCATGGCGCGGAACACTTCGAGCGGAAAGCGCAGGCGGTTTTCCAGCGAACCGCCGTATTCGTCCGTGCGCGTGTTGGTGAGCGGCGAGATGAACGACGCCAGCAGATAGCCGTGCGCGGCATGCAGCTCCAGCATGTCGAAACCCGCACGCGCGCCGCGCTTGGCGGCCTGCGCGAAATCGGCGACCGTCGCGTCCATGTCGGCGCGCGTCATCGCCCGCGGCACTTGGCTGTGTGGAAAATAAGGTATCGCCGACGCCGACATGATCGGCCAGGCGCCGTGCTCCAGCGGCTCGTCGATGCCCTCCCACATCAGTTTGGTGGCGCCCTTGCGGCCGGCATGGCCGAGCTGAAGGCAGAATTTGGCGGCGGAATTGGCGTGCACGAAATCGGCGATGCGCTTCCATGCCGCCTTGTGCGCGTCGCTGTACATGCCGGCGCAGCCAAGCGAAATGCGCGCCTGCGCGGACACATCGGTCATTTCCGTAAAAATAAGCCCGGCGCCGCCGACGGCGCGCGCGCCGTAATGCACCATGTGCCAGTCGTTCGGCAGGCCGTCCTTGGCCGAGTATTGGCACATCGGCGAGACGACGACGCGGTTTTTAACCGTCATGCCGCGCAAACGGAACGGCTGAAACATCGGCGCTTGCGGATCGGCGGTATCGATGTCGAAGCCTTTCGCTTTGGTCTCCTTGGCGACGACGCGATCGACCTCGGCGACGAATTCCGGCGCGCGCAAGGCGAGGTTGTCATAGGTGATCGCCTTCGAGCGCGTCATCAGCCCGAACGCAAAGCGCGTCGGCTCCATGTGCCAGAAACGCTTGACGTGCTCGAACCAGACCAGCGACACGTCGCCGGAGTGCTGGGTCTTTTCGACTTCCTCACGCCGGTTCGATTCATAATGCGCGAGCGCGCCCGTCACAGCGCGCCCGTCGGTCGCGCGCAGCGCCTCGTAGAGCGCGATGGCATCCTCCATCGCCAGCTTGGTGCCTGAGCCGATGGAAAAATGCGCCGTCGCCTTGGCGTCGCCCACCAGAACCACATTTCCCGCCGTCCAGCGTTTGCAGCGTATGGTCGGAAAATTGCGCCACATCGAACGATTGGTGATGAGCTTGTGGCCTGCCAGCTCCGCGGCAAACAGATTTTCGAAAAACTTCGCCGATGCGGCTTCATCGAATTTGTCGAGGCCGGCGCGGGCGAAGGTTTCGGGATCGGTTTCGAAAATCCAGGTCGAGCGCCCGGGCTCATATTGATAGCAGTGAACGATGAAAATGCCGTGTTCGGTCTCGCGAAAGAAAAACGTGAAGGTATCGAGCGGTCGCGTCGAACCCATCCAGCAGAATTTGTTCGGCCGCAGATCGATCTCCGGCTCGAACGTCGCGGTGAATTTCTCCCGCACGCGCGAATTGATTCCGTCGGCGGCAACCACGAGGTCGGCCTCGGCGCTGGCCGCGTCGATGTCTGAGATGTCGCACTGGTACTTCAGTTCCACCCCAAGCGCGCGCGCCCGCTCGGCCAGCAGCCGCAGCAGCGTCGTGCGCGCGCAGCCGCAGAAACCGTTGCCGCCGATGCGATGCACGGCGCCTTTGAAATGGATTTCGATGTCGTCCCAATAGGCGAAATTGTCGGTGATGGCGCGATAGCTTTCGCGGTCGTAGCTCTCGAAGGTCTCCATCGTCTGATCGGAAAATACAACGCCAAAGCCGAAGGTGTCGTCCGGCCGGTTGCGCTCGAACACCGCGATCTGGGTCGCCGGCCAAGCCTTCTTCATCAAAATCGAGAAGTAGAGCCCGGCCGAGCCGCCGCCGATGACGTGAACCTTCATGCGCGCCTCTGCCTGCACGGGCCCGGATGCTGCCATTGAATCAGGGCCAGCCGCGTCAGGCAATTACTTTAAGCTTAAAATATATCCCGGGCAACCCTTGAGACCTATAAATTTTAAGCTTAAAGTATTTGCACTGGCCGTGGTCGCGCAAAGAAAGATAGAGACTTTCATGGCGGCACTCAAAGGACGGCATGCGCTGGT
The DNA here is from genome assembly GCA_945861895.1 of Rhizobium sp. Q54. Lineage (GTDB taxonomy): Bacteria > Pseudomonadota > Alphaproteobacteria > Rhizobiales > Xanthobacteraceae > Pseudolabrys. The sequence continues at coordinate 103,963 of CAMAWF010000001.1, forward strand.
CACCGGCGGCGGACGCGGCATCGGCCGCGCGATCGCCGCGGCGCTTGCGAACGCCGGCGCCAGCGTCACCATTGCCGGCCGCAAGCAGCAGCCGCTTGCGGATGCGGTCGGTCAGGGCCACGCGGCCAGCTATTTTATCGCCGATGTTACCGATGCGCGCGCGCTCGGCGACGGGATCGAGCGCGCGGCGGCAGAACGCGGACCGTTCGATATCTTGATCGCCAATGCCGGCGGCGCCGAAAGTGCGCCGTTCGCCAAGACGACGCCCGAACATTTTCAACGCATGTTCGATCTTAACCTGATGAGCGTCGTGCATGGCGCTCACGCTGTGCTCGGCGAAATGTCCAAGCGCGGTTACGGGCGCATCGTCGCCATCGCCTCCACCGCCGGGCTTAATGGCTATGCCTATGTGTCGGCCTATTGCGCGGCAAAGCATGCCGTCGTCGGGCTGGTGCGCGCGCTGGCGATCGAGACCGCCGCAAGCGGTGTCACCGTCAACGCGGTGTGTCCCGGCTATACCGACACAGATCTGATGCGCGCGAGCATCGACGGCATCGCGAAAAAAACCGGCCGCACGCGCGAACAGACCCTGGCCGAGTTCACAAAGGGTTCGCCCGTCGGCCGCCTGATCCGGCCGGAGGAGGTCGCCGCCGCGGTGCTTTATCTCTGCTCGCCCGACGCCGCCGCCGTCACCGGCACGACGCTCACCATCGCCGGCGGGGAAATCTGACATGGACGACACCGCCGCCATGCCGCTCGATGCGGAAACCAAAGTCAGCGAGCGCCCGGCCGATCACGAGGCCGAATTGCGCCTGTGGCTGCGTTTGTTCACCTGCACGACGCTGATCGAAGGCGAAATTCGCCGCCGCTTGCGCGAGCAATTCGATTCCACGCTGCCGCGCTTCGACCTGATGGCGCAGCTCGACAAGGCGCCCGCGGGAATGAATCTCGGCGAACTCTCGCAGCGCATGATGGTGTCGAACGGCAACGTCACCGGGCTGGCGGAACGCCTGGTGACGCAAGGCCTGCTTGAGCGCCGCCCGTCGCCGACCGACCGCCGCGCGCAACTCGTCAGCCTCACCGCCGAGGGCCGGCGCGCGTTCCGCGCCATGGCGCGCACGCATGAAGGCTGGATCGCCGAGATGTTTGCGGGCCTCAAGCCCGGCGAAATCGAATCCTTGATGCAGCTGTTGGCGCGCGCCAAGGCCTCCGCACGCAAGGTCGCCGCCGCGGGAGAATCAAAATGACCGCCGCCAATCCCGTCACGCTGCCGCTTGCGGATTACCAGGCGCGCCACGTCCGCCTGGACATCGCGGGCAAGGTCGCAACGCTCACGCTCAACCGGCCGGAGCGCAAAAATCCGCTGACGTTCGAAAGCTACGCCGAGATCGGTGGCATTTTTCGCGCCGCCGCCAGGGACAAGACGGTAAAGACGTTCGTGCTCACCGGGGCGGGCGGGAATTTCTGCTCGGGCGGCGACGTGTTCGAAATCATCAAACCGCTGGTGGAAGAAAAAGACACCCTTGGCCTGCTGGAATTCACCCATATGACCGGCGAAGTTGTCAAAGCCATGCGCACCGCGCCGCAGCCGATCGTCGCCGCCGTCGATGGCGTCTGTGCCGGCGCCGGAGCGATCCTCGCGATGGCATCCGACATCCGCATCGGAACGGCCGGCGCCAAGGTGGCGTTCCTGTTCAACCGCGTCGGCCTTGCCGGCTGCGACATGGGCGCTTGCGCGATTTTGCCGCGCATCGTCGGCCAAGGACGCGCCGCGGAATTGCTGTTTACCGGCCGCACCCTCGGTGGCGAAGACGCCGAACGCTGGGGATTTTTCAACCGGCTCGCCGCGCCGGAAAAAGTATTGGCCGAGGCAACCGCGCTCGCGGGCGAACTTGCGGCCGGACCAACTTTCGCCAACGCCATGACCAAGCGCATGCTGGAAATGGAATGGGCCATGTCGGTCGAACAGGCGATCGAGGCCGAAGCGGTGGCGCAGGCGCTTTGCATGAAGACCCAGGATTTCGCCCGCGCCTATCGCGCCTTCGCGGCGAAGCAAAAGCCGGTGTTCGAGGGCAACTGACATGCTGACCGAAACGCTCGACTGGCCGTTCTTCGACGACGCGCAGCGGCGCTTCGCGGAAAAGCTCGTCCGCTGGGCCGACGCCACCTTGCCGAAGCTGCCGCACGGCGACGTCGATGCCGCCTGCCGCGCGCGGGTCAAGGCGCTGGGCGAAGCTGGGTTTCTCGATGCGGCCGTGCCGCGCGCCTATGGCGGCCTGCACGATACGCTCGATGTGCGCACGCTTTGCCTGGCGCGCGAGATTTTGGGCTTTCGCGACGGGCTTGCGGATTTTTCGTTCGCCATGCAGGGCCTCGGCAGCGGCGCGATTTCCTTGTTCGGCTCGGACGATCTCAAACAGCGCTATCTGCCGCCGGTGCGCGCGGGAAAATTCATCGCCGCCTTCGCACTCTCCGAAGCGGAGGCGGGCTCCGATGTCGCGGCGCTGGCGATGACCGCAAAGCCGGACGGCAATGGGCATGTAAGGCTCGACGGCGGCAAGACCTGGATCTCCAACGGCGGCATTGCGGATTTTTACGTGGTGTTTGCCCGCAGCGGCGAGGCGCCAGGGGCCAAGGGCCTCTCCGCCTATGTCGTCGACGCGCAGAGCGCGGGGCTCACCGTGACCGGGCGCATCGAAGTGATCGCGCCGCACCCGCTCGCGACGCTCGATTTTGCCGGCGTGCGCGTGCCGGTCGCCAACCGGCTGGGCGCGCCCGGCGATGGCTTCAAGGTGGCGATGGCGACGCTGGATATCTTCCGCTCCACCGTCGGCGCTGCCGCGCTTGGATTTGCGCGCCGCGCCTTGCACGAAATGCTCAACCATGCGTCATCGCGCAAGCTGTTCGGCGCGCCGCTTGCCGATTTGCAGCTCACGCAAGCGGCTATCGCGGAGAGCGCTACCGAGATCGACGCCGCGGCGCTGCTGGTTTATCGCGCGGCCTGGACCAAGGACAAAGGCGCGGCGCGCGTCACCCGCGAGGCCGCCATGGCCAAGATGTACGCCACCGAAGCCGCCCAGCGCGTCATCGACCGCGCCGTGCAACTGCACGGCGGCCTTGGCGTCACCAAAGGCGTGAAGGTCGAGGAGCTTTACCGCGAAATTCGCGCGCTACGCATCTACGAGGGCGCCACCGAAGTGCAGAAGATCGTGATCGCGCGTGAGGCGCTCAAACGCAGGCCGCCGAAATCGGCGCTGGCGGCGGAATGAGCCGGGAGCGGGAGCGGCGACGATGATCGAGTCCGCGCACATCGACACCTTCGCGCGAGATAATCTGCCGCCCGCGGCGCAGTGGCCGGAATTCATTTATAATTTGCCGGAACTGAAATATCCCGACCGGCTCAATTGCGTCAGCGCGCTGCTCGACAGCTGGCTTGGCAAAGGCCGCGGCGAGCGCCCATGCGTCATCTCTCCGGCGGAAAACTGGACATATGCGCAGCTTGCCGAGCGCGTGAATCGCATCGCCAATGTGCTGGTGCGCGATCTCGGCATGGTGCCGGGAAATCGCGTGTTATTGCGCGCACCCAACAGTCCCGTCATGGTCGCAGCCTGTCTCGCGGTCATCAAGGCCGGTGGCATCATCGTCGCGACCATGCCGCTGTTGCGCGCCAAGGAACTCACTTACGCCATCGGCAAGGCAAAAATAAAATTTGCGCTGTGCGACGCGCGTCTGGCCGACGAAATGGAAAAGGCCAAGGCGCAAGCCAGCGGCCTTGCCCGCATCCTGTATTGGGGCAATGACGCAGCCGACGGTCTCGAGGCGCTGATGCGCAAGCCGGGCTATGAGAAATTTTCAGCCTGCGACACCGCCGCGGACGACGTCTGCCTGATCGGGTTCACCTCCGGCACCACCGGCGAGCCGAAGGGCACTATGCATTTCCATCGCGACATTCTGGCCACCTGCGACAGCTATGGCCGCTACGTGCTGCAAGCCGGCGAGAACGACCGCTTCATCGGCTCGGCGCCGCTCGCCTTCACCTTCGGTTTCGGCGGGCACGTGCTGTTCCCGTTGCGTATCGGCGCAGCGACGATCCAGCTGGAAAAGGCGCCGCCCGACGAACTGCTTCCGGCCATCGCCAAGTTCGGCGCGACCATCTGCTTCACCGCGCCAACCGCCTACCGCGCGATGCTGGGAAAATTACTCGACCACAATATTTCCACGCTGCGCAAATGCGTGTCCGCGGGCGAAGCGCTGCCGAAGGCGACCTTCGACGCCTGGCTGGCGGCCACCGGCATCAAGATCATGGACGGCATCGGTTCGACCGAAATGCTGCACATCTTCATCGGCTCGCCCGATCAGAAAATCCGCGCCGGCGCGACCGGAATGGCCGTGCCCGGTTACGAGGCGATGGTGATCGACGACGAAGGGCGCGAAATGCCGGCAGGGATACCCGGCCGGCTTGCCGTGCGCGGCCCGACCGGCTGCCGCTATCTCGCCGACACGCGGCAATCCGTCTACGTGCAAAGCGGATGGAACGTGACCGGCGACACCTACATGATGGATAAGGAACGTTACTTTTGGTATCAGGCGCGCTCCGACGACATGATTATTTCCTCCGGCTACAACATCGCCGGGCCCGAAGTCGAGATCGCGCTGCTCACCCATCCCGCGGTCGCCGAATGCGGCGTGGTGGCGGCGCCCGACGAGGAGCGCGGCCATATCGTGAAGGCCTATGTCGTGCTGCGCCCCGGCCATGCCGATGATGCGGCGACCGCGCGCGCATTGCAGGAGCACGTCAAAGAGGCGATCGCGCCCTACAAATATCCGCGCGCGGTGGAATTCGTCACGTCGCTCCCGCGCACACAAACCGGCAAGCTGCAACGCTTCGAGTTGCGCCGTATCGCCGCCGAGAATGCGGCGCGCAAGAAAGCATCCTGAGAAAGGAAAAAATGTCAGAAAATCAGATTCGCAAATTTCCCGAACGCACCGCCGCTCACAATGTCCTGCAGCCGGCAGGCTGGCCGCGGCCGAAAGGCTACGCCAACGGCATCCGCGCGCGCGGCGACATGGTCTTTGTCGGCGGGATGATCGGCTGGGATGAGTACGAACGTTTTCCGCAAGGGTTCACCGCGCAGGCGCGCCAGGCGCTCAAGAATATCGCCGCGGTGCTGGCAGAGGGCGGCGCGCGGCCGGAGCATGTCGTTCGCATGACATGGTATGTCCGCGACATGGATGAATATCTCGCCGCCCGCGCCGAACTGGGACCCGTCTATCGCGAAATCATGGGCGATAATTTCCCCGCGATGACGCTGGTGGCGGTGACGCGCCTGGTCGAGCCGGGCGCGCTGCTGGAAATCGAAGCGACCGCGGTTGTCCCGTAATTTTCGTTTCTTCAATTGCTCAAACTAAACTAGAGTCAGGACCCATAAACTGAACGAAAAACTCGGATGACGACTTCGAGCCCAAGACGGACCTCAATCAGCCGGTCGGTGGCTTGCCGGTGTAAACCGCCAATTGAGCGTCGAAAGCCCGCTTGTAGGCGGGCCGCGCTTCGCCGCGGGCGACATAGGCGGCAAGGTTCGGATATTCGTTCAGAATGCCCGATGATTTCAACCTAAGCAGCACCGACACCATCATCAGGTCGCCCGCGCTGAACGGACCATCGAGCCAGTCGGCACTGCCAAGGCGAGCGGAAAGTTGCTTCAACCGGTCGCGGACGCGATCCTCGACCAGAGGCAGGCGCTCCTTACTCCAGGGCTTATCGCCCTCCAGAAGCCTGGCGGTTGCGAGTTCAAGGATCGGCGGCTCCACCGTGTTGAGCGCGGCAAACATCCATGTGATCGCGCGCGTCCGGGCATTGGCATCTTCAGGCAACAGGCCCGCATGGCGCTCCGCGATATGGAACACGATCGCCCCCGTCTCGAACAAGCCGAGATCGCCTTCTTCGTAAGTCGGAATCTGCCCGAAAGGATGAAGCGCCAGATGTGCGGGTTCCTTCATCGCCCTGAACGAAACAAGACGAACCTTGTAAGGTTGGCCCACTTCTTCCAGCGCCCAGCGAACGCGCGTATCACGCGCCAGTCCCCTGCCGCCATCGGGTGACCGCTCAAAGGCAGTAATGGTGATGGTCATCGTGCGGCTCCTCCTTGGCGAAAATCATCGGCTGCGGGGCTGGCTAGGGCGTGTACTCATAAACGCGCAGGCTACGTCCGCTCTTGGGGGATTTTGTTGAAAAAGTCCGGCAATAAATCGAGGCGGATCGCGTCGCGAGGTTGACGGCGCGCTAGATCGGCGGCCCGATGTACTGTCAGGCTGGTTTCAGGTTCGGTATCGGTATCAGTTTCGCCAGTTTCCGGAGGTTCTGGGCGGT
>CAMAWF010000002.1 GCA_945861895.1 Rhizobium sp. Q54
AACGTGCGTCTCGATCGAGAACTCGTAGAACAGAGCAACCTGGTCAACTGGCCGATGTCCCATCATGATCTTCAGTCCTGCCTCTCGCAGCGACTGAATCAGCGAATATCATCTCGTGCAACTGCCGGACTTTTTCAACAAAATCGGCATGGAGGCGACGCCGGCGAATATCGGTTTCGTTGGCTCGATCATGTTCGCCCTGTTCTTGATCGGATGGGGCCTCGCATTCCTGTGGGGGCCGCTCGGCGACAAGTGGGGCCGCGCGCGCACGCTGGCGTTGACCATCGTCGTGTATTCGGTGTTCACGGGCCTAGCGGCGTTCGTGACCGACATCTACCAGCTCGGCGCTTGCCGGCTGCTCGCCGGCATCGGCGGCGGCGGCGAATGGGCGCTTGCGGGAACCTTCATTGCCGAGATTTGGCCGGAAGACCGGCGCGCCAAAGCCGGGGGCTATCTGCAGACCGGCTATTATGTCGGCTTCTTCATTGCATCGGTGCTCAACTTCACAGTCGGCGCCTATCTCGGCTGGCGCGCCATGTTCCTCTGCGGCCTCGCGCCCGTCGTGCTCGCGCTTGCCGTGCGGCTGATGGTCAAGGAGCCTCCGAAATGGGAGCGCAAGGAAACCGAGGCCAAGCGCGGACGACCGCTCAGGGAAATATTCAGCGCCCAATTCCGCCAACGAACGCTGATCCTCACGACGCTGCTGACGTGCTCCATCATCGGGCTGTGGGCGGGGGCCGTCTACGCTCCCACCGCGGTGACGCAGCTCGCCGTCAAGGCGGGATTTCAGGGCCCCGAAGTCCCACAGCTCGTCTCGCGTGCCGCCATGCTGTTTTCCGGAATGACGATCATCGGCTGTCTCGCGCTGCCGTTTTTTGCGGAACGGATCGGCCGCCGCTGGACGACGGTGCTTTACTTCATCGGCATGGGTTTATCGGTGCTGCTCGCGTTCGGCTGGTTCTTCTACCGGCAGGACGCGCTCTGGCCGTTCATCATCGCCATGGCATTCGTCGGATTCTTCGGCGGCAACTTCGCGATCTACAGTATCTGGATCCCGGAGCAGTATCCGACGACGATCCGCGCCACGGCATTCTGCTGGGCGATTTCGTTTGGGCGCTTCATCGGGGCCGGCGTCAACTTCGTCCTGGCCTGGGCGATTGCAATGGCGGGTACGCTCGGCACGCCGGTGGCGCTAACGGGTCTCGTCTTCCTCATCGGCATCGCGATCCTGCCATGGGCGATGGAGACAAAAGGCAAGGGGTTGCCGGACTGAGACTGGGCGCAAGCTGCCTATGGCGGTCCAGTGCTATCCTTCAGTAGACTTCCGACACCGGTCGGGCGGCCGTATTGCCGCCTGACCGGGACCGAACCAAGACCGTAACAACGGCGGCCGTCCACTGGGGAGGGAAATGGGTTGAAACCAGCAGCGTTTGCCTATGCAAAAGCCCGCTCGCTCGATCATGCGGTCGAGCTCCTGGGCCAGCACGACGACGACGCAAAGCTGCTCGCCGGCGGCCAGAGCCTGATGGCCAGCCTCAATATGCGGCTGTCGAACCCGTCGATCCTCATTGATATCAACGGCATCGCCGGACTCAATGTCATCGCGGCGCGCAACGATCAGGTCGAAATCGGCGCGCTGGTGCGCCATGCGCAGGCGGAACGTTCACCCGATATTGCCCGGCATGCGCCGCTGATCGCGCTGGCGATGCCGCACATCGCCCATCCCGCGATCCGCAATCGCGGCACCATCGGCGGCTCGCTCGCCTACGCCGACCCGGCCGCCGAACTGCCGGCCTGTTTGGTCGCGCTCGACGGAGAAGCCGACATCGCGGGGCCGCAGGGCAAACGCTCGGTCAAGGCCGCTGACTTCTTCAAGGGAATGTTCGAAACGGCGCTCGGCCCGCAGGAGATTCTTGCCGGCATCCGCGTGCCAGCGGCAACGGGGCAGACGCGCGTCGGCTTTTCGGAGCTTGCGCGCCGGCACGGCGACTACGCCATTGTCGGGCTCGCCGCCTCCGCGCGCGCAACCGGCAAACGTTTGAGCGATGTGCGTCTTGTCTATTTTGGCGTCGGCACCGCACCCACGCGCGCGCGCAACGCCGAAACCGCCATTGCCGCCGACGCCATCGACGATGCCGTCGCGGCGCTCGCGCAGGATATCGATCCGCCCGGCGACCTGCAGGCGAGCGGCGAGGTCAAACTGCATCTCGCCGGCGTGTTGCTGCGACGGATCGCCAAACAACTCGCGGAGCCGCGTCCATGAGCGGGCAAATTCACGACATCACCCTGACCGTCAACGGGCAGGAGATTTCGGAAACGGTCGCGGCCCGGGTGACGATCGCCGATTTTCTGCGCGATAACCTTGGGCTCACCGGGACGCGGCTCGGCTGCGAACACGGCGTATGCGGAACCTGCACGGTCCGCATCGACGGCGTTATCACGCGCGGCTGCCTGGTGCTCGCGGTGCAATGCGCCGGCACGCGCGTCGAAACGATCGAAGGCGTTTCCGATACCGGCGAAATCGCCGACCTGCAGGACGCATTCCGCCGCCGCAACGCGCTGCAATGCGGCTTCTGCACGCCGGGCATGCTGCTCACCGCGCAGGAACTGCTGACGCGCGCGAAAGACAGCGGCAACGTGCCGAGCCGCGAGGCGATCCGCGAGCATTTGTCCGGCAACTATTGCCGCTGCACCGGCTATCACGCCATCGTCGATGCGGTGGAAGCGGTCGCGCAGGCGCGCGCGGGAGAAAAGTGATGATGCACTACCCGTCCACGCACTCCGTTCACCCTCCCCTGAAGGGGGAGGGTCGGCTGCGAAGCGGCCGGGGTGGGGTGAATGACAAAGCACGAAGATCACCCCCACCCGCCGGCCTTCGTCCGGCGACCTCCCCCCTCCAGGGGGAGGTAAAGAAGATCGCGGGAGGACAGAAATGAAAATCGTCGAAGATTTCCCGCCGATCCTCACCGCCCTCGACCGCCCGAATTCCTACATCGGCCGCTCGGTGCCGCGTCCCAATCTGGCGCGGCTCACGCAAGGCCGCGGGCAATATGTCAGCGACACCGTGCTGCCGCGTATGGTGCACGTCGCCTATGCGCGCTCCCCTTACGCCCATGCGCGCATCGGGAAAATCGAGACCGCACTGGCGAAGAAGTCGCCGGGCGTGGTCGCGGTCGTCACCGGCGCCGAGCTCTCGAAAGTGATCACGCCTTGGGTCGGCGTGCTCACGCACCTCAAGGGCATCAAGTCGGCGCCGCAGCACGCGCTCCCGCTCGATCGCGCGTGCTGGCAAGGCGAGGCGGTCTGCGCTGTGGTCGCAAAGACGCGCGCGCAGGCCGAAGACGCGGTTGGACTGGTCGATATCCATTATGAGGAGCTTCCGGCGGTCACCGACATGGAAACCGCGCTCGACGCGCAGACGCCGGTGATCCATCCCGAGCTTGGCGACAATCTCACTTTCGCGCGCAGCCATGAGGCGGGCGACGTCAACAAGGGCTTTGCCGATGCGGACGAGATCGTCGAAACGACGTTCGTGTTCGGCCGCCATACCGGCGTCACCAACGAGCCGCGCGCCATCATAGCCGACTGGAATCCCGGCGAGCAGCGCCTGACCGTCTATCACGGCACCCAGGCGCCGCACATGTCGCAGAACCTGTTCGCCAAGCATCTCGGGCTCGCGGAGCAGCAGGTGCGCGTCATCACCAAGGACGTCGGCGGCTCCTTCGGCATCAAGGTCCATATCTACGCCGACGAGATGGCGGTCGTCGCCCTTTCCAAAATGTTGAACCGCCCGGTCAAGTTCGTCGCCGACCGCATCGAAAGCTTCGTCACCGACATCCACGCGCGCGACCACCGCGTCAAGGCCAGGATCGGCGTCAAGAAAGACGGCACCATTACCGCCTGGGAGATCGACGACCTCACCGGCATCGGCCCCTATTCGGTCTATCCGCGCACCAGCGGCATCGAGGCCAACCAGGTCGTTAATCTGAGCGCGGCGTCCTATACCTGCCGCAACTACCGCGCCAAATGCCGCGTGGTGTTCCTGAATAAGAACGTGATGTGCCAGTACCGCGCGGTCGGCCACCCGATCGCGGTCGCGGTGACCGAAGGTCTTGTCGACCTGGCGGCGGCGAAGATCGGCATGGACCCGGTCGAAATCCGGCGGCGCAATCTCATTCCCGACGATGCGCATCCCTCATCCGCGCCGTCCGGCATCAAGTTCGAGCGGCTGTCGCACCACGCCACGCTCGACCAGCTGACCAAGATGATGAAATACGACTCGCTGCGCGCCGAGCAGGAGCGATTGCGCAAGCAGGGGATCTATCGCGGCATCGGGTTCACCAGCTTCGTCGAGATCACCAATCCGTCGGCGGCGTTCTACGGCGTCGGCGGCGCGCGCATATCCTCGCAGGACGGCGCCACGGTAAAACTCGACGCCCAAGGCAATATCTCGGTGCACACCAGCGTTACCGAACAGGGCCAAGGCGCCGAATCCGTCATGGCGCAGGTCGCCGCCTCCGCTTTCGGCGTGCCGATCGAGCGCGTTCGCGTCATCATGGGCGACACCGACAACACCCCCTATGGCGGCGGCACGTGGGCCTCGCGCGGCACCGGCATCGGCGGCGAAGCCACCTGGCAGGCGGGCAAGGCCCTGCGCGGCAATGTGCTCGCGATAGCGGCGAGCATTTTGCAGGCGAAGCCGGAAGCGCTTGATATTCGCAACGGCATCGTCGTGGACAAAGCGACCGGCAACGAGCGCATCGGGCTCGACGAAGTCGCGCGTATCGCCTACTTCCGTCCCGACACGCTGCCTCCCGGCTTCCAGGCCGAGATGATCGCAACGCGGCATTATGTTCCGCGTGAATTCGGTTTTGCCTTCACCAATGGCGCCCAGGCGAGCTACCTCGAAGTCGATACCGACACCGGATTCGTCAAGCTGCTGAAACACTGGTGCGTGGAAGATTGCGGCACCATCATCAATCCGCAACTTGTAGACGAACAAGTGCGCGGCGGCGTGGTGCAGGGGATCGGCGGCGCCTTGTTCGAGCAATGCCTGTATGACGAGCGTGGGCAGATGCTCAACGGCAACATGGCCGACTATCTGGTGCCGATGGCGGCGGAACTTCCCGACATCGAGGTCGCCCACCAGGTCTCGCCCACTGCCGAATCCGAACTCGGCGCCAAGGGCGCGGGCGAAGCCGGCACCGCCGGCGCGCCGGGCGCGGTCATGAACGCCATCAACGACGCGCTGCGCCCTCTGGGCGCCAAACCGCTCACCGATATGCCGTTCACGCCCGACAAGATTTTACGGGCGCTCGGGCGCGTCTAACCGCGTCAGAATTTGATCATCGTGCTGCGGGTCAACGTCACTTTCGGCCCGATTCCGCCGGTGCCCTTTGCAAGCAACCAAGCGGAGGCCTGCTCATAGTACAGGTCTTCCGACGACATGCCGTCGACCGGAACGATGACATTCATCCCTTTCAACGCCGCAACGCTCCCGGTGTACAAGACGGCGCCATGAGCGGCTGTGCCAGTGACGATCACGCTCTGGATACCCTTGTCCTTCAGGATTTTTTCCAATTCGGTTCCGGCGAACTTGTCCACGCTGGCCCGCACCGACGGCTCGCCCGCAACAGGCGCGATATCCTTCATGATGTCGGCCGTCGTCGCCTTGCCTCCGAGACTGTAGACCACCGCCACGCCTTTGGCGCGCGCGTCGGTGAGAAGTTTTTTCATCGCCGGCAACGACGCGATGCAACGGGGCCGGTTGGTGCAATTCGGATTGACGAAATCAAGCAGCAGCAGAGCGGTGGTCTTCGGATCCGCCGTAACCGGCTTGAGTTCGAGAGCCGCCGGCACCTTTACGCTCGCCCACTCTTCGATGATATCGCCCGCCTGTGTGGGCGAACTGACGCCAATTGCGACGGCCAGCGTCGCTGCCACCGCGGCAAGATGTCCGCGCTTCATGTGTGTCTCCCCCTTTTTGTCTACCGCCAGCCTTGGCGGCCGGTCTGCGGCGATCATGGGCAAAATCGGCGCACCCTGTCAAAGCCGCTGCGGCGCAAAAGCCATTTCGCTTGCTGGATGACGGCGGTCCGGCGCAATATTACCTTCGCGCACAGCTAAAAAACAACCATGCGATGGTAATTAATAAGGGGAAACGCCGATGAACATCACGGTGGGCAAAAAGGCGATCGCCGAAGCGACGGAGAAACTCAAGAACTGGGGGCGCTGGGGCAAGGACGACCAGATCGGTACGCTCAATCACGTCACCCCCGAAGACATCGTCAATGCCTCAAGCCTGATCCGCAGCGGCAAGGTGTTCGCGCTCGGCATTCCGCTCGACCGTGACGGCCCGCAGAACGGATTGTTCGGCGGACGTTTCAATCCGATCCACCAGATGCTGGCGACCGGCACCGATGCCATCGCCGGGCAGCAGGACTGGAACAAGATTCGCTACGCCGACGACACGCTCAACCTGTGTGTGCAGGGCGCCACGCACTGGGACGCGCTCGGACATATTTTCTATGAAAAGACCGCCTACAACGGTCACGACGCCAAGCTGATCGATTCCCGCGGCTTGAGCGTGCTCGGCATCGAGCACAGCAAAAGCAAAATGGTCGGGCGCGGCGTGCTGCTCGACATTGCGCGCTATCGCGGCGTCGACTGGCTCAAGGACGGCGAAGGCATTTCCAACGACGAGCTCGACAAATGCGCCAAGGAACAGAACGTCGAAATCCGGCGCGGCGACTTCGTCATCGTGCGCACCGGGCAGATGGAGCGCTGCCTGAAGGAAAAACAATGGGGCGGCTATGCCGGCGGCGATGCGCCGGGCGTGAAGTTCGAGAACTGTTATTGGTGCCAGGACAAGCAGATCGCGGCGATCTGCTCCGACACCTGGGGCGTCGAAGTGCGCCCGAACGAGACCACGGAAGCCAATCAGCCCTGGCACTGGGTGGTGATCCCGGCCATGGGCCTGTGCATGGGCGAAATCTTCTATCTCAAGGAGCTGGCCGAGGATTGCGCCGACGACGGCGTCTACGAGTTCTTTTTCTGCGGCCCGCCGCTCATCATCACCGGCGGCACCGGCTCGCCGATCAATCCGCAGGCCATTAAATAAGATAAGCTGCTACCTTGTTTGCCGTCACCCTGAGGTGCGAGCGCGAAGCGCGAGCCTCGAAGGGTGGCGGCCGATCATCCTTCGAGGGCGGCCTGCGGCCGCCACCTCAGGATGACGGCGATAGCTAATGACAGGAGGACCCCCATGCCCCGCCATCTCAAGCGCGGAATGGACGCGAGTGCCATCAAAGCCGCCGACGCCAAGGTGCGCGAGACGGTCGAGGCGATCCTCGCCGACATCGAAGCGCGCAAGGACGCGGCAGTGGCCGACCTGTCGAAGAAATTCGACAATTGGGCGCCCGCCAATTTCCGCCTGAACGATTCCGAAATCGAGCGCGCCATCGCGCAGGTGCCCAAGCGCGATCTTGAGGACATCAAATTCGCGCAATCGCAGGTGCGCTACTTCGCGCAGAAGCAAAAAGAGACGATGCACGACCTCGAAGTGGAAACGATGCCCGGCGTCGTGCTCGGCCACCGCCACATCCCGGTCAACTCCATCGGCTGCTATGTGCCGGGCGGGCGTTATCCGATGGTCGCCTCCGCGCACATGTCGATCGTCACCGCGCGCGTCGCCGGCGTGCAACGCATCATCGCCTGCGCGCCGCCGTTCAAGGGCGGGCCGCATCCGGCCATCGTCGCCGCCATGCATTTCGGCGGCGCCGACGAAATCTACGTGCTCGGCGGCGTGCAGGCGGTGGCCGCGATGGCGCTCGGCACCGATGCGATCAAGCCGGTCGATATGATCGTCGGCCCTGGCAATGCTTATGTGGCCGAAGCCAAGCGGCAATTGTTCGGCCGCATCGGCATCGACCTGCTGGCCGGGCCGACGGAAACGCTGATCATCGCCGACGACAGCGTAGATGGCGAAATCTGCGCCACGGATTTATTGGGCCAGGCCGAGCACGGGCCCACTTCGCCTGCCGTGCTGCTGACGAATTCAGAGAAGCTCGCGCGCGACACCATGAAAGAAGTCGAGCGCCTGCTGGCCATCCTGCCGACGGCGGACGCCGCCGCCGCGGCGTGGAAGGATTACGGCGAAGTGATTGTCTGCGAGAGTTACGACGAGATGGCGCGCGAGGCCGACCGCATCGCGTCCGAGCACGTGCAGGTGATGACGCGCGACCCGGATTATTTCCTCAATAACATGACCAATTACGGCTCGCTGTTTCTTGGGGCCCGCACCAACGTGGCCTATGGCGACAAGGTGATCGGCACCAACCACACGCTACCGACCAAGAAGGCGGCGCGCTATACCGGCGGGCTATGGGTCGGAAAATTCCTCAAGACCTGCACCTATCAGAAAGTGCTCACCGACGAGGCAAGCGCCATGATCGGCGAATATTGCTCGCGGCTGTGCATCCTGGAAGGCTTCTCCGGCCACGCCGAGCAGGCCAATATCCGCGTGCGCCGCTATGGCGGCCGCAACATCGCCTACGCGCAGGCAGCGGAGTGATAAGTCAGTTTCGAATTCGGTGCGACTCCCCTCCCCCTTGTGGGGAGGGGTCGGGGGTGGGGGTCGGTTTGGATTGGGCTTTCGATGCCAACCGCATCACCCCCCTCCCCAACCCTCCCCCACAAGGGGGGAGGGAGCCGGCTGTGGCACGCGGCAAGACATCAACCTCATGACCATCGACCTCACCCGCACCCCCTCCTTCCGCCTCGACGGCAAGCGCGCGCTGGTGACCGGCGCCGGGCGCGGGATCGGCTTGGCGGCGGCAAGCGCGCTGGCGGACGCAGGCGCGCATGTCACGCTCGCCGCCCGCACCGCGAAGGAAGTCGAAGAAGCAGCCGACGCCATTCGCGCCCGCAAGCAAAAGGCCGAGCCGCTCACCCTCGACGTGCGCGATATCGATGCGGTGCGCGCGGCTCTGGCGGCGCATGAGCCGTTCGACATTCTCGTCAACAATGCCGGCACCAACCGGCCTGCGCCGTTCGTCGAGGTGACGGCCGAAGACTTCGACTTCGTTTTCGGCCTGAACGTGCGATCGGCCTATTTCGTGGCGCAGGCGGCGGCCCGGCGGATGATCGAGGGCAAGCGTCCTGGCTCCATCGTCAACATGTCGTCACAGATGGGTCACGTCGGCGGCGCCCGGCGCACGGTCTACTGCGCGAGCAAGCACGCGATGGAAGGCTTCAGCAAGGCGATGGCCATCGAACTTGCCCCGCACAAGATCCGCGTCAACACGCTGGCGCCGACTTTCATCGAGACGCCGATGACCCGGCCGTTTTTCGAGAACGAAGCATTCCGCAAGGACGTGCTCGCCCGGATCAAACTCGGCCGCCTCGGACAGCTCGAAGACTTGACCGGCGCAATCGTGTTCCTCGCCTCCGATGCCTCCGCATTGATGACCGGCACGTCGCTGGTGATCGACGGCGGCTGGACGGCGGAGTGAGGCAGACTCACTTCCCTCTCCCGCAAGGGGAGAGGGAAATGAGAGTCTGGCCACGCCGAGTTTTATTTCTTCAGCACCTGCGGATTGACGCAATTTGGCGGCGTGCGGCCCTCGACGATGGCGAGCACGTTGTCGGCCACGATGTTCGCCATCGTTTCGCGCACTTCCATCACCGCGCTACCGAGATGCGGCGTGAGCACGACATTCTTCATCTTGCGCAATTTCGCGGCGACCTTCGGCTCATGCTCGAACACGTCGAGCCCGGCGCCGGCGATCTGTTTTTTTGCCAGTGCGCGGATCAGCGCCGCCTCGTCGATGATGGCGCCGCGCGCGGTGTTGACGATGAACGCCGTCGGCTTCATCTGCGCGAATTCGCGCGCGCCGATCATGTGGCGCGTCTGCGCGTTCAGCGGAGGATGCAGCGAGACGAAATCGGATTCCTTGAGCAGCCGGTCGAGCGGCACATATTCCATTCCGACGTCGCGCTCCGCGTCCGGCTTGCGGCGCGGTCCCCAATACAGCACCCGCATGCCGAAACCATGCGCGCGGCGCGCGGTCGCGTTGGCGATGCGCCCGCCGCCGCCGACCAGGCCGATGGTCTTGCCATAGACCGCGGCGCCGGCAAGATGGTTCGACTGCGAACCGGGAAAGCGGCTTGCGCGCACCATGCGGTCGCCTTCGACGATGCGCCGCGCCACCGCAATCAGCAGCCCGAAATGAATGTCCGCCGTGGCCTCGCCGACGATCGGCGGCACCACCGTGACCGGAATTCCCCGCCGGGTCGCTTCCGCCACGTCGATATAGTCCGCGTTGATCGACATCGAGCAGATCGCGCGCAGTTTCGGATTGGCCGCGAGCACAGCGCGGTCGATCTTGTCGTGCAGCAGCGAAAACAGGATATCGGCCCTGCGAACGCCCGCGATCAATTTCGACTTGGCGATGATCTTGCTCGAATCCGGATTGATCGTGACGGCGCCGAGCGCGCGCAATCTTTTAAGTGCGCCGGGCGCAACCGGCTGGGTGACAAAAATTCGCGGGCGCATCAGCGCAGCCACCGGACGATGCCGGCAACGCCGTCAACCGCGCATTGCGACCCGTCGGGAATTTGCCGCGTCGCGTCGAGCACGCCGAGCACCATCGGAATGCCGCGCTCGCGCGCGAGCGAGGCAAGATGCGAGGTCGAGCCGCCGAGTTCCGCCACCACGCCGGCAACGCGCGGCAGCACATGGACGAGCGCCGGCCCCGCCACCTTGGTCACCAGAATATCGCCGGGCGCAACGCGCGAAAGTTCGCATTCGCAATTCACCACCACGGCGCGGCCGGCGCCCCAGCCGATGCCGGCCGGATGTCCGTTGAGGCCGGGATGCGTGAGCCAGATCGCGTCCGGCACCACCGCCGGCTCGACGTGCAACGGCCGCGCCTGCAACAGCTTGAAGCCCGCATCGTCCATCGCCCATTCGATTTCGACCGGTCCGCCGATGACCTGTTCGGCCTTGCGCAACATGCGCCCGAGCGCCACGGCCTGGCCGGGCGCAAGACAAGGCGCGCTGACCAGATCGTCGGGCACCAGCTGCGGCGCGGCGCTGGCGCCATGCTCGCAGGTGTCGCGGTGGCCTTTGCGGCCCGCCTCGATCTTGCGCAGGAATCCATTTTTGCCGAGCAGGATGCGGTCCGGCACCACTTCGCCTTGCGCGATCGCCGAGCCGAGCCCCCAGGTGGCGCTCAGCAGCATGTGGCCTTCGGCGGTCTCGCTCAGACCGCCGCCCGATGCGCGCGCCGCCACCAGCGGCTGAATGAGCACCGCCATCGCCGTGTCGGCGGGGCTGAGTTGATGATTTTCCATGTAGCGGCGCGCATGCGAGGTCCACAGTGCCGCCCAGCAGGCGCGCACCGCGGTGAGGAATTCCGCCTCATCGCTCAGACCAAGAAAGCTTTCGAACTGGCCGGCGAAGTTCGCCCCCTTGCGGTCTTCGATCAACGCCGAGGAGCGCACGACGCCGAGCGCGCCCGGGTGCAGCATCTGCACGCGCCAGGCCGCGAGCAGCGGCGTGAGAATTTCCGGCGCGATCGGCTGCTCATAAAGCGCGATGCGGATGGCTACCGAGAGCCGGCGCTGCTCGGACAGAGTGCCGGCATTGTAGCGGACGACATCCTTCGCAAGACCGAGCGCGTGCAGCTGCCGCCAATAGGCCGCGGCGGTGAGGCAAAATCCACCCGGCGTCGGCAATCCCGCGCGCCCGAGCGCCGCCAGATTCGCCGCCTTGGGGCCGACATATTCGGCGAAGTCTGCCTCCGGGGCGTCGAGCGGAATTACGAACGTGGTCATCGGATCATTTGACGTGATCGCCGTAGCCCGGCAGCGGATCGACGACAGTGATCTGCTTGACCGGGAAGTTCGACACGATCTCAATCGAGTCCTTGTGCACGATCAGCATTTCCTCGATGCGAACGCCGTAGCGGAATCGTTTTCCGTGCTGGGTCTCGAGCGCGAAGGTCATGCCTTCCAGGATCTCGACCGGGTGATCGAGCGACCAGATGCGTGAAATCACCGGCGGATCGTATTGCGCGAGACCGAGACCGTGGCCCCACAGATTGGCGGCGGCCTGGTCTTCGTCCTCGTAGCCCCAGGTCTCCATCGCCGACGGCCATTTGAGCGCGATGTCGCGCGTGGTGGCACCGGCCTTCACCGCACCGATCGAGTCGTACAGCCACTTGAATGCGGTGTCGTAGGTGTCCTTCTGCTCCTTGGAAGGCTCCTTGCCGACGCAGTAGGTGCGGTAATAGCAGGACTTGTAGCCGTTCCAGGTGAGCGCGGCCAAATCCATGAACACGATGTCGCCGGGCTGGATGATGCGGTCGGAGAAGTTGCGCCAGTTCGGCCAGGTGTTCGGGCCGGACGACACGATGACGTCCTCGACGTCTTCCATGCCGGGAATATCGTAGAGATACTTCATCAGATGCGCGGTCACCTGGTTTTCGGTGATGCCAGGGCGCAGGAACTTCATGCACTCCCAGTGCGTGGCGTCGCCGATGGCGCCGACGATGCGGAAGCATTCCTGTTCGTCGAGACTTTTGACCGCGCGCGCTTCCATCATCGGGGTCATGCCGTCGACCCAGTTGATGTTCTTTTCCTTGAAAACCTGAATCATGTTGATGTCGACGAAGTCGACGCCGAGCTTCTGCCCGGCAACGCCATTGTCCTTCATCGCCTGGATGACGGCGGCGGCGAACTTGTTCACCTGTTGCGTCGAGGCCGGACCGGCCGCGCCTTTGATCCAGGCGAACGAGTGGCGGACGTTTTCCTTCGGGATCCACGGTGAATGCCGCTCGATCTGAAATCCAAGATCGCCCTGTTCGAACAGAATTGGTCGTCCGTCGCCGCATAGCATGGCGTAGCGCAGACCGGGTTTGAGCCGGTTCCAACCCGGTGTCAGCGTGCCGGTGATGTAGCGCACGTTCTCGTCGTACATGCAGAGCATGGCGCCAAGGCCGTGCTTCTTCATCATCTTGCGCGCGCGCTCGATACGGTATTCGCGCAGGCGCTCCCAGTTGACCCGCTGCTGCCAATCGAGACCGACGGTGCCGAAATTCGCTCCCATGACGTCCTCCCCTCGCGGCGCGTTATTCGCGCCCGTTGTTTCGATAAGGATGCTAAGCGGATAGCGCGCCCGACCGAAATAATATATTCTGCCCTAGGGCATCAGGTTTTCTAATGTCGTGAGTGTCATGCAAAACATACCCTTGCGTCAGATTCGCGCCGTCATTGCGGTGTGCGAAGAAGGCTCCTTCACCCGCGCCGCGGAACGGGAAAACGCCACCCAATCGGGTATTTCACAGCACGTCGCCGCGGTTGAGCGCGCGCTCGGCGTCCAACTGTTCGAACGTTCGGCCGGCGGCGTTGCCGCCACCCCGGCGGGAATGCGCTACTACAAAAGCTGCGTCGAGGCGGTCGGCACGCTCGAACATGCCGCCGAGCAAGCGCGCGCGCTCGCCGGCCAGGTCACCGGCGAATTGCGCATCGGGCTGATGCCGACATTTACCCGCGCGGTGCTGGCGCCGGTGCTGGAAGACTTCGTGCCGCGCTGCCCGGAAGTGCGGCTGCACATCGTCGAAGGCTATAGCGGGCTGCTCACCGAAATGGTGCTCGGCGGCGATCTCGACTTTGCCGTGGTGCCGGCCTTCGAGGGCACGGTCGGTTTGAAATCGCGGCTGCTGGTGCGCGACCGCGAAATGCTGATCTCCGGCCCGCGCCGCGGACTGACGCCGCTCGCACCGGTCCGGCTCAAGGACTGCATACCGCTCAAGATCGTGGTGCCGGGCCCGCACAATATCCGCCGGCGCAATCTCGATACTTATTTCCAGACCCACGGCGTCGAGATCGCGGCGATGCTGGAAATGGATGCGATGATTGCCACGCTGGAATTCGTCGCGCGCTCGGAATGGGTAACGGTGCTCCCCAGCGTGATTTCGGTGAACGACATCGGCAAGAGCGAACTCATCGTCAATCCGATTGTGGCGCCGGAACTGCACGCCGAATTCGTGGTGATCCAGCCAACGCGGCGCACGCTCAGCACCCATGCGCGCATGTTCCTCGAACGCTTCGAGGCGGAGGTCAGCCATATTCACGAGGTGTGGGACGCAGCGATCGGCGCGCCGAAGCAAGTGCCCTCTCCCCGCATGCAGTCAGCATAACGCTTACACCACCATCCACGCGCATATAGCACCCTAGGAACGGATAATGCCGAAAGAGCTACGTACACACTACTTGGTCAAGTCCGCTTCCAGGTACGCCGGTACAAAATTTAAGACCCTGTCCGCCAGCGCCGCTCTTTGGCGGGCAGAAGATTTGACGTACGATGCAGAGTTGCTACGCGAACTCCGACAAACCACGCATACGAGCGAATTGTCGTTCGGAAATAGAGCCGAAACTTATGAAATCTTCGCGTATTACGCAGTTGGGCTTGTCACCTGCCTTGAATGGCATGCACGATCGCGGCTTGTGGATTTATTGTTATTCAAACCAAACAGCATCAAGGCCGAAGACGTCAAAAATATCGCCACGCTCGCGATAAGTCAGATGATTGCCGAAGGGGTCACAATCCCACATTTACTCGGTGCCGCCACTAACGTATCCCGGCTCACCGAGTACCTGAAGATATTTGAACGCGTATTCGAGGGACTCGGAATCCAAATAGATATCGAGAAGAAGTTACGAAGGACAAAAACCGCAGTTCTGTTACATCGGGTGGGTGCAGACAATAGCGTCTACAGCATCATGGAGATACTTTTTGAAACCCGAAATCACCTAGTTCATGAAATTGATTTCGGGATTATTGGGCATCATTCCATACGAGATATGTGGTCGGTGGACGACGCTATTGAATACGGGAAGTCTGTCGTTTCTTGCATCAAATTGATTGAATCTCACGTCACAAAGAGCGCTCCTGCGGAGTTTCCAAATAGACTACGTGCAGACGGCACTGAAGAGGACGAATTAGAACAGCTAACGACTAAAATCTCCGAACTCGAGTCGAAGCTCACGGACAAAATCGAAAAACTTGGAGACGGCGAAGAAATTTGGAATGAAGCCCTCTCAATGAGTCAAAACGCGCGTAACAAGGAACTGGCTTTTCTTGAACAGGCTGAATTTCTGCGTCCAATACGCCCTCTCGATGTACGACGATCATTCCAAATTGAACTACTTAAGACGCGCTTGGCATTCTTGCTGTTGTTAAAGTCAGAGCTTTAGATTTTGGCACTGGAGAGCAATCGTAGAAGATCATTGTTGACGTTACTCGTTACTGAGCAAGCTCAATGTCCAAAAATCAGACCGCCATCCACGCCCCATCGGCATCGACCGACTTGAACACCGCTTCAAGCGCCGCCGCGGTTTGCAGGATTCCCGCGGGCGGAATCGGAAACGCGCCCTGCCCCATCGCGGCCTTGGCGAAATACTCGATATTGCGGCCGAGGTGATTGTCGGGCGGGCGGTCGATCGTTTCCGGCTCCTTGCCGGCGCGGTGCACGATCAGCCGCGTCTCGCTCACGCTTTCCGCCCAGCAAGCTTCGCCATAGATCGCGAAGCGCCAGACGAACGGCGTCTTCATCGTGGTGGCAAGCGTGCCGGTCGCGCCGTTCTCGAACTCGATCAACGCCGAGGTGGTGTCGCCGGTCGGAAGCTTCAACACGCGCGCTTTCGACAGCGCGCTGATGCGCCTCAAAGGCCCGACCATATCGCGAAAGCAATCGAGCACGTGGATGCCCATGCCGGTCATGCCGCCAGCACGGCTTTCCTCCGCCCGCAGCCGCCAACTGTCAGCCGGATAGGCGGCGAGCCAATCGTGGCTGTAATTTCCTTCCGCATGCATGATGGTGCCGAACGCGCCCGCGGCCTTGACCTCGGCGAGCGCGCGCATCGAGGGCATCAGCCGAAAATGATGGCCGACGGCGATGACGATGCCGGCGCGCTTGCACGCATCCAGCGCGGCCTGCGCGTCCGCTTTGCTGAGCGCGAACGGCTTTTCGCAGTAGATGTGCTTATTCGCCGCGGCGGCGGCTTCCACTTGCGCGCGATGCCTGGTATGCGGCGTGGCCAGAAACACGGCCTGGATCGCCGGATCGGCCAGCACCTCCTGCAATGAGGTGCCGATGGCAATCTTATGCTCGGCGGCAAAATCGCGCACGCTGTCGGGTTCGAGCGTCACCCCGCGCGTAAAGCGGATCGGCGCGCCGACATCGCGCGCCGCCTCCACCAGCTTCTTGCCCCACCAACCGAGGCCGACGATCGCGGTGTTCAACATTGTTCCATGCTCTCAACTTGTCATGGCCGGGCTTGTCCCGGCCATCCCGCTTAGGAGGGCACTGCGTCCCTTGTCGGGATCACCGGGACGAGCCCGGTGATGACAGTGTGTGATTAGACCGCCGCCGGGGCGCCCGGCTGTTTGAGCGGATGCGCCTTCGCGAAGGCGTCGATCTTCATGCAGGCTTCGGCGATCCGGTTTACCGTCGGATAAGGCGCGGTATCGACGCCAAAAAATTTCGCGCCGGCGGTCTGGCTAGCGAGGCAGATGTCAGCCAGCGTCACGTTATCGCCCTGGCAAAAGCGTCCGGTCTCCTTTTCGCCGGCAAGATGTTCTTCGAGCGCGCCGAGCGCGGTCGCGATCCAGTGCCGGCACCACTTCATCCGCGCCGGTTCGTCGAGCTTGAATTCCTTTTCGAGGTATTCGCGCACGCGCGGCACCACCAGCGGATGAGAATCGCAGGCGACGATCTGCGCCAGCCCGCGCACCCGCGCACGCGCACGCGGATCGGCCGGCAGCAGCGGCGGCTTGGGATGCAGCTCATCGATATATTCGATGATCGCGAGCGACTCGTAAAGCGCCGGCCCGTCGCCGTCGATCAACGCCGGGATCGCCATCATCGGATTGACCGCGCGGAATTTCGGATCGCGCTGGTGGCCTTTCATCAGGTCCACTTCGACGACCTCGGGCGTGAGACCCTTGAGGTTGAGCGCGATGCGCACCCGGTAGGTGGCGAGCGAGCGCCAGAACGAAAACAGTTTCATTGTGTCACCTTTGATAAACGATCAGCTTTTGGTGCCGCCGGCATCGGGCTTGAGACCCGCAGCCTCGACACCGGCAATGGCGCAGACCTCGTCCTTGTCCGCCGTGTCGCCGGATATGCCGACGGCGCCGATGATGTGGCCGCCGCCGTCCTTGATCAGCACGCCGCCGGGATTGGGAACCAGCCGGCCGCCGCTGGCGCCCACGATGGCGGTCAGGAAGTTTGGATTTTGCGCCGCGCGTTCCATCATCGTGCGCGATCCCCAGCCCATGCCTAAGGCGCCCCAGGCTTTGCCGAAACCGATTTCGAAGCGCAGGATACCGGACCCGTCCTCGCGCTTGGCGGCGACCACATGGCCGCCGGCATCGAGCACCACGACGGTTTGCGGCATGCAATTGGTCTCCCGCGCCTTCTTCAGCGCGGCATCGACGATGACGGAAGCTTTCGCGAGAGTGAGAGACATACCAAACTCCAATCTTTCTTGAGGTTTGAGATTATCGCGGGCTTTGACGCCGCGACCAATAGACCGGAACGGCCGATCCGTCCTTGTCGCCGAAACCATGACGGCTGGCCTCCTCGAAGCAGGCCAGCGTACGCTCGATCAGCGGCAGTTCGACGCCGCGCGCCTTGCCTTCGGCCAGCATGGTTTTGAGATCCTTGATGCCGGAGTCGATATCGAACGTGGTGGGTCCGGGATCGCCGCCCGCCAGCATGGTCGCGATCATCGCCGCGCGCGCCTTCAGCGCGTTGGTGGCGCCCGAAGTGTCGGAAAACAGATCGGTGAGCCGCTTCGGTTCAAAGCCAATGTCGCGGCAGAGCGCGAAAGCTTCGCCATAGGCCTGCCAGGAAATCATCAGCGGCAGATTGATCGCGAGCTTCATCGAGGCGCCCGCGCCGACCGGTCCGCAATGTTCGAGCCGGCGGCAGAGCTGGTCGAGGATCGGCTTTGCGCGTGCCGCGTCCGCCGGCTCCGCGCCCATCAGGCCGAGCAGCTTGCCCTCCCGCGCCGGACCGACCGTGCCGCCGACCGGACATTCGACAAAGGCGGCATTCCTGGCGCGCACCTTCGCGGCCAGCGCCACTTGGGTCGCGGGCTGTACGGTGCTCATGTCGATGAAGAGCTTGCCTTTCACGTCGCCGGACAACAAACCAGAGGCGCCGCCGTAAACCGCGTCGATCGCCGCCGCATCGGTCAGCATCGTGAGGATGACTTCGGCGCCACGCGCGAGTTCGGCCGGAGTGGCGGCAACCTTGGCGCCAGCCTCGGCCAGCGGCCTGGCCTTGTCCGCGGAGCGATTCCAGACGCTGACCCGATGGCCGACTTGCATCAGGCGCGCGGCGATGGCGGCGCCCATCCGGCCGAGGCCGGCAATGCCGATCTGCATAAAAAGGCACTCCTCCCGTTTCTTGTTGGCGGCGACGATAAGCGATCATGCGGCGGCATGAAAGCGGCCTGATGCTGCAAGGCCTCTCGACAGGCCCGCCCCCCAGCGCCTAAGACCATCGCCAGAAAACAGCGCCCGGCAATCCACGGCGCGTCATCGCAAATCGATCGGGGAGGTCGGGAGAATGGCTGCGGCGAAAAGGAAAAAGGGCTCCATCGGCGTCGTCGGTCTCGGCATCATGGGCGGCGCATTTGCGAAAAACCTCAGCCAGGCCGGCTGGCGTGTGGTCGGCTACGACATGAGCGCCGCCCGCTGCAAAGAGGCAAAGCGCGCCGGCGTCGAAATCGCCAGGAATGCGGCCGACGTCGCCGCCAAGGTGCCGGCAATCATCACCAGCCTGCCAAATCCGCAGGCGCTCGACGCCACCGTTCGCACCATCGCCAAGGCTAAACTGCCGCGCCGCGTCATCGTGGAAATGAGTACGTTCACCATCGAGGACAAGGAAAAAGCCGAACGCGTGCTGCGCAAGGCCGGCCACGTCATGCTCGACTGCCCGGTGAGCGGCACCGGATCGCAAGCGGCGACCAGGGATCTGGTGTTCTACGCCAGCGGCGATTCCAAAATCATCAAGCGGCTGCGGCCGATGTTCATGCAATTCGGCCGCGGCGTTTATGACGTCGGCGTCTTCGGCAACGGCAGCCGGATGAAATATGTCGCCAACCTGCTGGTCGCCATCCACAACGTCGCCAGCGCCGAGGCGATGGTGCTGGGGATGAAAGCGGGACTCGACCCGGAGATGATCGTCGACCTCATCCGCGCCGGCGCCGGCAATTCGCGCGTGTTCGAACTACGCGCGCCGATGATGGTGAAGGACAGCTACGTCCCCGCGACGATGAAAAATTCCGTCTGGCAGAAGGACATGAACGTGATCGGCGATTTCGCCAAAAAGATCGGCGTGCCGACGCCGCTGTTGACCGCAACCATACCGGTTTACAAAAAGGCGCTGACCACCGGCCACGCCGAGCATGACACTGCGGCGGTTTGCGCCGTGCTTGAGCAGATGGCAGGATTCAAGCGCAGCAAGACGCGCGCAAAGACGCGCTGACTAAAATTGCTGCTTTGAACGGGAGGAGACGATGGCCTCGCTGCAACAACGCACCGAAGTCCGTGACGGCATGCGGATCGACTGGAACGTGCCGGTCAAAATGGATGACGGCGCGATCGTCTACGCCGACGTCTACCGGCCGGTGAAGGACGGCAAATATCCGGTCATCCTCAGCTACGGTCCCTACGCAAAAAACCTCGCATTCCAGGACGGTTATCCGAGCGCCTGGGAACGCATGGTGACGAAACATCCCGACGTCGCCGCCGGTTCGAGCAACCTTTACCAAAACTGGGAAGTGGTCGATCCGGAAAAATGGGTGCCGCACGACTATGCCTGCGTGCGCGTGGATTCGCGCGGCACCGGCTGCTCGCCCGGCCACATCGACCATTTTTCGCCGCGCGAGACGAAGGACTTCTACGACTGCATCGAGTGGTCAGGCCAGCAGCCGTGGTCGAACGGCAAGGTCGGGCTCAACGGCGTCTCCTATTACGGCATCAACCAGTGGCACGTGGCGTCGCTGCAGCCGCCGCATCTCGCCGCCATCTGCATCTGGGAAGGCGCAGCCGATTGGTACCGCGACATGACGCATCATGGCGGCATCCTGTCGACCTTCTGGGACAATTGGTACGACATGCAGGTGAAGACCGTGCAATACGGTGCGGGCGAACGCGGCAAGCGCAGCCGCGTGCATAACGAACTGGTATGCGGCCCGGAGACCCTGCCGGAATCCATCCTGGTGAAAAATCGCTGCGACTTCGGCAACGACATCCTCGCGCATCCGCTCGACGACAGCTATCACAAGGCGCGCTCGCCGGTGTGGTCGAAGGTCACGGCCCCGCTGTTCACTGCGGCGAATTGGGGCGGTCAAGGCCTGCATCCGCGCGGCAATTTCGAAGGCTTCGTGCGCGCCGCCTCCAAGCAGAAATGGCTGGAGGCGCACGGCATCGAGCACTGGACGCATTTCTACACCGACTACGGCCGCGAGCAGCAGCTTCGCTTTTTCGACAAGTTTCTGCACGGCAAGGACACCGGCTGGTCGAAGCAGCCGAAAGTGTTGCTGCAGGTGCGGCACATCGACAAATTCGTTGCGCGCGGCGAGAACGAATGGCCGCTCAAGCGTACCAAATGGACGAAATTTTATCTCGATCCCGCGGGCATGGCGTTGAGTGAAAAAAAATCGTCGAAAAAAGCTGCGCTGAAATTCGAAGCGATGGGCGATGGATTGACCTTCCTGACGCCGCCAATGGAAAAAGAAACCGAGATCACCGGCCCATCGGCGCTCAAGCTGTTTGCCTCATCCTCCACCAAGGATGCGGATTTTTTCATCATCGTGCGCGTGTTCTCGGGCGATCTGAAGGAAGTCGTGTTCCAGGGCGCGATCGATCCGCACACGCCGGTGCAGCAAGGCTGGCTGCGCGCCTCGCATCGCAAGCTCGACAAGAAACTGTCCACGCCCTACCGGCCCTATCACACCCACGACCGGAAGCAGCCGCTGAAAAAGGGCGAAGTGGCCGAACTCGACATCGAGATCTGGCCAAGCTCAATCGTGGTGCCGGCCGGCTACCGCATCGGCGTCTCGATCCGCGGCAAGGATTACGAATACGGCGGCGCCAGCGGCGGCAAACTGTCGAACTTCAAGAACGAGCTCAAGGGCTGCGGACCCTTCCTGCATAACGATCCCAGGGACCGCCCGATGAACATTTACGGCGGCGTCACCACGCTGCATTTCGGCGGACGCCGGCAGCCTCATCTGCTGCTGCCGGTCATCCCGCCGAAAAAGAAAAAATAGCGCGCCTTACGCTGCCGCGAATATGGCAAGTGCCACGGCCGCGGCGGCGAGGCCGGCAATCTTGCGAACCGTCAGCGGCTCGCGCAGCCACACGATGCCGAGCCCGGCGGTGACGATGAAGCCCATCTGCGCGATCGGCACCAGCACGCTCGCTTCGCCGCGCGCCAAGCCGAGCAGCAGGCAAAGAAACGCGATCACCAGGAACAGCGCGGCCGGCGGCGAATATCGCCAGGTGATGGGTAACGGCGCAACGCGGCGATCGATCACGGCGGAGGTGATGGTCGAGAAGCTGACGACGACAGCCGCCTGCGCCACCACCAGCGTTTCCGGCAGCGCCCCCTGCTGCAAGCCGATTTTCAGAAAAATATTGCCAATGCCGAGCGCGCAGGTCGCGACCGTGACCTGCACCAGCGAGCGCCGGTTCACCGGCCCGCTGGGACCGCCGCCGAGCAGCAGCCATACCGCCGCAAGCGCCGCCGCGAGCGCGGCAACTTTCGCGAGCGTCAACGCCTCGCCGAGCAGCACGATCGCCAGCGCGGCGGTAATGATGAAATTCAACCGGAAGATCGGCGCATTGATGCTGACCGCGCCGTTGCCGAGGCTGCGGCTGAAATTGGTAAAGCCGATCAGCATGAAAACGCCCGCCAGCGAGCCCCACAGCGCCGCTTTGTCGAGCACCAAGGTTCCCGTCAGCAGCGCATAAACCAGGACCGTGGACGAGAACAACCACGCCTGCACCATGATGAAATGGTGCGTCTTGACGCCGGCGTCGGCCGCGCGCTTGAAGACGAAGTCGCCCAGCCCAAAGAACACCAGCGCGACGATCGCATACGCCATTGCACTCATCGCGCCCACCGCGGGCACCTTTTGCCCACGCTCCTTCGCGCGCTTCCAATGACAGGATGCGGCTTCGCCGCTTGTGGTGCCACGAGATCTGGCGAACCGCCAGCCTTGACGCGCGCCAACGGGCCGACAATCATCCGCGCCTATCAGCCGCCATGCCGGAGCATGCATTGAGGGCACGGATTTCTAATGGCCGCCGCGCGGTCGTGATCGGCGGATCCATGTCGGGGCTGTTCGCCGCGGCATTTCTCCGTCAGATCGGATGGGACGTCGACGTCTACGAGCGCTCGCCGGTCGAGCTGGTCGGCCGTGGCGCCGGCATCACCACGCATCCGGAACTGCTGGCCGCGCTGGAAGCAAGCGGCGCCGGCACGCAAGACCTTGGCATCACGGTGGAGCGGCGCATCGCGATCGACCGCAAGGGCCGCGTGATCGGCGAGAAGCATCTGCCGCAGATCCTCACATCCTGGGATCGGCTGCAACGGCTGCTGCGCGCGACCATCGATCCCGCGCATTACCATCTCGGCTGGAATTTCGAGCGCGTCGAGCAGGACGGCAGCGGCGTGCAAATTCATTTTTCCAAAGGACGGGTGGAGAAAGCTGATTTGCTCATCGGCGGCGACGGCCTCCGCTCCGGCGTGCGCGCGCAGGTCGCGCCCGACGTGCAGCCTATTTATGCCGGCTATTACATCTGGCGCGGCGCGCCGAACGAGGCCGATCTGTCGCCGCTCGCGCTCAAGACGGTGTTTCCCTAGTTCTTGTTCTTCCTTCCCGAACGGCAGGAGATCATCTGCTACCCGATCGCCGGCTTCGACAACGACCTGCGGCCCGGCCACCGGCGCTTCAACTTCATCTGGTATCGCGTCGGCGACGCACAGGCGCTGAAAGAAATGTGTGTCGACGAAAATGGGCATCAGCACGAGCATTCGGTGCCGCCGCCACTGATCCGCAAAGACCTGATCGCGCAGATGCGTGCGGAGGCGGAGGAGGAAATGCCGCCGGCCCTGCTCGATGCGCTGCGCGTGATCGAGCAGCCGTTCTTCACGCCGATCTACGATTTCATCGCGCCGGCCATCGTGCATGGCCGCGTCGCCTTGCTGGGAGACGCGGCGTCGAACGCGCGGCCGCATATGGGTTTCGGCGTGTCGAAGGCGGGCGACGACGCGCGGGCGCTGGCGGCGGCGTTGCGCGATCATGACGACATCGACAAGGCACTCGCGGAATTCAATCGCATCCGCCAGCCGATCGGCGAAAAGATCGTGCTGCATTCGCGCAAACTCGGCACCCATATGGGCGTCGATCTGAAGACCAAAGAGGACCGCGATATGCACCTGCTGTTGCAGGACTACCGCGCTATGATGGACTGGATCGCAGTGCCGGATTTTCTGAAAGCCTACGAATGAGTGAACTCCCGAAACCCGACTTCGCGCGCAACATGCGCCTGATCGGCTATTGCGATCAGGGCGGGCGGCCGGACGGCGTGCAGATCATGGTGGCGAACGGGCACGCCTATATCGGCCACATGTTCTCGAAAGGGATCAGCGTGGTCGACGTGCGCGATCCGCGAAATCCACGCGCAGTGAACTATATCGCCGCACCGCCCAACACCTGGAACATTCATCTTCAGACGCACGACGATCTGCTGCTCGTCATCAACGCCAAGGACATGTTCGCGGCGGCGGAATTTGCGGATGAGCACGCCTATTACCGCGGTCAGCTCGGCAAAGTCGTCGGCACCGCCGAAGCGCCGAAAAACGCTGTGCGCGACTGGACTGCCGGGCTGACGGTTTACGATATTTCGAAGCCCGAAGCGCCGCGCAAGATCGGCTTCATGCCGGTCGATGGCGGCGGCATTCACCGCGTCTGGTACACCGGCGGGCGCTGGGCCTACGCCTCGGCATTGCTCGACGGATTCACCGATTATATTTTCATCACCATCGACATGGCGGATCCAACGAAGCCGCGCGAAGCCGGACGCTACTGGCTGCCCGGCATGAATCAGGCGAAGGGCGAACAGACAAGCTGGCCGGCCACCAGCCGCTACGGATTGCACCATGCCATCATCGACGGGGATACCGCCTACGCCGCCTGGCGCGATGCCGGCCTGGTGATCATCGACGTTGCCGACAGAACAACGCCGACATCGGTCGTACACCGCAATTGGTCACCCCCATTCGGGGGGGGAACACACAACGCATTGCCGTTGCCGGACCGCGATCTGCTGGTCGTTCTCGACGAAGCCGTGCTCGATCATCAGGAAGACGGCCTCAAATTGATCTGGATTTTCGATATCCGCGACCCGCGCAATCCCGTGAGTATTTCGACTTTTCCGACGCCCGCCGAAGCCGATTACGCCGCCAAGGGGGGACATTTCGGGCCGCATAACATTCATGAAAACCGGCCCGGCGGTTTCGTCAGTTCCGACCTGATCTTCGCCACCTATCAAAATGCCGGCATTAGAGTTTTTGATATCCGCGATCAATTCCGGCCGGTCGAAGTCGCAGCCCTGGTGCCGCCGGCGCCGGCGCGGCTCGTGGATCACCGCCCCAACCGCGCGCGCGTGGTGCAATCGACCGACGTATTCGTGGACAAAAACGGCATCGTCTACTGCACGGATTACAATGCCGGGCTCACCATCATGGAATATTTGGGGTCATGAGGACCCTATAGAAGCGATTTCAACCGCGCTGCAAACGCGCCGCCGCAATCGATTTTTCCGAGCGCCGCCTGCGTCCATCTGGCTAGGTAGGTTGATATTATCTTCGGTTAAGCTGAAACTACGGCCCGATCTTGGGGAGGATGCCAGTCCGTGAATGCAAATTTCTGGATCATTCAAGCCTTCAACGGCGTGTCCTACGGCGCTCTGCTGTTTCTGGTCGGAAGCGGCCTCTCGCTGATTTTCGGCGTGATGCGGATCGTCAACCTCTCGCACGGCTCCTACTTCCTGCTCGGCGGCTATGTCGCGCTCACCGTGATCTGGACCACCGGCTCCTGGGTACTGGCAATTCCGGTCGCGGCATTGACCATCGCGCTGGTCGGCCTGCTGATGGAGCGCTTGTTTTTGCGATCCGAGGGACTTGAATATCTGCGAAATGCGATAATTGCGTTGGGGCTAGCCGTACTGATTGGCTTGGCAATCGAGCGCTGGAGGCCAATTATCGTCGATGGCTGGGCTCAGTTTATCGTCGTAGTCGGTATCATTACCGTTGGATTGTACTTCTTGTTGAGACGGATTTCCGTTGTCGCAATCGAAGCCGATCCGCTGCGGCAAGTGCTGTTGACGGTCGGCTTTGCATTTCTGTTCCAGCAGGCCGCGCTCGACATCTGGACCGGCAATAATTTCGATATCAATCCGCCCGAGGCGTTGACCCAAAGCGTTGTGGTCAGCGGAATATTTTTTCCGCTTTATCGTGTTTTCATGATCACCACGGCGCTGACGATCGGCGTGATCCTGTGGCTGGTCATGGAAAAGACCCGCATGGGCGCCGCGGTCCGCGCCACCGTCGACGACGCGCAGATGGCGCGCGGCGTGGGCGTCGATACCTCGCGCATCTCGATGTTCATCTTTGCCTTGGGTGCGTTCCTCGCAGCGCTCGGCGGCGTGATCGGCGGCGCCTTTCTCGGCATCTATCCCGGATTGGATTTCGAAATACTGCCGCTGGCATTCGCGGTGGTGATCATCGGAGGGATGGGAAGCCTGGGCGGCGCCGCAATCGGTGCGCTGCTCGTGGGTCTTGCCGACAACTTCGGCAAGGCGCTGTTCCCGGAAGTTTCCTATTTCACACTTTATGCGCCGATGGCGTTAATCCTGGCGATAAAACCGACCGGCCTGTTCGGAAGAGAATGAGCGCAGAATGTTGAAGAGTCAGAAAATAAAAATCATGATCGTCGCCGCCGCGCTGGTTGCGATTGCGGTCATCGTTCCCAACACCAATTCATTCGTGATCCTGCTCGTCACGCGCGCGCTGGCGTTTTCCATCCTGGTGATGAGCCTGGACATCCTGCTCGGTTACACAGGTCTCGCTTCGCTCGGACAGGCCGCCTATCTCGGCGTCGGCGCCTACGCGACCGCGATCTTGGCGACAAAATACAATTTCGGATTGGGATGGGATTTCTGGCTGGTGATCGTTTTCGGAATTCTTTTCAGCGCCGCCTTGGCGGCCGTTTTCGGGTTGTTAGCGATCCGCGCCACCGGCGTTTACTTCCTGATGATTACGCTTGCGCTCGGCCAATGCGTGTGGGGATTGGCCTATCGATGGAACTCGCTCACCGGCGGCGATAACGGGATCAATCTGCGCGGCCGGCCAAAATTCGGCATCGATCTCGCAAACGACGTGACTTTCTTCTATGTGGTGTTCGGTTTTTTCGCCGTGTCGTTGCTGCTCATGTACGTCCTGGTTCGGTCGCCGTTCGGACGCAGTCTGTCGGGTATTCGCGAGCGCGAACTTCGCATGCAGATTTTGGGCTACAACACCTGGCTGCACAAATATATCGCCTTCATCATCGCCGGCGGCTTCGGCGGCCTTTCCGGCGTTTTGTGGGCGCATACCGCCGGCATCGTGAGCCCGGAAAACGTCGTTCTCACCACGTCGGTCGATGCACTGCTGATGGCGGTCCTTGGCGGCGCGGGAACGCTCGTGGGCGGCGTGATCGGCACTTTCATCGTCATTGCCTTGCGGGAATATCTCAGCACGCTGGTGCCCTGGTGGCAGTACGTGCTGGGCGCGGTCTATGTGCTGACAATTTTATATCTGCCGAGCGGCTTGATGGGCATTCCGGAACGAATTCGCCAGCGCCGTAATGCACTCGGCAAACCGGACGACCCGAAGAAATTAGCAACCGCACCTTCCTGACGAGAGCAGGAAGGCGATCACAATAAGGGAGGTAGGACTATGACAAACTCGTTACTGCGTAGACTTAGCCCGCTGCTGCTGGGCGGCTGTCTTGCGCTCGCGATGAGCCCGAGCCAGCCGGCCGGCGCGGAGGAATTGCGCATTGGCTATCTTGCGCCGACGACCGGCATCTTCGCGGCGGTCGGCAAGGACATGGTCGATGGCTTTCAGATGTATCTCGACGACCACAAAAAAGGCTTCGGCGGCGCAGATGTAAAATTCATCGTCGAAGACGAGCAGGGCAAGCCGGACACGGCCGTCACCAAGGCCAAAAAGCTGGTCTTGCAGGACAAGGTGCACATGTTTGTCGGCGGCCTGCTGGCCTCGACCGGCTATGCGCTGGCGCCGGTAAGTTCGAAGGATGCGATCTACATTTCGTCGGTCGCGGCGGCGGACGATCTGACGCAACGCGACCTTGCCAAGTTCCCGTATTTCATCCGCACCGGCTGGTCGAGCTCACAGCCCAGCCACCCGTTCGGGCAATGGGCGTGCGAGCAGGGATACAAGAAGATCGTCGCCATCGGCGCCGACTACGCCTTCGGTTATGAGGTTATCGGCGGCTTCCAGCGGGCGTTCGAAGCTTGCGGCGGTCAAATCGTCCAGAAAATTTGGCCGCCGCTCGGCACCAAGGACTTCGGACCCTACATCCCGACCATCAAGGCGGACGCGGATGCGATCTTCACGCTCATGGTCGGCCCGATGTCGCTTCAGTTCCCGAAGCAGTTGGCGGCTGCCGGCAACAAAAAGCCGGTGATCGGCGGTGGAACCAGCTACGACGAGTTCGTGCTGCCGGCGATGGGCGACGAAGTCATCGGTCACGTCTCCGCACTGATGTACAGTGCGGCGATCGATACGCCGAAAAATGCGGCGTTCGTGAAGGCCTACCGCGCCAAGTACGGCAAAGTGCCGTCCTATTATTCGGAGGTCAACTACACGACCGCCCAGATGATCGATGAGGTCATGACCAAGAACAAGGGCAAGTACCCGGGCTCCGATGAATTCATCAAGCAGCTTAACGCCGTGAAGATCGACTCCATCCGCGGGCCGGTCAGCATCGACGATATGCGCAACCCGGTGCAGAACATCTACATCAAGAAGGTCGAGAAAAAGAAGATGTTCGGCTACGACAAGGACGAGCTCTGGAACACCGTCATCAAGACCTACGCGAACGTCAATCAGTTCGGGCAGTTCAAGAAGGACGAGTTCCTGAAGACGCCGGTCTATAGCCGCGACTTCCCGCCCTGCAAGTTCTGCAACTAATCTGCCAACCGGCCGGGGCTCCGCATCTGGAGCCCCGGTTCTCTTTTCACCGGACACGAATACGAGCGTAACCATGAACACGCAAAAGAACGGCAATCTTCCCGTTCTCGAGCTGAAGGGGCTGTCCAAGAGCTTTGGCGGTCTCCACGCCGTGCGTGACGTCACACTCAAGATCATGCCGGGCGACCGCAAAGCCATCATCGGACCGAACGGCGCCGGCAAGACAACCCTCTTCAATCTCATCACCGGTATTTTCCCGTCCTCGTCCGGGCAGGTTCTGCTGTTCGGCCAGGACGTGACGAGCTGGCCAAGCCATCGGCGCACCGCCATGGGGATGGCGCGCACGTTCCAGATCACGCATTTGTTTCCCAAGCTGACGGTGCTGGACAATGTGCTGCTGGCCATCAAAGGCCTGCGCAGTTCGAAATTCGTGATGTGGCGCTTTCTGTCGTCCTACAGCGAGGTTTACGACAAGGCGCATCATCTGCTGGAGCAGGCCGCCTTCATGGATCGCAAGGACACCGAGGTGCGCTACCTGTCGCACGGCGAACAGCGCCAGCTCGAAATCGTCCTCGGCCTCGCCAGCGATCCGAAAATCCTGCTGCTGGACGAACCCGCCGCCGGCCTGTCCTCAGGCGAATCCACAGAGATGGCGGAGTTTCTGATGAAGCTCGATCCCAAGCTCGCGATTCTACTGATCGAGCATGACATGGACGTGGTGTTCGACGTTGCGCATAACATTTCGGTTTTGCATTTCGGCGAAGTGCTGGAGTCTGGCTCGCCCGCGCAAATCCGCGACAGCGCGAAGGTGCAGGAAATCTATCTGGGGACCGACTGAGTCATGGCGATTCTGGAAGTTCAGGACATTCACACTTATTACGGGGAGGCCTACGTCCTCCAGGGACTCTCCTTGCAGCTTGAGCAAGGGCAGATCCTTGGTCTGCTCGGGCGTAACGGCGTCGGCAAGAGTACGCTGGTGAATTCGATCGTCGGCTTCAATCCGCCGCGCCGCGGAAAAATTATCTTCAAAGGCGCCGACATCACCCAGAGTGCGTCGTTCGAAACCGTGCGCAGCGGGATGGGACTGGTGCCGCAAGGACGCCGCGTTTTTCCCACGTTGAGTGTCGAGGAAAACCTGCTGGTCGCCGAGCGCCACCCCGAACGACATGGCTGGAATCTCACGCGCGTCTACGAACTGTTCCCGCGCCTGCAGGAAAGACGTAATCAGCGCGCCAAGACGCTGTCGGGCGGCGAGCAGCAGATGCTCGCCATCGGCCGCGGCCTGATGACCAATCCCGATTGCCTGATCATGGACGAGCCCTCCGAAGGCCTCGCCCCCATCATCATCCAGGGACTCTGGGAGGCGATCGGAAAACTCAAGGCGCAAGGCCTCTCGATCCTGCTGGTCGAACAGAACGCCCATCTGGCGCTCAAGCTGGTCGATTATGTGCACGTGATGAGCAAGGGCCAGGTGGTCTATTCGTCGCGCCCGGAAGAGCTGCGCGCCAACGAACAAATCAAATCCAGCTACCTCGGAATTTGACGCGTCCGCTTGCGTCACGTAGACCCGCCACTCACAAACGAATTCATCACCCGCGATCGGGCATTCCCATGACCGTCTGGAACAAGTACGCGAACACCGCGGCGCGCAAGCACGGCAAGCCGGGCCGCGAGCAGCGCCCGAAAAACATCACCGTCGATATCCATTCGCATGTGGCGGTGCCGGCGGCGGGGAAGTTTGTCGCGCCGCATCTCGACGTCTCGACCATCCCGCTCGCGCATTTCGCCTCCGCCCACAGCAAGGAACTCAACGTCAAGCAGGAAGCCGACATCCGCTCGCGCATGACCGAGTATGACGAGCGTCTGGCCGATCTCGACCGCATGGGCGTCGATGTGCAGTTCGTCATGCCGCCGCCGCCGCAGTGTTACCACACGCTGCCGGCGGAGATCGCGGTGCCGGCCGCGCGCATGGTGAATGACGGCATCGCCGAATATGTCGCGCGCCACAAGGATCGCTTTATTCCCTGCGGCACGGTGCCGATGCAGGACGGCAACGAATCCGCCAAAGAGCTAGAGCGCTGCATCAAGACGCTCGGTTTCAAGGGCGTGGAAATCCTCACCAACGTCGCCGGCAAGGAACTCTCCGATCCGGCCTTTGCGCCGTTCTGGAAGAAAGCCGAGGAGCTGGGCGCGCTGGTCGTGCTGCATCCCAATGGCTTTACCGAAGGGCAGAGACTTTCGCGCTTCTATTTCAACAACGTCATCGGCAATCCGCTCGAAACCACGATCGCGCTGCATTACCTAATCTTCGACGGCGTTTTGGAACGTCATCCAAAGCTGAAAATTCTCGCGGTGCATGGCGGCGGCTACCTCGGCGCCTATTCCGGCCGCATCGATCACGTCTGGGGCGCGCGTTCCGACGGTAAAGCCGACCTGCCGCAGCCGCCGACCGCGTATCTGAAAAAAATTTATTTCGACACCGTGGTTTTCACGCCGCTGCAACTGGAAACGCTGGTGAAGACATTCGGCGCCGGACAAATCGTGATGGGCACCGACTATCCCTTCGACATGCTGGAATACGATCCGGTCGGCCACGTGGCGTCGGTGGAGAGCTTCGACGACGCAACGCGCGCGGCGATCGCCGGCGGCAACGCGAAAAAACTGCTGGGTTTGTGATCACGCATACAAAAAATCCAGCACCGCGGTTTCCGCCATGACGGCCGCATCGGTGCTGTGACGTCCGGCGCGCGCCTGCTCTTCTTGCGTCCGGCTCGCCTGCAAATAGGCGCCGAGGTGGCGCGCACGCTCGATGATGCGCCGGCCGACCGGCAGCCGCTCGGCCTCGAAACGCTCAAGCGCGCGCTCGACATCGCCGTCCTGCAATGCCGTGGCAAGCGCCTTGGCGTCGTCGGCGGCCTTGGAGACGCCGGCCGCGACATGCGGCCGCGCCACGAAGGCGGCATCGCCCAGGATCGCAACGCGGCCGAATGCCATGCGCGGCGTTTCCAGATCGTAGATCGGCTGCAAAATCGGCTCGTCGATCAGCCGCACGATTTCACGGAACTGCGGGCCGAGCAGCCGTTCGGCGGCCGCGCGCATGGCCTCGATCGCCTCGCGGCGGATGAGCGGCGGCGGAATTGAGATCGTATGGCTGATGCCGCTCTCATCGGTGAGCAGGCGCACAAGCTCGGTGGCCTCGCCGGCGGGCCGGTACCAGACCACATTGTAGCGCCGGTGCCCGGGCCGCAGATCGTTGTCGGGACCGGCGACCGGATAGCCGAGGAACTGCTCGCCCGGCGGCAGGCCAAACGACATATAAGCGAACAGGTCGCGATGCGTCGCGGGCGGGATCGCATTCTCCGCCAGCAGCGCCCGCCAAGCCACATAGCCGGCATAGCGCGGCGCAAGATCGGGCAGGCATTGCTGCCGCACGGTGGAGCGCAAGCCGTCGGCGCCGATCAGCAGGTCGCCCTCCGCCGTGCCGCCGTCGGCGAAATGCGCGACCACCGAGCCCGGCTTGCGCTCGAACGATTTAAGCCCCTTGCCGCGGTGATAGCGTTCGGCGGGAAATGCATCGCGCAGAATGCGATAAACCCGCTCCCAGGCGGTGAGCGTCTGTGGGCATTCGATCGTGCCGGAAAGCTCGCCCGCGGCGTCGAATATCCGCCGTGTGTCGATCTCGACGCCCAGGTTGCGAACATCGAGACCGAGGCCGCGCAGGTTTTCGATCAATTCCGGCTGCACGACGATGCCGGCGCCGCGGCCCGACAATTCGCTGTCCACGCGCTCGAAAACGTCCACATCCCAGCCGGCGCGGCGCAGCAACAGACCGGCCAAAAGGCCGCTCATGGAGCCGCCGATGATCAAAGCACGCCGGGATGCCATCTTGTTCAAAGCCGTTGCGCCCGCTATTTCTGATCCAACGAGAATTGTTGTATATTGCGCCAACATTCGCTGGAGGAACACCATGGCGCCGACCATGCTGGATAAGGCCGCTGTCCGTCGGGACAAATCGAAATGGCCGGCCGATATCGCCGCCGAATTCGAGCACGAGAGCAAGAATCCCAACCCCTGTGTCGGCTCGATGCTGCTGTCGGAAACCGAACGCACGCGCGTATGGATGATCCGCCTGGCGCCCGGCGAACGCGTCGGGTTCCACCGTCACGTGTTGGACTATTTCTGGACCTCGGTAAGCGGCGGCCGCGGCCGCCAGCATGTGCATGACGGCACGACGATCGAATGCAGCTACCAGCCGGGCGAGACCCAGCATGAGACCTATGCCGCCGGCGCGTTCAAGGTTCACGATCTGGAAAATCTCGGCGACCGCGAAATGGTGTTCATGACCGTCGAGTTCCTCAACAGCGCCAACAAGCCGATGCCGCTGCCTGAGGGCGTGCGGGCAAACGTCGCGGCCTGATATCGGACGGCTAGCAAGTTAGATTACCGCGGCCGCGTCGATTTGATCGTCATGCCGGCGGCTTCATGGGCTAGCCAACGCGCTCGCGTTCCTGCAAGCTATCCGCAGCGCGCAGACCTGCAATGCTGGACAAGCAGTGCGGGCTATTGCCCAACGACAAGACGTCCCTTGGGGGGAACATGACGCCTTATCCTGAGATATCGCCGACGGCGTTCGCGCTCTTTTCCCGCCGTTCGCGCTGAAGATCGGACGAGGCAACGCATGGACTTTCCAGTCGAGCTTTTTATCAATGCCGTGGTCGCCGGGTTGATGCTCGGCGGCTTTTACGCCGCGGTGACGGTCGGCATATCGATCTCGTTCGGAATTCTCGACATCGTCAATATCGCGCATCCGGCCTTCATCATTCTCGGCTCGTACACCGCCTACATCGTCAATCAGACGTTCGGCGTCGATCCGATCCTGGTCAGCATCGTCGTGCTGCCGGCGTTTTATTTTCTCGGCGCCGCGGTCTACCAGGTCTATTACGAATCGTTCGAGAAGCGCGGACAGGAGGCTTTGCGCGGGCTCGCTTTCTTCTTCGGCCTGCTGTTCGTCACCGAGGTGCTATTGATCCTCGTCTTCGGCGTGGACTATCGCTACGTCTCCGCGCCTTACATCGACCACGCTTACCGCTTCGGCCAGTACTCGATTCCGATGCGGATGCTGATCCCGTGCGTGCTGTCGCTGATCATGCTCGCGCTGCTGCAACTGTTCCTGTCGCGCACCTTCATCGGCCGCGCAATCATGGCGGTGTCGCAGGATCAATTGGCGCTTCGGCTGATGGCCGCCGACCCGGTTCGCATCAAGCGCATCGCATTCGGCATATCGATCGCGACGGCATCGATTGCCGGCGCGCTGCTCATCGTCATCCAGCCGGTGGAGCCTTCGGTCGGTCGCGAATTTATTGGCCGCGTCTTTGCGATCTGCGTGCTTGGCGGACTGGGCAGCCTGCCTGGCACCCTGATCGGCGCCCTCCTGCTCGGCGTGGTTGAAAGCATTACCGCGACCTTCTACGGCCCGTCCTGGGCGCCCGCGGTGTCGTTCGGCTTCCTGCTGCTCACACTGGCCGTCCGGCCAGCCGGCTTGTTGGGACGTTAGGCGGGGTCACGCGTGCGCTCACCGGTTTTCTTCGCTGTCACGCTGCTGACCGGCTTGGCCGGATTCGGCGCCGCGCTTTCGGTCGGCAACGATTACGTCTTCTACGCCGGCTATGTCGTCCTGCAATTCATCGTCCTGGCCACCGCCTGGAATATCTTGGGTGGCTACTGCGGTTACGTGAATTTCGGCTCGGCCGCGTTTTTTGCGGTCGGTGCATACTCGACCGTGGCGTTGCACAAGCTGGCCGCAAGTATTGAAAGGTATGTTCCGGACGTGCTTTTGCCGGTGGCAAACCTAATTCTCCCGCTGTCGCTTCCCAGCCTCGTCGTGATCGCGGGGATCGTGGCTGGCATCATCGGCCTCGGCACCGGCTACCTCACGTTGCGGCTGCGCGGCGCGTTCTTCGCAATTGCAACGCTGGCGCTTGCCGTTGTGCTGCAGACACTGGTGCTCAACTGGAGTTTTGTCGGCGGTGCGCGCGGTGCCTATATCATCGCGCCACAGAGCGTCGCGATCGGCAGCTTCGAGCTGCGCTACATTCATTATCTGTCGCTGACCATGATCGTGCTTGCGGTCGTCGCAGTGACCGTGGCACGGCTGATCGAGCGCTCGCGGCTCGGCTATGGTTTTGCGACCATCCGCGACGATGAAATCGCCGCGGAGGCCTGCGGCGTTCCAACGCTGCGGCTCAAATTGATCGCCACTACGATATCGGGAGCGCTCATGGGCATGGCCGGCGCGCCGTTCCCCTACTACATCGGCTATGTCGATCCGGCCACGGCCTTTAGCCTGAGCTATGGCGTCAATTCCATCGCGATGCCGATGATCGGCGGCACCACAAGCTGGATCGGCCCGTTGATCGGAGCGGTCCTGCTCGGAACCTTGCAGCAGATCGCGACGGTGACGATTTCGTCGGCCGTCAACCTGCTAATCGTCGGCATCCTGCTCATCGGCTTCGTCATCATGGCGCCGAGCGGCATTGTCGGCCTGTACGGCGATTTCCTCCGCACGGCCGCGCCTTCGAAACTGAATGCCCGCGCGGTCAACATATTGCTGCTCGTGAGCTATTGCTTCGTCGTCGGCCTCGGCGGCGTGGTATTCGGCCTTGCGGCGGCCATGGGTGCGAAGAATTCCGTGCTGGCGGGATTGGGCATGTTCGAAATCGTTCTTTCGCTTGCCTACCTCGCTTCCGCCTACGGGCTCTCGAAGCTCGATGGCTGGAGCCCTTTGTTCACGACAGTCACGCTGGCGATCTCGATTCCGTTGTCTTTCGCTTATATCTGGCTGGACAGCTCGACGCAGAACGTCGTCATTCATGCCTGCGTCCTCGTCATCGATGTCGCCGCCATCTGGTATTTGCAGCGCGCCGACGTAAATGGACTGTATCGGTCGTTGGCCGAACAGCGCGTGACGTCATGAGCCCCTTGCTTGAAGTGCAGGGCGTCGGCAAGCGCTTCGGCGGCTTCGTCGCGCTCGACGGAATCGATCTTGCCATCGCGCAGGGCGAACGAGTCGGATTGATCGGACCGAACGGTTCCGGTAAATCGACGCTGGTTAATTGTATGTGCGGCACGCTCACCAACGAAACCGGCACCGTGCGCTTCGACGGCCACCAGATGAACGGGCTTGCCGCACACGAGCGGACGCATCGCGGCATGGCGCGCAGTTTTCAATTGCCGCGCCCGTTCACGACCTTGACGGTCGCAGAAAATCTTCGCATCCCGCTGCTTTACTCGGCGGCCACGCGCCGCGGCATTCATCTGTCGGCGGCCGACAGCGACGCACGATGCCAGGAGCTCGCCAGCCTCGTTGGCCTTGCCGAAAAGGCCGGTAAATATCCGCGCGACCTAACGCAAGTCGAAATGCGCAAGCTCGAGCTCGCACGCGCACTCGCCGCCGATCCAAAACTGCTGATCGCCGACGAGGCGATGGCGGGTCTGTCGCAGTCCGAGGTCGCCGACATCGTCAATCTGCTTATCAAGCTCAACGAGCGAGGCATCACCATCATCCTGATCGAGCATATCATGCGCGCGGTGATGAGCTTCTCACAGCGTCTGGTCGTGCTCGTCTCCGGCAAGAAGATCGCCGACGGCAAGCCCGACGACGTGGTCAACAATCCGGAAGTCATAGGGGCCTATCTTGGCCAGTAGCATCACCATACAGGGCGTCGATGCCGCTTACGGCGCCGTGCGCGTGCTGGAAGACATCAGCATCGCCGTGAAGGCAGGCGAGACCGTGGTGATGCTGGGCACCAACGGCAACGGCAAGAGCACGCTGATGAAATGCATCATGGGCATCGTGCGACCGCGGGCCGGGCGGATCATGGCATCGATCGACGGCATCGAACACGACCTCACCGTGCTCACCACCGAGCAAATCGTCGATCTCGGTATCGCGCTGGTGCCTGAAGGCCGCCGGCTGTTTCCGAAGCTCACGGTTGAGGAAAATCTCGCGCTCGGCGCGTTCCGCCCAACCGCGCGCGCGCAAATCAAGCAGAATCTGGCAGCCTGCTTCGAAACATTCCCGCGCCTCGCCGAGCGCCGCAGCCAGCTCGCCGGCTCGATGTCGGGCGGCGAGCAGCAGATGCTGGCGCTTGGCCGCGCCCTGATGCTGGCGCCGAAAATCCTGCTGGTGGACGAACCTTCGGTGGGCCTCGCGCCGATCCTGGTGGCGCGCACCATCGACAAGATCAAGGAACTCAAGGACCGCCTCAAGCTCACCGTGCTGATGGCCGAACAGAACTTCGTGCAGGCCTTGCGCATCGCCGATCGCGGATATGTCATCGTGCACGGCAAGATCGCGTTCGAGGGCGGCTCGGCCGAAGAACTCAACAACAACGACCTAATCCGCAAATTTTATCTCGGGCTCTGAAGCAGCCGCGAAAGAAAAGCGCCGCGCGGGATTGCCGCGCGGCGCTTGTTTTTGACCGTTTCGGCGAAACTTACTGCTTCGCCTTCTCGAACGGATAGATCACGTTGCCGGTCTTCTGATCGCCCGGCGTCAGGATGGTCTGGTACGACATGCCCCGCCATACGTCGAGGCCGGCGCCTTGCTTGATGCCGTGATACTGGACCTGAAGCATGCGGCCCTTCTCCCACTCGCCGTTTTTGCCGTACTTGATGTCGCCCATGATGGTCTTGAACGTCGTCTTGTGCATGTAGTCGGCGATCTTGCCGTCGTCGAGGCTCTTGACGCCTTGGATCGCTTTGCCGAAGAGCTCGATGTAGGCGTAGCCCCACCCGCCAAGATAGTAGCCGAGCGGATCGACGCCGGCCGCGGCAGCGCGCGCCTGGTACTTCTTCAGGAATTCCTGGGTCGAGGCCAGGTTCATCTTGCCGGACGGCACCCAGGTTTCGTAGTTGACCCAGCCGTTGAGCAACGGACCGAGCTGGTTCTTGAACACGGTAGCCTGCAAGCCGACCATCGCGCCGCCAACCATCTTCGGCTTGTAGCCGATTTCGTTGACCGCTTTGACCATACCGACGGAGTCGAGCGGGTAAGAGCAGATGACGAACAGATCGGGATTCGCCGCCTGCACCGCGCGAACGATCGGCGTGAAGTCGGTCGTCGCCGGCGGATAGGCCCTGTCATAGATGATCTTGATGTTGTGCTTCTTGGCGTTAACGCGCGCGCCTTCGCAAGCGTTCTGAGCGAACTCGCCGTCAGCGAAAGCAAGCGCCGCGGTCTGCGGCTTCGGATTCTGCTGGACCGCAACGTCGAAGAAGCCTTCGGTGAACGACGGCTTGGTGTTCGGACCAGTCGGGATCATCGCGAAGAAGCGGTCGTACTTGAACTCGGAGTTCACATCGAGCCCGAACAGGATCTGGAACACCTTCTTGCGCTGCACCGCGACCGTCATTGCCGCAGCGGCCGGAACCGTGGCGTAGGGGCCGAGGATGAGATCGACTTTATCGATGTCCAGCAGCTTGGTGTAGATGCCCGGTGCTTCCGCGGCCGTGCTCTTATCGTCGTAATAGATCAGCTTGACCGGACGGCCGAGCAGACCGCCCTTGGCATTGGTCTCTTCTTCCCAGATCTGCATGCCGAGCAAGGCTTGCTTGCCGTTGGCAGACAGCGGGCCGGTGAGCGACATTGAGAAGCCGATCTTGATCGGCTCCTTCGATTGCGCCAGCGCGGAGCCA
This sequence comes from Rhizobium sp. Q54, assembly GCA_945861895.1. Classification (GTDB taxonomy): domain Bacteria; phylum Pseudomonadota; class Alphaproteobacteria; order Rhizobiales; family Xanthobacteraceae; genus Pseudolabrys. The sequence goes on from CAMAWF010000002.1 coordinate 38,046, forward strand.
ATAAACATCGCGCCGGTCGCGAGCACGAAGGCCGCCCCGGCGATGCAGGCGACTGCCCGCGATTTGAGATTTTGCAGCATTTTTCTTCCTCCCGATTGGTTTTATTTTGCGACATCTTACGCGCATTCCGCGCAATCCCGCTAGTGGGGGTTGCGCGCCTTTATCCGGCAATTTGCAGTGGGGTATGGCCCACTGTGCCGCTCAAACCCCCTCGACCATGATGGTTTCGACTTCGCCGGCGCCGCTGCGCCGGAACGCCGCAGCCGCGTCGTATTCGGCCGAGGTGAAGCACGCCGCTCCCTGCTCCAAAGTCGGAAATTCGATCACGATGAAGCGCTGGAATTTATGCGGCCCTTCCATGATCTGGAAGCGCCCGCCGCGCGCCAGAACCTTGCCGCCGAATTTGGCGAGAATGCCGGGGATCAGGTCGGTGTATTTCTTGTATTCGACCGGATCATTGATTTTCGAACGCGCAATCCAATAGGCAGGCATGTTTAACTCTCCTGGACAGCACCATTGCCTTGACTGAGAATATAACGAAAGCCGTCCCCGCATAGCGGGGCGTCGAAATCCCTGGAGGATACGCCATGCCGCTGTCCTATCTCGAGCACGCGCTCATCCAATCGACCGATATCGAGGCCACCAAGGATTGGTACGTCAATGTCTTGGGGATGAAAGTCGGGCCGCATCCGGATTTCAAGGTGCCGGTCTACTGGCTGTTTATCGGCGATAAGGACGTGCTGCACATCGCCGAAGGCGGCGCCAAGGTCTCCGAGGCCCGCCTGAAATATGCCGGCCAGGAATCGCAGGCGACATATGGTTCCGGCGTCGTCGATCATCTGGCGTTTCGCGCCAGCGGTCTGCTCGACATGATCGCGCATTTGCAAAAACACCGCGTCGAGTTCAAGGAACGGCAGGTGGACAATCAGGGCCTTTACCAGTTGTTCCTGCACGATCCCAACGGGGTCAAGATCGAGTTGAATTATCCCTCCGCCGAGGCCAAGGGCCGCCGCGCCACGGTGATGGCCTCCGATCTCACGGCCGCGCCGAACTGATTTCGTAGAGGTTTGGCGACAAAAGCGGCAATATCGCGGGTTGACCCTCTCTCGCCTGTCTCGCTACCATCCAGGCCAACAACTAAGACAGAAGCCGGCACGCGCATGCGTAGGCGGCACTTCCAGGGAGGATAACGTGGACAGACGCAATTTCGTTGCCGGCACCGCTGCCGCGGCCGCCGCACTCGCCATACGCCCTTCGGTCGCGCAAAGCGTCTATCCGGACCACGCGATCACTATCATCAACCCGTTCCCGCCCGGAGGAGCGACCGATGTCGTCACGCGACCGCTCGCCGCGGTGCTGGAGCCGATCGTCAAGCAGCCAGTGGTGATAGAAACCAAGGCCGGCGCCGCCGGCGCTGTCGGCACCCAAGTTGCCGCCAACGCCAAGCCCGACGGCTACACGCTGCTCTCCCACATCACCTCGATCTCCGCCCACTCCGAAGTGGACAAGCTGTTTGGGCGGCCACTGAAATTCACGCGCGCGGACTTCATCCCGCTGGCGCGTTTCGTCGCCGATCCTTGCGTGCTCCTCGTCAACGACAAGCAACCCTACAAAACGCTCAAGGAACTGGTGGACGACGCCAAAAAGCGCCCCGACGAGATCATCTATTCGTCCTCCGGACTTTATGGCGCGCTGCATATTCCGACCGCGCTGTTCGCCAAGGCCGCCGGCGGACTGAAGCTGCGGCACCTGCCGACCAACGGCGGCGGCCCGGCCTTGACCGCATTCCTCGGCAACAATGCGCAGGTGCTGGTATCCTCCGTGTCGGCTTCGCTGGCTCAAATCAAGGCCGGCAAGGCGCGTCCGCTTGCGTTGTTCGGCGCCCAGCGCTCCAAGGCGCTGCCCGACGTGCCGACCATGAAGGAACTCGGTTACGATGTGGAATATTATCTCTGGGTCGGGATGTTCGCGCCCAAGGGCACGCCGGCCAACGTCGTGACCTATTTGCGTGATGCGCTGAAAAAGGCCGCGAATACCGATCAATTCAAGGCCGCCATCGCCAATCTCGGCCAGGATCTGGCCTATCTCGACCAGCCGGATTTCGCGAAATTCTGGGACGCCGACGCCAAGCGCATCGAGGCCGCGGTCAACGAAATCGGCCGCGTTCAGGGATAACGGAGCGAAAGCTCCGATTCTTCCGCGTTTGCCGCGCGCGTCACCGTCCGGTGAGCGCGCGGTTTTCGCCTTTTGAAACGGACCAGAGCCAACCGGCACATAATATCCTTTAGGGAGGACCACCATGGACCGCCGCAGTTTCGTCATCGGCACGACTGCATCGGCCGCCGCGCTCGCGGCCAGCCCGGCATTCGCGCAAGAAACGTTTCCTTCGCATGCGATCACGATCGTCAACGCGTTTCCGCCCGGTGGCGCCAACGACCTGGTGACGCGGCCGCTCGCCTCGGCGCTCGAACAGACCATCAGGCAGCCTGTCGTGGTCGAGACCAAGGCCGGCGCCGGCGGACAGGTCGGCGCGCAAGTCGCAGCCTCCGCCAAGCCGGACGGCTATACGCTGCTGTCGCACAACAACGGAATTTCCGGTTACGCCGAAGTCGATAAACTGTTCGACCGCCAGCCTAAGACCACGCGCGCCGATTTCATCCCGCTGGCGCGGCTGATCGCCGATCCCGTGCTGCTTCTCGTCAACAGCCAGCAGCCCTACACGACGGTGAAAGACTTCATCGACGACGCCAAGAAGCGCCCGGAAGCGATCGTCTACAGTTCGGGCGGGCTCTACGGCGCCACCCACCTGCCGGTGGCGCTGTTCGAGAAGGCAACCGGCGTGCCGAAGCTGCGCCACCTGCCGACCAACGGCGGCGGCCCGGCCATCACCGCTTTGCTCGGCAACAATGCACAGGCCAGCACGCAAACCGTGTCGGCGACCCTCCAACACGTGAAGTCCGGTAAGCTGCGCGCGCTTGCCTCGTTCGGCGCCACGCGCTCAAAGGCGCTGCCCGACGTGCCGACGCTGAAGGAGCTTGGCTACAACGTCGAATATTATTTGTGGGTCGGCATCTTTGCGCCGAAAGGAACGCCGCCGCAAATCGTGTCGACACTGAGCACAGCCATCGACAAGGCCGCCAACACCGATGCGTTCAAAAGCGCGATCGCCAATCTCGGTCTCGACATCGGCTATCTCAACGCGAAGGACTTCGCCGCGTTCTGGGACGCCGATGCCAAGCGTGCCGACGACGCCGTGAAAACGATCGGCCGCGTGCAGGGATAGAATGAAAATTCGTTCCGATCACGTTGCCGGGGCGACGTTCGTCACATTCGGCGTTGTGATATTCGCACTCAGCGGCGATCTGCCGACCGGCCGGCTATCGATGCCGGGCGCGGGCTTTCTGCCGAAGCTCGTCGCTACGCTGACGATCGTGCTTGGGGCGGCGCTATTCCTGCGCGCGCGCGAAAGCGAGCCGTTTTCCAGCCTCGGCTGGTCGGACGGCAAGCACGCCATGCTGGTGATGGCGATCACCGCGGCCGCGACCGCGCTCTATACCTGGCTCGGCTTTATCTCCTCCATGGTGCTGATGATGCTCGGCCTGCTGGTCGTCATCGAACGGCGGAATCTCCTGCGCGCCGGGGTCTACAGCCTATGCACGGTCATGGTCACCTATGGCGTATTTATTTGGGTCCTCAAGGCGCCGCTACCGAAGGGCCCGCTGGGTTTTTAGGTCCGATCCGTGGAAAGCACTCTCATCAGCCTGCTGCACGGATTTTCGGTCGCCTTGCAGCCGGACAATCTCTGGTACGCGTTTATCGGCTGTCTGGTCGGTACGCTGGTCGGCGTGCTGCCGGGCATCGGCCCGCTCTCCGGCATCAGCATCCTGCTGCCGGTGACATTCGGGCTCAACGCCACGCAGGCCGTCATCATGCTCGCGGGCATTTATTACGGCTCGCAATATGGCGGCTCGACCACTTCGATCCTGATGCGGATTCCGGGCGAGGCCTCCTCGGTGATGACCTGCATCGACGGCAACGCCATGGCGAAAAAGGGCCGCGCCGGGGCGGCGCTTTGCATCGCCGCGGTGGGCTCCTGGATCGCCGGCACCTTCGGCATCATCATGCTGACGCTGATCGCGCCGCCGCTGGCGACGATTGCGCTGCGCTTCGGGCCGCCGGAGTACACCGCGCTGCTCGTGCTCGGGCTTATTTTTCTCGCCTATATGTCCTCGACCTCGCTGGTGCGCACGCTGCTGATGGCCTGCATCGGCTTGATGCTGGGAATGATCGGCATCGACAACATGACCGGTCATTTCCGCTACAGCTTCGGCCTGGCGGAACTGGGCGACGGCATCGGCATCGTGCCGGTCGCGGTCGGCTTGTTCGGGCTTGGCGAAATCCTGGCGACGCCAAGTCACAAGGTCGTGGGCGAAGTCATCGCGCCAAAATTGCGCGAACTGCTGCCGAGCCGTCAGGAATGGCGCGAAGCGAGTATGCCGATCGCGCGCGGCAGCGTGCTCGGTTTCATCATCGGCATCATCCCAGGCTCGGCGCACATCATTTCCAGCTTCCTCTCCTATGCGCTGGAAAAACGCATCTCCAAGCGTCCGGAAGAATTCGGCAAGGGCGCGGTCGCCGGCGTCGCCGGCCCCGAAGCGGCCAACAATTCAGCATCTACCGGCGCTTTTGTGCCGATGCTGGCGCTTGGAATCCCGACCGGGCCGATCACCGCCGTGCTGATCGGCGCGCTGATGATCCACGGCGTGCCGGCAGGCCCGCAACTGGTAAGCGACCACCCCGACGTGTTCTGGGGCTTTGTCGCCTCGATGTATGTCGGCAATCTGATGCTGCTCGCGCTCAATCTGCCGCTGGTCGGCCTGTTCGTCAGCCTGCTGCGAATCCCCTATGCCTATCTCTATCCGCTCATCATCATGTTCTGTGTGATCGGCGTTTACGAGGTGAGCCACTCGATCGTGGACGTGTGGATCATGCTGATCATGGGCGTGTTCGGCTATGCCTTGCGCAAGTTCAATTTCGACCCGGCGCCGCTGGTGCTCGGCCTCGTGATCGCGCCAATCTTCGAGCAGAGCCTGCGGCAATCGCTCATCATGTCGAACGGCAATTATCTGATTTTCTTCAGCCGCCCGATTTCGCTCGGGCTGGTGATCGTCAGCATCGGTCTGCTGGCGTTGTCGGCGCTTGCCTTCGTGCTCAACCGCAAGGACTGGCGCACCAAGCTGGCGGAGGCTGAGGTCGGCAAAACGCCGTGAGCGCCAAGACGCCGTGAGCGCTAGGCGCGTGCGTAGCCCATGCCGCGCACGGCCTGCGGCACCGGCGGCTCCTTCATCAGGCGCTGGCGCATCAGCCCGATGAGCTGGCCTTTCGGCATCGGCTTGGCGAACAGAAAGCCCTGCCCGACATTGCAGCCGATGCCCTGCAACTTGTGGCTCTCGTGCGTGGTCTCGATGCCTTCGGCGACGGTCTTCAACCCAAAGCGCTTGCCAAGCTCGACGATGGTTTCGCACAACCCGCCATTGAGCCGGTCCGAGTTGCAATTCATCACATAGCTGCGGTCGATTTTCAGTTCGCTGAACGGAAGCTGGCGCAGACGCGCGAGCGAGGAATAGCCGGCGCCGAAATCGTCGAGCGCAAGATTGCAGTTGAGATCGCGCAGCGCCGCGGCAACGTCATTGGCAAGATTGAGGTCATGGATGATCTCGTCCTCGGTGACTTCCAGCACCAGACCCGGCCAATTGGCGGCGCGCGGGCGGCCCTCGCGCAACATCTGCGCGATCGGCAGCTTGACAAAGGCGGAGACCGGAACGTTGACGGCGAATTTCATCGACACGCCATGCTCGGCGAACAATTCCCAATCTGCCAGCGCGGTCATGATGACGCGCTCGGTCAGATCCAGCAGTTCATCCTCGCTGGCGTCGGGAAGAAAGAAAAACGGGCTGACGACACCGCGCTGCGGATGGCGCGCGCGCACCAGCGCCTCGGCGCCGACCAGGCGCATGGTCTTCAAGTCGATCTTCGGCTGGTACCACAGCTCGAACCAGTCCCGCCGCAGCACTTCGCCGAGCGGTATTTTGTCCTTCGGGTCGGCGAATTGCTCCGCCCCGGCGCCGAACATTTTCCGCATGGCTTTGAGCATGGTGGAACCCGCGTTGCCGCGCTGACTATCGTGCAGACGCGGAGTTCTACGACAGGCGGGGCGGACGCCCGGTTAATGGCCAGGCGGGGGCCAAGATTATGCTTTGCAAATGGTAACGGCGATTGGGAAAGTACGACGCATCTACCCGTCATTCCGGGACGGACCGAAGGGCCGGGCCCGGAATCCATAATCCCAGTCTGTGAATATGGATTCCGGGCTCGCCGCTAACGCGTCGCCCCGGAATGACAAGAAGCTACGCCGCCGCCTTGCGCGCCGCGACGATCTGATCCGCCGTGCGGCCGGTGAGCTCGGCCATGTGGTCGAATTTGGAGGTAAAGCTGCCGACCCCGGCGGTGGCCGAACGCACCTCGATGATGAGATTCCCGATTTCCGTCTCCGGCATCATCGCCCGCACCGTGTCCCAGCCCTGCCAGCCTTCGCGGGTGTCGAAGCCGAGAATTTGCCCGCGCCGCCCCGACAGGATGGCGTTTATTTTCGCGGTCGCCTCCGACGGGCAGACGATTTCCACCGCAAGGATAGGTTCGAGCAGCACCGGCTGGCATTGCGGCAGGCCCTCGACGATACCGATGCGGCCGGCGGTGCGGAACGCCATGTCGGAGGAATCCACCGTGTGATAGGAGCCGTCGATCAACGCCACGGCGATATCCACCACCGGGAAACCCAACGGTCCGTGCTTGAGCGCGTCGATGACGCCTTCCTCGACCGACGGAATGTAATTGCGCGGCACGACGCCGCCGGTGATTTTTTCCTCGAAGCTGAATCCGGAGCTGCGCGGCATCGGCTTGATTTCGAGCACCACGTCGCCGAACTGACCGTGGCCGCCGGACTGCTTCTTGTGCCGTCCGCGGATCTGGATCGGCTTGCGGATGGTTTCGCGGTAGCCGACGGTCGGCGGCCGGGTTGTCACCGCAACGCCGAAGCGGTCGGCAAGCCGCTCGCCGGCGACCCGCAGATGCATTTCGCCCTGCCCCCATATGACGATCTCATGGCTCTCGGCGTTGTGCACGATGCTGAGCGAGGGATCTTCCTCGGTAAGCTTGGCGAAAGCCTGGCCGAGCTTGACGTCGTCCTTGCGTTCCTTCGCCGACACCGCGATGGCGAGCACCGGCGCATTCGGCTTCACGGCGATGACGGAAGCATGCGCCTGCTTGCCGGTCGAGAGCGTATCGCCGGTCTTGGCATGATCGAGCTTGCCGAACGCGACGGTATCGCCGGCCTGCGCCTGCCCGCGCTTCTCGGTGTTCTGGCCCATGAGCTTGAACACGCCGGCCACGCGGCCGGCCTCCCGTTCGGGCGTATTGAACGTCGTGCCGTCACCGGCCTGTCCTGCCAGCACGCGGGCGACCGACATCTTGCCGCCGTGACCGGTGTGGAAGGTCTTGAGCACCGCGGCGACTGCCTCGCTGCCGGGTTTGACGCCGAGACGTTTGGCGGTGTCGGCGATGCCGGGCGCTTCATGACGCAGCGCCTTCATCAGCCGCAGTACGCCGTTGGTGCGGCTGGCGACGCCCATCAGCACTGGACAGACCAGGCCTTGGCGCAATTCCTTGGCGAGATCGTCGAACACCTTGTCGCGCGGCGGCGGGATGTCTTCCAGCAGCTGTTCCATCAACTCGTCGTCATGATCGGCCAGCGTCTCCAGCATGGAGAAACGCGCGGTCTTCTTGCGATTGAGAGTGTCGCCTTCGAGCGCGACGACTTCGGAAGCGGCGTGCTCCTTGTAGACGAAGGCGCGCTCGAGCGCGAGATCGACGAAGCCGGTGATGATGTCGCCGGAAAAGGTCGGAATCTGCCGCAGCAGCAATTTGCAGCTCGACGCCGGCTGCAGCAGTTTCAGGACATCGTGAATGGTGGTGTCGGCCTTGTCGATCTTGTTGAGAAAAAGAAAGCGCGGAATTTTCTGTTGATCGAGCTCGCGCAAAATGAGCTGAAGCTGGGGAATTTTCTTTTCGTCCATCTCGCAAACGACGATAGCCGCATCGACGCCGGACAGCGCGGCGCGCATGTCGTGGACGAATTCGACGGAGCCGGGACAATCGATGAAGGTATAGCTGTCGCCCATGAACTCGGTGGTGGCGACCGAGACTTCGATGCTCATGCGGTGGTGGCGCGCCTCTTTGCTGGCGTCGCCGACCGTGGTGCCCGCTTCCGTCGTGCCCTGGCGCTGAATCGCGCCGGTGCGGGCGAGGATCGCCTCTAGCAGCGTGGTCTTGCCGCTCTGAAAGGGGCCCACCAGCGCAATGCACCGTGGACCCGAATTCCTTATGACATTGGGATCAGCACCGTTCTGTCCCATCGCAACCTCCCTTGCTGGCCGGGAGTTGGACCTTTGCCCGGGCCAGTTGCCCATATCGTCTCAGGCATCGCAGAGTCTGGCAAGGTCGTTATTTCGGCAAATTGCTGTGGCCCTTGACGAAGCTGAGATCGAGTACGTTGCGCGCATCCACGCTGGCCTCGACCAGCCCCTGGGATTTGTACCAGGCGATCTGGGCATAGACGTCGCCGACATCGAGCCGCGCCTGCGCATCGACGTAATAAGCCGAGCTCTCGATCAGCGCCACCGCGCGTTCTGGGGCTTGCGACGGATAAATATATCTCGCGATCACAAGCGCGACCGCGCGTGAATTGACGTCCGAAACGCGCTTGCTGTAGCGATCGCGCCGCAACATGCCGGCGGCAAAATCGGCGGCCCCGCGCTGATAGGCGCGCACGAACTTATCCACAGTCTCGCGCCGGCTCTGGATAATTTTCGCCGTGGCGAAAAGCCCGCCCAATTGCTGCTCGTCCAGCTCCGAATACCAGCCCACGAGCTTGGCCTGGCTCGCCATCAGCATTTCGCGCGCGTGTTGCACGGGAAGAATGGCGGCATCGACCTGGCCCGCGGCGAGCGCCGAGACCATGGCGTCGAGCGATTGCAGCGGCTTCAAAGTGACGGTCTTGAGATCGAAGCGCTTGAGGCGCGCAATCTGGCCGATCTGATAGTGGAACGATGAGCCGAGCTGGGTGATGGCGAGCGAATGGCCGGACAGATTTTCCGGCTTGCGCAGACCTTTGGCATAGGCGGCGTTCGACGCCAGGATTTCGTTGCCCTCGAAATCCCTTTTTTCCCGTGCCTGGGCGGCGATCACCTTGATTGCGCCTTTGCCGGCGAGATTGAACAGTTCGGCGGTGAAGGCCGTGGCGCCGAGATCGATTTCGCCCGCGGCCAGCGCCGCCGCCACCGGCTGCGCCGCCGGATAAAACTTAAACTCGACGTCGAGCCCTTCCTGCTTGAAATAGCCCTTGCCGGCGGCGAGGAACAGCGCGCCATTGGTGACCAGACGCAGCGCGCCGACCGTGACGCGCTCCTGCGCGGCGGCAGGAGCAAACAGCGATGCAAGAAAAATGATGGAAACGAGCCCGCAGCGAATCATGCGTGGCAGATTAGCGGAGACGCGCGCGATTCGCTCCGTCTTTACCTCGCCCCGCTTGCGGGGAGAGGTCGGCGAGCGTGAGCGAGCCGGGTGAGGGGGCTTCGAGAACGTTACAGAAAGGGATAGGCCCCCTCACCCGCCTCGCCGCTTTGCGGCTCGGCACCCTCTCCCCGCACGCGGGGAGAGGGAAAGCGGACTACCTCAAATCGCCGCAGAATTTCTGGATACGCCGGCAGGCTTCTTCCAGATCTTCCGTCCTGGTCGCATAGGAAATACGGAATGCGGGCCCGAGGCCGAACGCCGTGCCCTGCACTACCGCAACGCTCTCGGCTTCCAGCAGTTCGGTGACAAAATCCTCATCGCTTGCGAGCTTCTTGCCGGTCGATGCGGTCTTGCCGATGGTCCCCGCGCAGGACGGATAGACATAGAACGCGCCTTCCGGCTTCGGGCATTTGAGCCCCTTGGCCTGGTTGAGCATCGACACGCAGAGGTCGCGGCGCTCTTTGAAAATCTTGTTGTGCTTGGCGATGAAGTCCTGCGGACCGTCGAGCGCCTCGACCGCCGCCCATTGCGATGCTGCCGCCGGATTGGAGGTCGACTGCGACTGGATCATCGCCATCGCCTTGATTAAATGCTCCGGCCCGCCGCCATAGCCGATGCGCCAGCCCGTCATGCAATAGGCCTTCGAGCAGCCGTTGATGGTGAGCGTGCGCTCATAGAGCAACGGCTCGACTTGCGCCGGCGTGAAGAACTTGAAGTCGTCGTAGACCAGATGCTCGTACATGTCGTCGGTCATCACCCAGACATGCGGGTGCTTCACCAGCACGTCGGTAAGCGCCTTGATCTCGGCGCGCGTATAGGCGGCGCCGGTCGGGTTCGACGGCGAGTTGAGCAGTAGCCATTTGGTCTTCGGCGTGATCGCGCGCGCGAGCGCCGCTGCGCTCATCTTGAAGCCGTCTTCCATGCGGCAGACCACCGGCACCGGATCGCCGCCGGCCAGCAGCACCATGTCCGGATAGCTCACCCAATACGGCGCCGGGATGATGACCTCGTCGCCCGGATTGAGCGTCGCCATGAAGGCGTTGTAGAGCACCTGCTTGCCGCCGGTGCCGACCGTGATTTGCGACGACTTGTAGTCGAGCCCGTTCTCGCGCTTGAACTTGCGCGCGATCGCCGCCTTCAGCTCGGCCATGCCGTCCACATTGGTATACTTCGACGCCCGGCCGCTTTTGATCGCTTCGATCGCGGCCTGCTTGATGTTGTCGGGCGTGTCGAAATCCGGCTCGCCGGCGCCGAGCCCGATGACGTTGCGGCCCGCGGCCTTGAGCGCGCGCGCCTGGTCCGTGACGGCGATGGTCGCCGACGGCTTGATGCGCTTGAGCTGGTCCGCGAGGAAGGCCATTCTCGAATCTCCGTTTTGCGCCCGTCTGGGGCGGACATGTCGTAAAGCGCCAAAAAGGCGGCGGCAAGACGCAAAAGACTGATGCATCTATCAAGGTTGTTGATGATCTAACCCTCCTTTAATCCGCCCCTGCTAGACCGGCCTTTTCCGGAGGCCGCATGGACGCCCTCTTCGACAGCCTGCGCAGCGGCTCATGGCTCACCCGCGAGCGGATGCAGCTGGTGGCGCTTGCCGTGCTGGCCGCCTCGCTGGCCGGCTTGATCTGGCTGGTGGCGGCCTCCGATGGGCTCAACGACCGGCTCGGCCGCCCGCTCGGCACTGACTTCTCCAATGTCTACGCCGCCGGCACGTATGTGCTGGAGGGCCGTCCCGCGGCGCCGTTCGATCCCGCCGCGCAGTACGCCCGCGAGCAGGCGATCTTCGGCCAGGCCACGCCGTTTTACGGCTGGCACTATCCGCCGTTTTTTCTGGCGCTCGCCGCGTTGCTGGCGCTGATGCCGTACACCTTGGCGCTGGCGCTTTGGCAGGGCACGACGCTGGGGATTTATCTGTGGGCCGTTCGTTTCATTTTCTTGTCATTCCGGGGACCGCGAAGCGGGAGCCCGGAATCCATAACCACCATCGAGACTATGGATTCCGGCCCGCGCGCGGACGCGCGCGACCGGAATGACAACACGATCTTCCCCCTCCTTCTCGCGCTGGCCTTCCCCGCTGTCTTCGTCAATCTCGGCCACGGCCACAACGGATTCCTCACCGCGGCGTTGTTCGCGGCCGCATTGCTCGCGCTCGACCGGCGGCCGGTCCTTGCCGGCATCCTGTTCGGCTGCCTTGCCTACAAACCGCAATTCGGCGTGCTGATTCCGCTGGTGCTGGCGGCGAGCGGGCGCTGGCGCGCCTTCGCGGCGGCGGCGGCGGCCGTGGCGATATTCGCGCTCGCGGTCACGCTTGCCTTCGGGCCCGACGTATGGCGCGCGTTCATCGCATCGACCGAGTTCACACGCACAGTTGTGCTGGAAGCCGGCGACACCGGCTGGCACAAAATCCAGAGCGTGTTTTCGTGGGTGCGGATGTGGGGCGGCGGCGTCACGCTCGCCTACATCGTGCAGGGCGTAGTCACCCTCGCCGTTGCCGCCGCGCTGGTCCGGCTCTGGCGCAGCACTGCCGCCTTCCCGCGCAAGGCCGCCGCGCTGCTGATCGGCACCGTTTTGGCGACGCCCTACAGCCTCGACTACGACCTGATGCTGCTGGCGCCGGCCATCGCCTTGCTCGCCGCCGACGGATTTGCGCGCGGCTTTTACGCTTGGGAAAAATCCGCGCTCGCGGCGCTCTGGATCGTGCCGCTGATCGCCCGCTCCATCGCCGAGGCAACATTAATCCCGCTGGCGGTGCCGGCGATGCTCGCGGCTTTCGTATTGCTGTTGCGAGATCACCGCCCGCCCGGATGATCCATCGGCCAGCCGTTGCAGTGTCCATATTCGTGACGGCGCAGCCGCGCCTGCGTCACGCGATCGATATTCTCGCCATCGGCGCGTGGAATTAAAACGATGCAGAAATTTTTCAGCGGAAAAGCGCAGGCCTCGAAACGGGCCGGCATGCCCGCCAACCCGCGCTCGGCAATGCTTCCCATGCGGGCGCGGCAGGCCGCATCGATCGCCCAATAATCGAGTTGCTTCTCGACAACGCGCCCGCGCGGCTTGTAGTCGAACTGCACAGGCGGAAGCCAGACATACGGCCCGTTGGCGCCCGCGGGCCACGCCGGCTTTGATTTGCCGCGCGCGCCCGTCTCGCCAATGGCGCAAAAGCAAAGCGTGAACGAAGTTGCCAGGAGCAATGCGGCCTTCACGACAAGCACCCCCAAAGCCGAGCTATCCGCCGCTGCGGTAATCCCATCGCGATCTGTGCGAATCGAAAGAGCATTTCGCGATTTGGATGAAAAAGCCTAGTCTTGCCGCTTATGTGCGGCAAGCGGGCTGCAAAACGCCTCCCAGCTTTTTTCGCTCCTCCTGCCGATGGCGTTTTTCCGCCCGCACAATAGAATAGGCGCAACAGACGGCCCAAAGGCCGCTGGATCAAGGGAGTGCGCCATGCAGCTCAACGCCGAGCAACTCAAGGCCTTTGACGAGCAGGGCTACGTCTTCTTCCCGAATTGTTTCTCCGAGGAGGAAATCCTGCTGATGCGGGCAGAGGCCGACAACATTCTCAAGCTCGACCGCCAGGAAGTCTGGCACGAGAAAACCGGCGCGCCGCGCACCGCCTTTGCCGCGCATACGTTCAGCGAAGTGTTCGGGCTGCTGGCCCGGCATCCGCGCCTGGTCGAGCCGCTGCGGCAATTGTTCGGCGAAGACGTCTACGTCCACCAGTTCAAGCTCAACGCCAAGGCCGCCTTCGAAGGCGACGTCTGGCAATGGCACCAGGACTACGGCACCTGGGCGCGCGACGACGGCATGCCGCAGGCACGCGCCATGAACATCGCCGTATTCCTCGACGAGGTGCTGCCGATCAACGGCGCGCTGATGGTGATCCCGAAAAGCCACAAGCACGGCACGCTCGCCGCCGGCCACGACAAGTCGACGACGTCCTATCCGCTGTGGACGCTCGACAACGAAACAGTCACGCGGCTTGCGGCAGAGGCAGCGGAGCCCGGCGGCGTCGGCATCGTGGCGCCCACGGGCAAACCCGGCTCGGTGCTGATGTTCCACGGCAATCTGGTGCACGCCTCGCCGCCCAACATCACGCCCTACCCGCGCAAGATCGTTTACCTGACGCTCTGCGCGGTCTCCAACCACATCACCAAATTCACCCGCGCGGAGTGGATCGCGCATCGCGACTTCACCCCGATCGTGCCGGTCGACGACGGCGCGTTGCTGGATTATGCGCGCGCGCATCGGCAGGCGGCGGAATGACTTTCTTCCGCACAGTGACGCGGAAGCAAACTTTGTTTCAAATGCGGCACGGCGGGGAACCGCTTGTGCTGTTTTGAAATGATCTCATAAGTCCGCCTTGCAATCGCCGGACTTTGTCCGCTCTATCCGGCGCGATTTGCTTTGACGGAAACCCGCGCAAGGCGGCGACATGTACACGCTTTATTCGATGCAGCGCTCCGGCAATAGCTACAAGGTGCGCCTCGCGCTCGCCAAGCTCGGCATTCCGCACAAACTTGTCGAGGTCGATATCCTCCAGGGCGAGAGCCGCACGCCGGAGTTTCTGGCCAAAAATCCGAACGGTCATGTGCCGCTGCTTGAGGCCGCGCCCGGCCGCTATCTCGCCGAGTCGAACGCCATCCTCTGGTACGTCGCCGGCGGCTCGACGCTGGCGCCGGAGGATCGCATCGATCGCGCCGACGCGTTGCAATGGATGTTCTTCGAGCAGCACAGCCTGGAGCCGAATATCGGCGCGGCATTCTTCTGGCTGGCGCTGATCAAGGGCGGCCGCGATCTGCAACGGCACGCGCACGAGGACTGGATGGAAGACGGCTACCGTTCTCTCGGCGTGATGGAAAAACATCTCGCCGGCCACCGCTATTTCGCCGCCGACCGCTACACCATCGCCGACATTGCGCTCTACGCCTATACCCACGTCGCGCACGAGTGCGACTTCGACCTCACGCGCTTTCCCGCCATTCGTGCCTGGCTCGACCGGGTCGCCGCCGAGCCCGGCCATGTGACGATGGATTGGCAGGCGGAGACGCTGGCGGTCGCGGAATAGGCCCCTTTTCTGGGTCATGAGTCTTCGTTTGCGCCGGCTGTTCACCTTTCGTTAACCAAAGCCACGAAATCGCCGCGGTTCAATACGGCCTTCGCCCAAGTCCGGTCGAACGACTGCCGGTTTCGCGCATCATCATGCGGTCATGGAAAGAGTAATTTTTCGCAGGCCCGACATGAAGCACTCCTCTGACCGGGGCGGGTTCCAGCACCCGACCCGCCGCGAATTGCGCGGCGAACGCCGCAGCGGCGCGCTCGCCGGACTGATCGCAACCGCCGCGCTCGCCGTTTCGACCGTCGTCGCCGCAATTGTGGTGTCGATCGGCTTTGCGCGTGCAAGCGCCGCCGATGCGCTGCTCGACAACGAAGGTGGCATTTTCGCCATCGCGCTGCTGCTCGGCCTGCTGTTCGCAGGCATGGGCGGCATCAGCATGCTGATGCTGCCGGGCGACCGCACAGCCCAGCGCGAATAGGCGGCGCACCCGCGCCCAGTGAATTTCCTGGAACTCTGCCTTAGAGTCTGATCGGCTCCGATTGAATCAGAGCTTGGCTCTATCTTTTTTTTGAGCATGATCTTTTCCGAAAACCGGTTCCCACTTTTCGGGATCATGCTCTATGCTGGCCGTCGATGCGGGCGGCGGTGAGGTAGTTTTCATGCGGTGGCGGGCGGCATGCGCGGTCTCGTTATTCGTCCTCGGCAGCGCGGTGCCTGGCGCGGCGCTGACCTTTCGCACTGAAGCCGGCAACATAACCGTCGAGACCGTCGCCGGCGGGCTGGCGCGCCCCTGGGCGCTCGCCTTTCTGCCTGATGGGCGCATGCTGGTGACCGAACGGCCGGGCCGCATGCGCATCGTCACCCGCGATGGAAAACTTTCCCCGCCGCTCGGCGGCCTGCCGCGCGTATTCGCCTCCGGGCAAGGCGGAATGCTCGATGTCGCGCTCGACCGCGGCTTTGCGCGCAACGGCACAATTTATTTCTGCTTCGCCGAACCGGCCGAATCCGGCGGGCGCACGGCGATGGCGCGGGCGCGGCTCGCCGAGGACGGCGGTGCGCGGCTGGAAGACGTGAAGGTGATATTCCGCCAGCAAGGCCCGCTCTCGTCCGGCAATCATTTCGGCTGCCGCATCGTGCAGATGCCCGACAACAATTTGTTCCTCACCATGGGCGACCATTACGGCCCGCGTGACGAGGCGCAGAACCTCGCCAATCATCTGGGCAAGATCGTCCGCGTCGCGCCCGACGGTTCGGTGCCGAAGGACAATCCGTTCGTCGGCAAAGCCGGCGCGCTGCCGGAAATCTGGAGCTATGGCCACCGCAACGCGCAGGGCGCCGCGATCAACCCGGCCTCCGGTAAATACTGGATGCACGAGCACGGCCCGCGCGGCGGCGATGAGGTCAATATTCCGCAAGCGGGAAAAAATTACGGCTGGCCGGTGATCGGTTACGGCGTCGACTACAGCGGCGCGATCATCCATGAGGGCACGCACAAGGCCGGCATGGAGCAGCCGGTCAAATACTGGGTGCCGTCGATCGCGCCGTGCGGCATGGCGTTCTACACCGGCGATATGTTTCCGGCCTGGAAGGGCAACCTGTTCATCGGCTCGCTCGCCAGAGCAACGCTGGTGCGGCTCGAACTCGACGGCGAAAAAGTGACGAAGGAAGAGCGGCTGCTGGACGACCTGAACGAACACATCCGCGACGTGCGGCAAGGCCCGGACGGCGCGCTCTATCTCCTCACCGACAACAGCGCCGGCCGTATCCTGCGCGTCACGCCGGCGAAGTGACGCTCATTTTTTAGAGCATGATCCCGAAAACCGGTTCCCACCCCGGATCAAATCCAGAGCAGGCTTTTTCGGGATAATGCTCTATTGTCCTGGCGTCCGATTGAGGAACCGATCATGCCTCGAAGCACAGCGGTTGCCGCCCTGGCGCTCGTTCTGACCGTTCTGCTTGGGGTTGCGCCCGCGCTGGCGCAGGCCCCGAAAGCTTCCGCGCCGAAACCCTCCGCCTTGCCGGCGCAAGCGCCATACGCCCCAGTGGCGGTGACGATCTCCGGCGTGCCGGACGATCCGAACATGGCGGCGTTCCGCAATGAGCTGACGGCGGTGGTCAAGGGCCGCGTCTTTGCCGATCTGGCGCGACTGGTGGTGCAGCGCGGCTTTTTCTGGGATCGCGACTTCGGGGGCGGCTTCGACCCGAAAAAATCCGGCGCCGAGAATCTCGCCGCTGCCATCGGTCTTGAACACGGCCGCGGCGCCGGCTGGAACCGGCTGGCCTGGCTGGCGGCGGAAGCCGCGGGCGGGAAGCTAGGCGCGCGTCCCGGCATCGTCTGCGCGCCGGCACGGCCGCAATTCAACGAATTCGATTTCGACCGGCTGATGCAGACGACGAAAAGCGATGCGTTCGCGTGGACCTATCCGCGCGCGGCCGGCGCCGAACTGCGCGCGGCATCGCGGCCGAATGCGCCGGTGATCGAAAAGCTCGGCCTGCATCTCGTGCGCGTGCTCGGCTATGAGGCCAAGGATGATGACCCTGACGCAACGCGGACCGCGTGGGCGCGCGTGGTGGCGCCGTCCGGCAAAGTGGGATTCGTCGCGCCCGCGCTGCTGCTGTCGCCCTATGCCGAACGGCTCTGCTATGCCAAGGACGTGACCGGCCGCTGGCGAATCGCGGGATATATCGGCGGCGGCGATTAAGAGATAGGCTGCGCCCGCCGCACGGCGGTCGCATTTGCGCTCTATCGCTGCGCGCTCTGCATCGAACCTTGGAGTATCGCGATGCGCCACATCTGCATGACGACTTTCGCCGCCACCTTGTTGTCCGCCGGAATATTGCTGCCTGCGCCGGTCGGCGCGCAAAACAAACCGCAGGGCGCGCCGGCGCAAACCCGGCCGGCACCCGCCATGCCGTACAAGACCTTGGCGATCACCCCGGCGCGGCCGATGCAGGACGCCGGCCTGGATGCGCTGCGCAAGCAGATCGGCGAAGCCGCAAAAAAGAAGGACCGCGCCGCGCTGGCCAGGCTCGTCGCCGGCCAGGGCTTCTTCTGGGATGGCCAGGAGGGCAAGGGCGCCGACAAGAAAAAATCCGGCGGCGACAATCTCACTGCCATCATGGGCCTCAACCGCAAGGACGGCGCCGGCTGGGACATGCTCGCCGGCATGGCCGCCGACCCGACCGTTTCCGAATCCGCCGACCACAAGGGCGCGGTCTGCGCGCCGGCCGAACCGGGCTTTAACGACAAGGAATTCGACGACCTGATCGCGGCCACGCAGACCGACCTGCTGGATTGGGGCTACACGCTCGTCAACGGCGCCGAGGTGCGCGCGACGCCGCAAACCGGCGCAGCGGTGGTCGAGAAGCTTGGCCTGCATCTGGTCCGCGTCATGCCCGATAACAATCCGGCGGCTGCGGTTGCCGCCTATATCCGGGTCGTCACGCCCGCAGGCAAAACTGGCTATGTGGCGGCCGACGCCATCGCGCCGCTCGGCAGCGACCAGCTCTGTTTCGTCAAGGAGGCCGGCGGCTGGAAGATCGGCGGCTATATCGGCGACGGCGACGCGCAATAAGACGCCGGATGAGCGCGGCCGAGCACACTCCAGCCCTCGCACGGCGCGTAAATTGCGCACGTTGCGGCGCAGCGTTCGGATGCGGCCTCGGCGGCGACTGCTGGTGCGCGGCCGAGCCTTACCGGATGCCGATGACCATAGCCGCGGCGGAAGATTGCCTGTGCTCCGAATGCCTGCGAAAGGCGGCGGCCGGCCGAGTGAGCGGCGGACCGCCGCAGTAAGGAAATAGCAAGGCGGGGCCGTCATTTTGCATGACCGCCACCGATCCGGACCCCGGCCCATGGCCATCGCGCCCAGCGGCGACGTTTCGAAACATGACGGCGCGCAAGCGAACCGCGATGCGGTCCGCGCTTTCGCGATCCTGGGCGCGTTTTTCTTCGTGGCGACCGCGGCCGCCTACGTCTATACGCTCGCCCTCGCCGCGCCGATCCCGCGCGACGGCTCGACGCTGGTGGTCGGCCGCGACTTTTTGAATTTCTGGATGTATGGCCGCGCCGCGCTGCTGCCGGAGCCCGGCCGCTGGTATGACGTGGTCTTGTATCAGCGCGAGCTGGCCGGCCTGCTCGGCGCGGACTATCCCGGACAGAACTGGTCCTATCCGCCCAGCATCATGCTGATCGCCGCGCCGTTCGGGCTGCTCGGCTATATGCAGGCGCTGCTGATCTGGACGCTGCTCGGGCTCGCGGTGTTCATTGCGGTGGCGCGCAATCATTTCGGCGATATGCGCGTGCTGGCCGCGCTGGTGTTCTCGCCTGCCGCCGTGTTCTGCCTGATCTCAGGCCAGAGTTCGTTGCTCACCGCGGCGATGCTGATCGGCATATTCGCCTGGCTCGACCGCAGGCCGGTCGCCGCCGGAGTTCTGATCGGACTTTTGACCCTGAAGCCGCAGCTCGGCCTGCTGTTTCCGGTCCTGCTGATCGCATCCGGGCGCTGGCGCGTGTTCGCCGCCGCCGCCGTCACAACGCTCGCGCTCGCCGCGTTCAGCGCCGCGCTGTTCGGTCCGCAGGTGTGGATCGATTTCGTGCTCAAGGCCCTGCCGACGCAAAATCTGGTGCTGGCCGATCCGCAAGCCATCGCGACGCCGTTTTATCCGACCGTGTTCATGAACCTGCGCGGCATCGGCGCGAGCTACACGGTGGCGATGGCGGTGCAGCTTGGCTTTTCGCTGGCCGCGGCCGGCGCGGTGGCCTGGGTCTGCCGCCGGCGCAGGGACGCCGACCCGCAACTCCTGGCCGCGCTGTTTTTCGCCTGCGCGATCGCCGCTGTGCCTTATCTTTTGTCCTACGACACGCTGGCGCTCACGTTCGCCGCGCTCGGCCTGCTCGCGGCCGGAAATCTCGATCGCCAAGGGCGCCTGCTGGCGCGTCTCGCCTATTGGCTGCCGCTGCTGCAAATCGCGCTCGGCTCTTTGCACATCCCCGGCCCGGCTTTGATCGCGCCCGCTTTTGCCGGCTATATCCTGCTGCGGCTGAAAGCTTCGCCGCCGCGGCTTTGTCGTGTATAGATCGGCGCGCGAGGCCCGCGCGTGAGGAAGCAACATCATGGTTCTTGAAATCGCCCAGATCGACATCAAGCCCGGCATGGAAAGCGAATTCGAAGCCGGCGTGAAGCAAGCGACGCCGCTGTTCAAGCGCGCCAAGGGCTGCAAGGGCATGGAATTGCAGCGCTCGGTCGAGAAGCCAGGCCGCTTCCGGCTGTTCGTGCAATGGGACACGGTGGAGAACCACACCGTCGATTTCCGCGGCTCGGCGGATTTCCAGGAATGGCGCAAGCTCGTCGCCCACTGCTTCGCCTCACCGCCGGAGATCGAGCACACCAGCCAGGCGGTGAAGGGTTTCTAGAACACCGGCGCTCTTTCTTCTTCCGCCGACTCCACCCATATTTGGGGGCGATGGCCAAGCTCCCGAACATGCCCCCGAAAGCGAAAAAAGACCCGGCGAAACACACGCGCGCCAAGGCGTCGCGGCCGGAGAGCGCCGCGCTCACGCCCGAGCTTGCCGATATTCTCAACCCCGGCATCGCGAAAGGCACCGCCGGCATGGGATCCGGCACCGGGCTACAGCCGCCGCCGGACAATTCCTACGACCGCCGCGCCGATTTCGCCAATGCGCACACGGCGCGCAAATCCACGCCGAAAGGTTTCGGCGAGGCGCCGCAAACGGGCTTCGACCGCAAACCTTCTCACGACATCTCCCGGCAGGATTTCCCGGCCACGCCGCTGGAGATCAACCGCGGCATGGCCGAGGCGCTCGGCTATCGCGAGGACGAGGACGGACTGCTGCCCTCCGCCGTCACCGCCACCGCGCAAGCGCTGGACAGATTGCTGCGCGAGGGCCGCAAGGAATTTTCCGACGCCCCGTGGATGCCGCACCGGCCGCCGCGCCCGGAGAAATCCGAAGGCGGAAAAAAGTTTGTCATCAAGTCGGACTTCGAGCCGAAGGGCGACCAGCCGCTCGCCATCAAGGAACTGGTCGAAGGCGTCAACCGTCAAGACCGCACCCAAGTTCTCCTGGGCGTCACCGGCTCCGGCAAGACCTTCACCATGGCGAAGGTGATCGAGGCGACGCAGCGCCCCGCCATCATCCTGGCGCCGAACAAGACGCTGGCGGCGCAGCTTTACGGCGAGTTCAGGCAATTTTTTCCCGACAACGCGGTGGAATATTTCGTCTCCTATTACGACTACTACCAGCCGGAAGCTTACGTTCCGCGCACCGACACCTACATCGAAAAAGAATCCTCGATCAACGAGCAGATCGACCGCATGCGCCACTCGGCCACGCGCTCGCTGTTGGAGCGCGACGACGTGGTGATCGTCGCCTCGGTGTCGTGCATTTACGGCATCGGCTCGGTGGAAACCTATTCGGCGATGACGTTCTCGCTCAAGCAGGGCGGCAAGATCAACCAGCGGCAATTGCTCGCCGATCTGGTGGCGCTGCAATACAAGCGCACATCCGATTTCGGCCGCGGCTCGTTCCGCGTGCGCGGCGACACGGTGGATATTTTTCCCGCCCACTACGAGGACCGCGCCTGGCGCGTGTCGCTGTTCGGCGACGAAATCGAAAAGATCGAGGAGTTCGACCCGCTCACCGGGCACAAGACCGACGACCTGGAATTCGTGAAGATCTACGCTAATTCGCACTACGTCACGCCGCGGCCGACGCTGTTGCAGGCGATCTCCGGCATCAAGTTCGAACTCAAACAGCGGCTCGACGAACTCAACCGCATGGGCCGCCTCTTGGAAGCGCAGCGGCTGGAGCAGCGCACCGTCTACGATCTGGAAATGATGGAGGCGACCGGAAGCTGCGCCGGCATCGAGAATTATTCGCGCTATCTCACCGGCCGCAGGACGGGCGAGCCGCCGCCGACCTTGTTCGAGTATGTGCCGGACAATGCGCTGGTGTTCGTGGACGAAAGCCACGTCACCATCCCGCAGCTCGGCGGCATGTATCGCGGCGACTTCCGGCGCAAGGCGACGCTCGCCGAATACGGCTTCCGCCTGCCCTCCTGCATGGACAACCGGCCGCTGCGCTTCGAGGAATGGGACGCCATGCGCCCGCAATCGACCGCCGTGTCGGCGACGCCCGGTCACTGGGAAATGAACGAGGCGCGCGGCGTGTTCGTCGAGCAGGTGATCCGCCCGACCGGACTGATCGACCCGCCGGTCGATATCCGCCCGGCACGCACGCAAGTGGACGATCTGGTCGGCGAAGTGCGGCAGACCGCGCTCGCCGGCTTCCGCACGCTGGTCACCGTGCTGACCAAGCGCATGGCGGAAGACCTCACCGAATATCTGCACGAGCAGGGCATCCGCGTGCGCTACATGCACAGCGACATCGACACGCTCGAGCGCATCGAGATCATTCGCGATTTGCGGCTCGGCGCCTTCGACGTGCTGGTTGGCATCAACCTGCTGCGCGAGGGCCTCGACATTCCGGAATGCGCGCTGGTCGCCATTCTCGACGCCGACAAGGAAGGATTTCTCCGCAGCGAGACGAGCTTGATCCAGACCATCGGCCGCGCCGCGCGCAACATCGAAGGCAAGGTGATCCTCTATGCCGACAGGGTGACCGGATCGATGCAGCGCGCCATCGACGAGACCAACCGCCGGCGCGAGAAGCAGGTGGAATACAACGCGGCGCACGGCATCACGCCGGAGAGCATCAAGAAGTCGATCGGCGACATTCTCTCCAGCGTCTACGAGCGCGACCATGTGCTGATCGAGACCGGCGCCGACAGCGCCACCGGCGAGGCCATCACCATCGGGCATAATTTCGAGGCGGTGCTCAAGGACCTCGATACGCGCATGCGCGCGGCGGCAGGCGATCTCGACTTCGAGGAGGCGGCTCGGCTGCGCGACGAGATCAAGCGCCTGCGCGCGACCGAGATGGCGGTGATCGACGACCCGACGGCGAAATTCGTGCGCGCGGTGCAGACCGCCGGCATCTCGCGCCGCGGCGCATCCTCTTCACCCTCCGCGCGCGCAACTTCCACCTCCCCCCTTGCGGGGGAGGTCGGCGCGCAGCGCCGGGAGGGGGGTGCGCGCAAACCTTCGCTCGACGAAATGGGCCCGGGCATTGAGTCCGTGCCCGCGCGCGGGGGCTTGCCCGCCGAAGCGCCCGGCGCGAAGGCGGGCCCGCGCAGCCAGTTGGGAAGGCCGGGAATGCGCGGCGGGTTTAAGCCGAGGGGAAGGTGAGTTCAACAGCGCCAATTGACTTTGACTGCGTAGTGCACTCCACAGCTTTTCAACCTTATTTTCTATATTGTTTTCAATAGGATACTTGCCGAAGCGCAAAATCATTAAACTTTTTTCAGAATGGAACCTTGTTCCGCCGCTTTTCGCCACCATCTCATTCGTGCCTTTAGACAATTGGGCTAAGGGGGAAGGCGTAAGCTTCGTCAAGTGCGCCGGTCGTTCCGACCAGGCACTCGACGATAGCTTCGGTCATCGTCATGAAGATGATGATGGTGATATGAAGCATGGCGTTATGTCCTTCTTGATTATAGCGCATCGCGTAATTTTGCGGACGACTACGGATGATGGTCGAAAGTAAGTTGGTTTCGGAGGGGACATTGGCAGACGCGCGCCAGCGCCCCTCCGAACTTGCTAATTCATGGACCGCGTATGTTTCAGAAGCGAAAAGTCCGACAAGACGGCTGGTATATTAAAAAGTCATTTCCGCACTTCGATTTGCCGCTCAATTTCGAAGAAGCAAAAACAATCGTCACCGACCCAATTTACGTATCTCATAAATCATTTTGGCCTTTTATTGGGTTTGTCGATCAAAAGCGAAAATTCAAAAAAATTGATGGCGAAGTCACCATTAAATTAAAAGAGCGACCACTTCGTTATTGCTCTCATCACGATGGGTATGTCCATTCATATTATGCAGCGCAGCTTACCGCAAAATACGAGGCGCGCATTAAGGCTGAAAAAATCGACAACGTGGTAATCGGCTATCGCCAAAATGTTGGCACGAACGTTCACATGGCTAAAGCTGCGTTTGATGAAATTCGTAGGCGCGGTGACTGCGTTGTCATTGCTCTTGATATAGAAAGTTTCTTTGACAGCATTGATCATAGAATACTGAAAGCCAATCTCCAGTCAGTCTTGGGCGTGCCGCGACTCACTACAGATTGGTTCAAGATTTTTAGGTCGATGACTGAGTATTCATGGGTCGAGATTGCTTCGCTTGCACAGCGGCTAGATTTTGACGTTCGCGAACCGCCGCGACCACTATGCTCGGCTCCGGAATTCAGAAAGATAGTGCGCGGCGATGACGGTGTTTTACCAAGCGTTGTGCAGACGAACGCTAAAAATTACGGGATACCACAGGGGTCGCCGATATCTGCGGTTTTCTCCAACGTCTATATGCTGTGCTTTGACCAGGCGTGCGTGAAGCATTTTGATGTAATCGATGTATTTTTTCGTCGCTACTCGGATGACATTATCGCGATCTGCAATGCGAGCCAGCAAGCAGCGGTGATAAATTTCATCACTAACGAAATATCTAACCTCGGACCTTCGATGAAGGTTAGCGCTGAAAAGACAGAAACCTCATCATTCTCCTTTTCGCTCGACTGGGCATTATCTTGTGATCGACCCATCACCTATCTTGGACTGACGTTTGACGGAGCGCGAACGCTCCTGAGAGGGCGAACTGTCTCTCGATACTATCGGCGAATGACGTATGCAGCGCGACATACCGCTAAGACCGCTGCGAGAGCAAAATCGAAAAAAATATTTATGCGGAAGCTTTATAGTGACCTGTCGCACCTCGGCAAACAGAACTTTTATTCTTACGCTAAAAGCGCAGCCGCAACGTTAGGTGACAACGCTCCAGTTCGTCAGCTAAGGCGGCACGTAAAAATTCTGCGACGTAAGGTGACCACGCTCGGGCGATAATATGTCTACTCCTTATTGACAATCACCACATCTAGGATTATATTCCACAATCCCATCCACTGAGGGCGTTTTCATGAGACGTCATGACAGCGGGCGGGATGGGAGCGGCCCCTGCGCGCGGGGACCAGCGGCGGCGCCCGCGCGCCCGAAACAACAGGGGCGGCGAAGCTTGCGCGCTCGTCATCCTGAGGTGCGCGCACTTGCGCGCCTCGAAGGATGACGGCGAAGCGCCCCCACCCGCCGCCTTATTTGCGCAAGTCGCAAACATGCGACTTGCGTGGCGGCTTCCCTCCCCCGCAAGCGGGGGAGGGATAAAGAAGTGGCTGTTTGAAAATCGAATCCGTGGCAACGCAAGCGCGCAAGCGTCTGGACGAAACGCGCGTTGGCGTAGATGCTATCCCGGCCGCAACCGGCAGGAGCAAAAAATGCACCGCACGTTGTGCCGCCTCTCCGCCCTCGCCGCATTGGCGGCGCTCGCCGCGTGCACCGTCAGCGGCACCGTCAACCAGCCCGCGCCGAGCGAAGCCGCCGCGCCCGCCCTCTCGCCGGCAGAGCAAACGCAACAGGCGCGAACGGAATGCTGGATGCGGATCGAAAAGCAGAACGCCGCCCAGAACATCGACAAGCGCATCGCGCTGGTCGACAAATGCGTCAGCGATAAAATGAAGGCGCAGGCGGCCCAATGACGCGTTGCAGGCTCACGTTAGCGGCCTTCGGGCTCGCCGCGCTCGGCTTGGCCGTCACGGCGCAGCCGGCGGACGCGAGCCTGTTCTGCACCGTACTCAAAAGTCCCGATGGGTTCGTCGCGCTACGCGAAAAGCCGGACGCCGGCGCGCGCATCGTCGAGCGCATGCGCGCGGATGACGAGGTGCAGGCGCTGGAAGGCCGCCGCGGCCGCTGGCAGGAAGTGCTGCATTGGCGCGGCGACGCACGCTACCACGAGGCGACGCGCGGCAACACCCGCAAAGGCTGGGTGCATATGCGCTACATCAGCGAGTGCGGGTGACCGGCCGGCTTAATTCAACGCCGGACGCTTGAGCGGATAGTCCGCGCTCTCGTAAAGCTGGCGGATGTCCTGGTGGCCAAGCCGCTCCTCATTGACCTCGATATAGGCGCCGAGCAACAGCGGCTCCGGCATCTTCTCGATGGCGAACTGGATGGCGTCGGCTGCCTTGTCGAAACGGCGGTATTTCATCGATTGCGCCATTTTCACTTTGCGGCTGCGCGAGGGAAACAGCTCCGCCGGAACGTTGTAATCAAATTTGGCCACGGTATTTCTCCAAAATAACGCTCAAATCATTTGAACGATCATTGTCCTCTATATGGGGGTGCGGTTGGGTTTAATCGAGGCATCGGCGCGCTTTATCTGCGCGTAACGTGAATTTTGCCCGCCAGAGCCCGGCGAATGGCTGCCATGCAGTAAAACCACTACCTGCGCGGGAATAATTAGTTTAAGCTTCAAATAATTTGCAATTGGGCCGCACACCCGGTTTTTCCGGGCCAGACGGGCTGCCCGCAAACCCGCTTCCGGGGATAATGAAGATGACCCTTGAGACCATGCGCGCGTTTTGCGACGATTTGGCGGCGCGGCAGACGCAGCGCGTAGCCCCTCTGCTCGACGACAATATCGAATGGACCGCGTTCGGCCCGATCGACCTGTTTCCGTTTTTCGGCCATCGCCGCGGCAAAACGGCGGTGCTCGCCATGTGCGGCGAGATCGCCGCATCGCTGCAACTGCGCGGCTGCGACAAGGAAAGCACGCTGACCGACGGCGACCAGGCCGCCTCGCTGCTCAAGCTCAATGCCGTCTACACCCGCACCGGCCGCGTGTTGAGCCTGCGGCTGGCGCTGTTCGCGCAGTTCCATGACGGCAAACTGCTGCGCCTGCGCGCCTTGTTCGACAGCTTCGACGCCGCCGAGCAGGCGCTGGGCCGGCACATCGATCTGGGCGCGGTCGCCTAACCGGGCTGTCACTGCACCACAAAATCGAAATACGTCCGCGGAAACGGTTCGTTCCGCAGCGTAAAGTGCCACCATTCCTTGTCGTAGGGCCGGAAACCGCGCTGCCGCATGGCGGCGGCGAGCAATGCGCGGTTCGTGCGCTGCTGTTGCGTGACGCTGCCATCGCCCGGCGCCGAGCGCGGGCTGAACAGGTCGAACGCGGTGCCCATGTCGAGCTCTTCATGGCCGCCGAGCCGCACCAGCGTGAGATCGACGGTCGAGCCGCGCGAATGGCCGGAGCGCGCGGCGATGTAGCCCAGCCGGAACAGATCGCGCTTATCGACCTGCGGATAGAACTCGGCCTTGCGCGCAGTGTCGGCGGGCTCGCGCGCCCAGCGCATGAAATGCGCCACCGCGCGGGCCGGCCGGTAGCAGTCGAACAGTTTGAGCCCGAACCCGCGCGCATGCAGATCGCGCTGCACGGCGGCAAGCGCAGTAGCGGCCTGTTGCGTCAGCAGGCAGCGCGCGCGCCGATAGCCGTCGATCGGGCGTCCGACGAAATTATGCGGACCGGCATAGCGCATCTCGACCACCGCGCCCTCGATCTGATCCGCCGCATCGACAAATCCGGACGGCATCTCCTGCGCCTGCGCGTTGGCGGCCAACGCGGCGAGCAGCATGGCGCTGGCAATGGTGGAGCGCGGGCGGGGCATCGCGGCTTTCTGATCTGCGGCCTGGGAAACATGGGTTTTTATCACGGCATCGCCTGCCGCTGAATGGGACGCCGCCGAAGGGCAAGTCCCCTCGCGCGCGCCGCATAGAGTCTGATCCACTCCAATTGAATCAGAGCCTGGCCCTATCTTTTTGTTTGAGCATGATCTTTTCCGACCTTCCTTCGCCCGCCGAAGCGGGCTTCGCGAAGGCGGGAAACCGGTTCCCACTTTTCGGGATCATGCTCTAACCGGTGTGAACCTTTCGGCCCGTCCGCGCGACCAATGCTCGAAGTGCAGGTACCGTTGGGGGTTGCGCCATGACACGCCGTATCGCTTTTGTCCTTGGCCCGCTGCTGGTGATCGCCGCGCTGGCCGCCTGTACGCTGGCGTTGTTCGCGGCGTCCGCCCGGCCGGCGCCGCTCGAAATACCCGGCTGCGAGCGCAATCTCGCCGAATCCTCCGCCGGCATTGCGGCGATCCAGGCCCGGCTAAAAAGCCTGGGCGCGGCGCGCAGCCCGGAAACCTGCACCGCCACCCGCCTTTATTTCCTCGAAGCGGTGAAAGCGCGCGCGGTCACGGCGCTGTGCAAAACCGGCCTGGAGCGCGAGCGAGAACTCGGCCGGCTGGATGCCGATGTCGAGCAGATCAACGCCGCCATCGCCTCGACCTGCGGCTGATGCCGGCGGCCGCACGCCTGAACCGCCTCGCCCGGGTTGTCCGGGACAACGCCGCAAGCAACACGAGGTTGCATGACCGCACCGTGAGCGTGCCCGAAATTTATCCTGTGGATTGCAGGGAGATCGGAACCTGCCGCCCCCGACTCACGCAATACGGGTCTACACTCGGTTTGTTCGAAAGCGGTGGACGGGAGTTCCCCTCGCCGGAAACCGTGGGCCCACGCAAAGATGCTGGGGCCCGCTTCGGGCAATCCTCCCAATAAACTTGGCCCCGCTCCGGCGGGGTCTTCTTGCGTTGTACGGCAAAGCTTGGATTAGCGCCCGGGCATCGATATCGCGCGCAGATTTCCGCCATCGAGACTGAGACGCCCGGCAATGTGATGAGTGACCACCACGGCTCCGATCAGCATCACGGCGGCGGTGACCCCGCCGAGGATGTAGCCGATCAATCCGAGCGTGCCCCGGTCCGCCATCGCCGGCTCCCAAATTCCCGTCGTGCGACTATTCGCTCACCGCCGGGAAAACGCGCCCGGCGGTGTTTCGTTCCGGCCGGGCTGCCGAAATGAAAATGGCCCCGAAGGGCCATTTCGTCATGCGTTTTCAGGGGTAAGGGTTAATTTGCCGCCTTGCGCGGCAGCGGATAGTCGGCGCTCTCGTACAGCTGGCGGATACCATTGCCGTCGAAGCGCACCTCCTCGACCTCCAGGTAAGCGCCGAGCAGCAGGTCGGACGGCAGCTCCTCCATGGCGAAACGGATTGCCTCCGCCGCGGTGGGAAATCTCTTGTACCCGATTGGCCGCCGTGCCTTGCGGCTTCGGCTGGGAAACAGTTCGGATGGGGCCCGATAATTGATCATCGCCATTTTACGCAACCTCCAGCGCATAATATGGGGCCACGGCGCGCAGAAATCTAGGCATGGCAGGCGATGCCTGCCTTGCGCGGTTGACAGGGTAAATACCGCCCGCGGCCTGGCCCATGAAATGCCGCGGCCCGGCAGTTGCCGGCACGATCTGCTCGACGGCCGCACGAAAGGCGTCGTCCGCCTGCGGCGGAGGTTGCGGCGGTGGCAGCCCCGATTCCTCCCGCCAGCGTAAGCGCCAATGTATATGCGACGGTAACATGAAGCAGACGAATCCGCATGGCGTTCCCGCATGCAGCCGCTTTGCGATCTGGCGAGAACGGCCAGCGCACCGATTCGTTTCATCGCACCGCAGTCATTTACCGAAAGCAGCGACTCGGATACCAGCCATGGCGAGATTGATTCGCCGGGGCTTGGAGAATTGAATGATTCTCGAAACGCTTTTCGGGGTATCGCTGGTCATCTCCGCCTCGCTCGAGATCGGTCCGCCGCCGCCGGCAGGACCGACAACCTGGACGCAGATGTCGGTGCGGCAGAGAGATGCCGCTTTGCTGCCGCTGGTGCATTCCGCCACCGATTGCATCGTCCGCAATGTCACCGCCGATGCGCGTTTCAACGAGACCCTGCGGCCGGGCGAAATCAACGATCTGATCGTCGATTCCATGAACGCCTGCGCCGGGCCCGTGCGCGCGATGATCGACGCCCACGACCGCCTGTTCGGCGACGGTTCGGGCGAGGCATTCTTCATGGGGCCCTATCTTGAAGTGCTTCCCGCCGCCGTCAGCGTGCAGCTGAAGGCACCCGCGAATAGCCGCTAGGATTTCGCGGCGGCAAGCGCCGGCCGCAGCGCCAACGCGATCGGCAACGTGAGCAACGCCGTCGCGGCTGCGGCTGCAAGCGCCACGGGCACACCGGCGGCATCGCCGAGCAATCCGTAAAGCGCCGGAGCGATGGCGCCCGAGCCGATGGTGCCGGTATAGAAAATTCCGAATGCGCGCGGGCGCCGCGACGGCTCAACGACGTCCGGCACCGAACCGTAGAGCACCGAAGAGGTGCCGTTGAGCCCGATCCCTATTACCGGCAGCAGCAACAAAATGACTTCGACCGGCAGCGGCAGTATTCCGACGATGCTCACTGCGGTCACCGTTTCGGTCAGCCACACGGTCGCCACCGCGCCGATGCGCGACCCGATGAATACGCAAATCAGCTTGCCCGCGGCGCCGCCGGCAGCGTCATCTTGCCGATATCGCCGGAGAAGTTGTAAGTGCCGAGCGCCTTGAACGAACGCGATCCGGCAAAGGCGCGCGCGATCAGCGAAGACGCCAGCGGATGCTGCGTGCTGGCGCCGAGCCCGCCGATAAAAAGCGCCGCCACGAGAAAGATAATTCCGCTGCTTGCGCCCGCCAGACAGTAGCCAAGACCGGCCAGCGCGGTGCCGGCGGCCAAAACAGCGGCCGCGCCGGCCCGCTCGGCCAAGATCCCGGCGGGAACCTGGAACGCAGCAAGCGTGCCGGAAAAGACCGTCTTGAGCAGACCCAGCGCCGCATAGCCAAGGCCGAATTCCGCCTGCCAGATCGGCAGCAGAACATAAATCAGATCGGTATAGCCGTCGTGCAACGCATGCGCGCCGAAGGCGACGCCCGCGGCGCGGCGTTCGTTGCGCCGGGTGGCTGGCGCTGCCGGCGGGATCTCCTGGGTGGCTGTCATGGCGATGCCGGACGCCGCGCCACGAAAGTGGTGCTGACGAAAGAGATCGCCGTCTCGCGGCGCTGGTTGACGCCGGTGCTTAGCATCGTCAGTAGACCCCATCCCGGCCTGCTGTTGGATGACCGTGTTGCCGTCACCTCGGTGACGTAGCTGATCGTATCGCCGACATAAACCGGCTTGAGCCATTTAAGATCGCGAACGCCGGGCGACGGCCCGAGCATGGCGACAGCATCGCCGCGTGCGCGCAGCGCCTCATCCTCGCGGCGGTGGTATTCCACCATCAACCGCATCCACACCACCGCGGTATGCCAGCCCGAGGCGCAGAGCGCGCCGAAATGCGAACGGCCGGCGGCGCTCTCGTCGAGATGAAACAATTGCGGATCGAAACGGCCGGCGAAGGCCTTGATCTCGGCAGCGGAAAACGTGTGCTGCCCGACCGCATAGCGATCCCCGACGCGAATGTCGTCCCAATATCGCATCAGGCCGCACTTTTGTCCGATGGACGGCGGCCAAACATCAGATTGGTCGTCAGGGTCATCACCTGCGCGTCCGTCTGATCGAGCGTTTCAAACAGGAATCTGACAAATCCCATTTCCGGACGGCTATTCGACGGGCGAACTTCCAGCACCGTGGCGCGCACGGCGAGCTGCATACCCGGCCGCATCGGCGCCAGCCATTTTACTTCCTCGACGCCGGGACCGCCCATCGAGCTGGAATTGAGAATGAACCCGTCGGCGATGATCCGCATCATCAGGCAGCAGGTATGCCAGCCGGATGCGGCCAGCCCGCCGAACATGCTGCTGCGCGCGGCGCTCTCGTCGAGATGCATCGGTTGCGGATCGAATTCCGCCGCGAACGCCACGATTTCTTCGCGGGTCACGAGCCGCGGCCCGTATTCGGCGACGGCCCCCAGCGTGAAATCTTCCCAATAAAGCTTCGGCATGACAGGGGAAGCCGGGGCTCAATAGGCTTTCAGGATCGACATATAGGCGGATTCGGCGGCGCTGAACGCGGCCTTGGTGTTGGCGGAGAGCACGATCTCGGCGACCGGCTGCTTGGCCGGATTGTAACGCACCAGCGCGTAAATCTTGGCGGGCGCCTCGTCGAAGGACTGGCCTTTCGGCGCCAGCATCTGCACTCCCAGTTCCTGGCTCGCTTCCTTGTGCTCGGCCCAGCCGTCCGGAACCGCGATCGCGGAAACGATGCCGATGCGGCAAACGGCGGGCAAGGCTGGCATGGCAGCACCTCAAACAGCGTCCGGGCCTGGACGCATCCTCGCAGTGTCGCGCGGAATAGGCTTGCGATTCAATCGGTCAGGTGGCGAAACGGAAATGCATCACGTCGCCGTCGGCGACGGCATACTCCTTGCCCTCCAGCCGCAATTTGCCGGCGTCGCGGGCCGCGGCCTCGCCGCCGAGCGCGACAAAATCGTCGTAACCGATCGTCTCGGCGCGGATGAAGCCGCGCTCAAAATCGGTATGGATCACGCCGGCCGCCTGCGGCGCCTTGGTGCCCTGCGTGATGGTCCAGGCGCGCGCCTCTTTCGGACCCACGGTAAAATACGTCACCAGGTGAAGCAGCCCGTAGCCGGCGCGGATCAGCCGGTCGAGCCCGGCCTCCTTCAGTCCGACCGCTTCGAGGTAATCCTTGCGCTCGGCCGACGGCAGCGTCGCGATCTCCGACTCGATCTTCGCCGAAATGACGACGGCGACGGCGCCCTCCTCCTTTGCGCGCGCCTCCACCTGACGGGAAAAGCCATTGCCCATTGACGCCGACGCTTCCTCGACGTTGCAAGCGTAAAGCACCGGCGTCGAGGTGAGCAGACCGAGCGCGTGAAAGGTCTTTTCCTCCTCCGGCTTGCGCGTCACGAAGCGCGCCGGCTTGCCTTCCCGCAGCAGCACGAGCGCACGCTTGACGAGATCGAGCGTCTCTTTCGCCTCTTTGGCGTCCTCGCCGGTGCCGCGCGTTTTCTTTTCGAGATTATCGACGCGCTTCTCCAGGCTATCGAGATCGGCAAGCATCAATTCTGTCTCGACCGTCTCGATGTCGGCGACCGGATCGATCTTGCCTTCGACATGCGTAACGTCGGCATCTTCAAAGCAGCGCACCACATGCACGATGGCATCGACCTCGCGGATGGTGGCGAGAAATTGATTGCCGAGCCCCTCGCCTTTCGAAGCGCCGCGCACCAGCCCGGCGATGTCCACGAAGGTGATACGCGTCGGCACGATCTGTTCCGACTTTCCAATCGCCGCGAGCTTGTCGAGCCGCGAATCCGGCACGGCGATTTCACCGACATTCGGCTCGATGGTGCAGAACGGATAGTTCGCCGCCTGCGCCGCCGCCGTTTGCGTGAGCGCGTTGAAAAGCGTCGACTTGCCGACATTCGGCAGACCGACGATACCGCATTTGAATCCCATGAAATTTTCCGTGCCGTTGTTGTTCTTGGGGCGCGCGCGCGCGCCGTCAATCCGCCGATGGCAAGGGCTCGCCCGGTTCTCCAAACCCTTTGGCCTGCATGGCAAGGTGGACCTTGTTCTGGAAACTCGAATCCTGACCCTTCGCCAGCAGCTCCGCATTGTCGGCAACGATCTCGCACAGCGCCGCGACCCATGCGCGGTCGCTTTTGGCGAAATCGCCGAGAACATGATGCGGCACCAGCTCCTTTACCTCCGGTTTGCCGATGCCGATGCGCACGCGCCGATAGTCGTTGCCGACATGCGCCGTGATCGAGCGCAGACCGTTATGCCCGGCGACGCCGCCGCCGGTTTTCACACGCAGCTTCGACGGCGGCAGATCGACCTCATCGTGGAAGACGACGATCTCGCCCGGCGCCAGCTTGTAGAAATTCGCAGCTTCGCCCACCGCGCGGCCGGACTCGTTCATGAAGGTGCCCGGCAGCAGCAGCAGCACGCGCTCGGCCCCGATTGCGCCTTCCACCGCTACGCCGTGGAAGCGGCGGCGCCAGGGCGCGATGTCGTGACGGCGCGCGATCGCCTCGACCGCCATGAAGCCGATGTTGTGGCGGTTCGCGACATGGCGCGCACCCGGATTGCCGAGGCCGACGACGAGCAGCATGGCTTCAACAACCGCGTGGGCGCGAGACGAACTTTTCGGCCGGCGCGCGGAATTCCGCGCGCGTCACTTCTTGTCGGGTTTCGCCGGCGCCGCAGCGCCGGCAGCGGGAGCCGCTCCAGGCGCCGCGCCGGGAGCCGCTCCAGGCGCCGCACCGGGCGCCGCGCC
This sequence comes from Rhizobium sp. Q54, assembly GCA_945861895.1. Taxonomy (GTDB): domain Bacteria; phylum Pseudomonadota; class Alphaproteobacteria; order Rhizobiales; family Xanthobacteraceae; genus Pseudolabrys. The sequence continues at coordinate 71,850 of CAMAWF010000002.1, forward strand.
GGGAGTTCCGGGCGCCGCACCTTCGGCGCCGGGCACCAGCCCGGCTGCGGCGGCAGCTTCGGCGGCTGCCGCAGCGGCAGCGGCCGCTTCCGCAGCGGCTTTCATTTCTTCCGCGTAGCCAGACGGCGGCACGACCGTGACGAGGGTGATATCGCCCGGCATGACCACGCGAACATTCGGCGGTATCGTCACATCGCTCAGATGCCGGGAATAATTGATCTCGAGGCTGGAGATATCGACATCGATCGACTCCGGAATTTCCTCCGGCCGGCACTGCACTTCGATCGAGTGGGTGACGATATTGACCGCGCCGCCACGCTTCACGCCCGGCGACTGGTCGGCATTGATGACGTGGACCGGAATATGCACGCGGATGGTCGCGCCTTCGCCGAGCCGGAGGAAATCCACATGGATGGGGAAGTCCATGACCGGATCGAGCTGGTAGTCGCGCGGGATCACGCGGTGCTTGGTGCCTTCAAGTTCGAGTTCGTAGATCGTGGTGAGGAAGCGCCCGGCATAGATACGATGCCGCAGGTCGGCATGGTCGACCGAAATGGGAAGCGGGGGTTTATTGTCGCCATAGATCACGCCCGGCACGCGGCCGGCACGTCGCTCCGCCCGGGCGGCCCCCTTGCCGCTCTTCGGACGAGCCGTCGCCTTCATTTCCTTGACGGTCGCCATGATAAATTCCTCACTGAATTCAACGCAAAAAGAGCGCGTTCAACGGAAAAGACCGCAGCGAGCCTCCAGGGGTGCCGGGGGCCGCGGTCGGCCGGGTTTATAGCGATGGCAGCCGGAAATGACAAGAAAACCGGGATCAGTCGCCCGGCGCGGAACCTGAGCTTTTCTTGGCCTGTTTAGCCTCCAGCGCGCCGATGCGCGCTTTCAACGCCTCATTTTCGTCGCGGGCGAGCCGGGCCATCTCCTTGACCGCCTCGAATTCCTCGCGCGGCACCACATCGAGGTCGCGCAGGATGCGCTCGGCCTGGCTGCGAAACAGGGTGTCGAACTCCCGCCGCACGCCCTGGGCGACGCCGGTGGCATCGTTCATCAGCCGTGCGATCTCGTCGAAGAACCGGCTTGAGGTCTGAGTCATTGCTAGCCTCTCGACTCGCGTATTGTTGTCAGTCTGAGAATGGCGATAGGGTCCGCGCACCGCAAGACCCGGAACTTGCTAAATTGACCTGCCGATTTGAGTCCGTGCGCGGCTTGGCCGCATCTTGCCGATATCGCCGGGACTAAAACAAATGCCGCTGCTGGTCTTACCGTTTCCCGCTTTCGATCCGGTGCTCATCAGCATCGGGCCGTTCGCGATCCGCTGGTACGCGCTGGCCTATATTTGCGGCATTCTGCTTGGCTGGGCTTACGCGCGCGCGCTGATCCGCCGCGAGCGGCTGTGGGGCGGACCGGCGCCGATGAGTGTGCTGGATTATGACGATTTTATTCTTTGGGTGACATTCGGCATCATCCTTGGCGGCCGCGCCGGCTATGTGTTGTTTTATAATCCCGCGCATTTTGCCGCCCATCCGCTTGAAATCCTGCAATTGTGGAACGGCGGCATGTCGTTCCACGGCGGCTTCGCCGGCTGCGTGGTTGCCGTCATTCTGTTCGCCCGCCGTCGCGGCATCCCCATCCTTTCGCTCGGCGACGTCACCTGCGCGGTCGGGCCGATCGGGCTGCTGCTTGGCCGCATCGCCAATTTCATCAACGGCGAATTGTGGGGCCGGGCAGCCGACGTACCGTGGGCGATGGTGTTTCCCGGCGGCGGAGGGGTGCCGCGGCATCCGAGCCAGCTTTATGAGGCGGCACTCGAAGGGCTGCTGCTGCTGATCGTGCTCGCGCTGCTCGTTCGCGGCGGCGCGCTGAAGCGGCCCGGCTTCATACTCGGCGCATTTGCGCTCGGCTATGGAATCGCGCGCTCGATTTGCGAACTGTTCCGTGAACCCGATGCGCAACTCGGTTTCTTCTGGGGCGGACTCACCATGGGCATGTTGCTGTCGGCGCCGCTGATGCTGGCCGGCATCGGCTTTATGACCCACGCGCTGCGGCAAGATGCCAGACGGCAGGTGTGATGGTCTATATTCCGCCGCTCAATACCGAGATACGCCGGCTCATCGCGGCGGCGGGCCCGATGCCGGTCGCGCAATACATGTCGTTGTGCCTGACCGATCCGCATCATGGCTATTACGTCACGCGCGACCCCATTGGCGCCGCCGGCGACTTCGTCACCGCGCCGGAAATCAGCCAGATGTTCGGCGAGTTGATCGGCCTGTGGGCGGCCTCGACATGGCGGCAAATGGGCGCGCCGGCAAATGTGCGCCTGGTCGAGCTTGGCCCCGGCCGCGGCACGATGATGCGCGATGCGCTGCGCGCCGCGCAGGTGGTTCCAGAATTCAACGCCGCGGCGGTGGTGCATCTGGTCGAAATCAGCCCGGTGCTGCAGCGACTTCAGCAGCAAACGCTCGCCGGCATCTCAACGCCGGTATTCTGGCACTCCTCGCTCGAAGAGGTGCCGGCCGGGCCGGCGATCATTCTCGCCAATGAATTTTTCGATGCGCTGCCCGTGCATCAGGCCGTGAAACAGCCGGACGGCTGGCACGAGCGGAAAATCGCCATCGACCGCAACGGCAATCTTATATTCATCATCGCCCCGGAGCCGGTTCCGCATTTCGAGGGCATACTCCCCCCGCAGGTGCGCGCCGAGCCGAACAATTCCATCTTCGAGTGGCGCACCGACCATGTGGCGATGGAGATCGGCCGGCGGATAGCCCGCGCTAACGGCGCGGCGTTGATTATCGATTATGGTCACGCAGAAAGCGCGGCCGGCGACACGTTTCAGGCGGTCGGGCATCATGCCTTCGCCGATCCGCTGGCCGCGCCGGGCATGGCCGATCTCAGCGCGCATGTGGATTTCCAGGCGCTGGCGGAGGCGGCAAGCGGCATGGGTGTCAGTGTCTATGGCCCGATCGAGCAATCCGAATTGCTGGAGCGTCTGGGCATCAACACCAGGGCCGACACGCTGAAGGCCGGAGCCAGCCGGTCAGATGTCGTGGCGATCGAATTGGCGTTGCAACGGCTAATCGGCCACGGACGCACCGCCATGGGCACATTGTTCAAGGCAATCGCCTTCGCCGATCCGAAAGTCGGCGTACCGCCGGGGTTCGAACGATGAATGCGGAACAGATTATGCTGCATGCTCCGTCACTGTCCGCGCTCGGCGGCATCCGCCATGCATTTTTCACGCGCCACGGCGGCGTATCGAAAGGCATGTATGCGACGCTCAACGGCGGCACCGGGTCGAATGACGCGCCGGACCATATCGGAGAGAACCGCGCCCGCATGGCAGCGGCGCTCGGCGTCGCACCCGAGCGGCTGCTCACCGCCTATCAAATCCACTCCCCCGATGTGGTGGTTGCCGACCGGGCATGGACGCGCGAGGGCCGGCCGCGCGCCGACGCCATCGTGACGCGCACTCCGGCGCTCGCCATCGGGGTCTCCTCCGCCGATTGCGGCCCATTGCTGTTCGCGGAGCCCGCAGCACGGGTCATCGGGGCGGCGCACGCCGGCTGGCGCGGTGCACTCACCGGCGTGATCGAGGCGACGCTGGCGGCGATGGAAAAGCTTGGCGCCGACCGCGGCCGCATCGTCGCCACGCTCGGCCCGCTGATCCGTCAGCCCAGCTACGAGGTCGGCCCGGAATTCGTCGCTCGCTTCGAGCAGGACGACACCGGCAATGCGCGCTTCTTCACCGCCTCGCCGCGCGCAGGATACGCGCTGTTCGACCTGCCGGGTTACCTCGCCGCCCGTCTCGCCCGCGCCGGCGTGGACAAATTCGAGGATCTTGGGCTTTGCACCTATGCCGATCCGCTCCGCTTTTTCAGCTACCGCCGCTCGACTCAGTTGGCCGAGGCGGACTACGGCCGGCACATCAACGCCATCGCATTGGCCGAATAAGCTAGCCGGACGACCGGTATCGCCGGATGCGGATTAACCGCATTCTTCACTTGCGTAAAAAAGCTTCGGGACAACGAATTCACTCATATTGCCGGGCTCATCGCCCCTTGTTATGACCACGCCGCCTACTGGGCGCGATGCTGGGAGACGGCAATGGCGGCGAAAAACGGAGCGATCAAGCTCGTCGCCGGCAACTCAAATCCTGCGCTGGCCGAGGCGATTGCCCAATATTTGAAAACCCCGCTGACCAAGGCGGTCGTTCGGCGCTTCGCCGATATGGAGGTTTTCGTCGAAATCCAGGAAAACGTGCGCGGCGCGGATGTCTTCGTCATTCAGTCGACGTCGTTCCCGGCCAACGATCATCTGATGGAATTGCTCATCATTATCGATGCGTTGCGGCGCTCCTCCGCGCGGCGCATCACCGCAGTGATCCCGTATTTCGGCTATGCCCGGCAGGACCGCAAACCCGGGCCCCGCACCCCGATCTCGGCAAAATTGGTCGCCAACCTGATTACTCGCGCCGGTGTCGACCGGGTGATGACGCTGGATCTCCACGCCGGGCAGATTCAGGGCTTCTTCGATATCCCGGTCGACAATCTCTACGCCTCGCCCGAAATGGTGCGCGACATCCGCGACCGCTTCAAGCTCGACAATCTCATGGTGGTCTCGCCCGACGTCGGCGGCGTGGTGCGCGCGCGCGGCCTGGCGAAGCGGATCAATGCACCGCTCGCCATCATCGACAAGCGGCGCGAGCGCGCCGGCGAATCCGAGGTGATGAACGTGATCGGCGACGTTGCAGGCCACACCTGCATCCTGGTCGACGACATCGTGGACTCCGGCGGCACCCTGGTGAACGCCGCCGACGCGCTGCTCGAGCAAAAAGCCAAAGCCGTCTATGCCTATCTCAGCCACGGCGTGCTCTCCGGCGGGGCGGTCGCGCGCATCGTTGCTTCGCGGATCAAGGAACTCGTGATCACCGACTCGATCCAGCCGACCGCGGAAGTCAAAGCCGCCGGCAATATCCGCGTGCTGCCGATCGCGAACCTGATCGGCGAAGCCATCAGCCGGACGGCGTCGGAAGAGTCGGTTTCCAGCCTGTTCGACTGATCGCGCCTTAACTTATCCACCACCGAGTCAACTTGTCGCAACATTCGCTGTGGAGAGTACGCCATGCGGCGTTGCGCGGATTCCGCAAATCACGGCTGATTGGCTTGGATGGTGCCTTTGGAGGCCGGAATCGAGCGAGTTATAGTCGGTTCGTCAAGTGATTCGTTTTCACGGTCAAGGCACCCGTACCCCTCTGCGTCGAAATGCGACCGGGCCCCGTGGGCCTCACCCGTTGCGTCCCGGTACGCGTGCGGTGGCGTGCGTTTCCCACTTCCCAGCGGCAAGGTGGAGACGTCATGTCCCTCATCAACTATTCGCACGAGCAACGAATCAATCCCCTCGACGTGGTTGAACGCATCGCGTCGGTCAACGACTGGTCGTTCGAGCGCGCCAGCGCCGACGAAATCACCATCCTCGTCGCCGGGCGCTGGAGCGACTATCAAGTCTCCTACACATGGATGGGCGACCTCGAAGCCCTGCATCTTGCCTGCGCCTTCGACATCAAGGTGCCGGAGCCGCGCTGCGGCGAGGTGCGCCAGTTGATCTCGCTGATCAACGAGCAGATGTGGGTCGGGCATTTCGATCTGTGGACGAAGGACGGCCTGGTGATGTTCCGCCACGCGCTGATGTTGACGGGAGGCGTCGAGGCCTCCGGCAAGCAATGCGAGGCTTTGCTCGGCATCGCGCTGGAAGCCTGCGAACGCTATTTCCCCGCCTATCAATTTGTGGTGTGGGCCGGCAAGCCCGCGCGCGAGGCGCTCGACGCCGCCATGTTCGAGACCTCGGGCGAAGCCTGAGGCCGATGAACGGCCGATAACCGCAATGGCCGCTCACGACACGCGCAAGCTGAAAGATTTTCGCGGCACGCTTGTTCTCGTCGGCGCCGGCAAGATGGGTTGTGCCCTGCTGGATGGTTGGCTCGCGCGCGGACTTAATCCGAAAAAAGTTGCGGTGCTGGAACCGCAGCCATCGAAGCAGATCAAAGCGCTCGGCAAGCGCGGGCTTCGTCTCAATCCTGCGGGCAAATTAAGCGAAGCCGCAGCGATCGTCGTCGCCGTCAAGCCGCAGACGGCGCCCGAAGTGATGCCGGCGCTGGCGCCGCTGATCGGCAAGTCGACGCTGGTGCTCTCGATCATGGCGGGGCGGCCGCTGCAATTCTTGGCGCGCGCTTTGGGCCCGAAGGCCGCCCTGGTGCGCGCCATGCCGAACACGCCGGCCGCGATCGGGCGCGGCATTACGGTTGCGCTCGCCAATCGCAATGTGTCGCCGCGCCAGCGCAAGCTCGCGGGCGAACTGCTTGCGGCCGCAGGTTGCGTCGAATGGATCCAGGATGAAATATTGATGGACGCGGTGACGGCAGTCTCCGGCTCCGGACCGGCCTATGTCTTTCTGCTGGTGGAAGCGCTCGCGCGCGCGGGCGTTGCCGCCGGGCTGCCGGCCGAACTTGCGGCGGTACTGGCACGCGAAACCATTGCGGGCTCCGGCGAGCTGCTGCGCCGCTCCCCGCTCGACGCCGCGACGTTGCGGCAGAATGTCACTTCCTCGGGCGGCACCACCGCTGCCGCATTGGACGTGCTGATGGGCGCAGGCGGGCTTGAAGCCCTTATGACAAAGGCCATTGCCGCCGCAACCAGGCGCTCGCGCGAACTGGCCGGCTAGCGTCCTTGCCCTAGAACGGTCGCGTTTGCGGGCTTAAGCTGAAGCCGAACGACAGACCGACAGGAGGCCAGGATGGCCCACAAACCCAAGCCGCGAAGCAGTTCGAACCCGCCGCCGCCGCGCGGCACGTCCGACCGCGACAAAGCGGTCGAGGCCCTGATGGCGCTGCTCGCCGAGCAGCCGTTCGAGCAGATCGGCCTTGCCGAAATTTCCGCCCGCGCCGGATTGTCGCTGTCGCAATTGCGCGGCGAATTCCCCTCGACGCTCGCCATTCTCGCCGCCCACATCAAGGAGATCGACCGCGCGGTGCTTGCCGGCGGCGACGGCGATATGGCCGAGGAGCCGCCGCGCGAGCGGCTGTTCGATGTGCTGATGCGCCGGCTGGAAGCACTCGCCCCCTACAAGGCGGCGGTGCAATCGCTGTTGCGCTCGGCGCGGCGCAATCCTGGTCTTGCTTTCGCCCTCAACGGCATGGGCGTGCGTTCGCAGCAATGGATGCTCACAGCCGCCGATATCGGCGCCTCCGGCCCCAAAGGCATGGTGCGCGCGCAAGGCCTGGCGCTGATATTCGCACGCGTGCTCAATGAATGGATCGACGACGACGATCCGGGCCTGGCGTTCACCATGGCCGAGCTCGATCGCGCACTCGCACGCGGGCAACGCTGGTCGGGCTTCCTCGACGATCTTTGCGCCATTCCCGCGCGCTGCTGCCGCGGTTCGCGCCGCCGCCGCCGTCGCGATCGGGAAGAAGAAGTCGCTGCCGCGTGAGTGGATCGGCCGGCTAAACCGGCACTCGCACCGTTGCGCGCAATCCACCGAGCGGGCTATCGCCGAGCGCGATGTCGCCGCCGTGCGAGCGCGCAATGTCGCGCGCGATGGCAAGGCCAAGGCCGGTACCGCCCTCATCCTGGTTGCGCGCGTCGTCAAGCCGCAGAAACGGCTTGAACACTTCCTCGCGCAGAGCGATTGGAATGCCCGGGCCATCGTCATCGACGGTGACGGTGAGCCAGCGGTGGTCGCGGTGCCCGGTGATCGAGATCGAGGATGCGTGCCGCGCCGCGTTCGACACCAGATTGGCGAGGCAGCGCTTGAAGGCGGCGGGCCGCACGGTCACCACCGGCGGGCCGTGGAACACCACGCTTGAGGCATGGCCGTTGCGCTCGGCATCGCCCTTGAGTTCTTCGAGGAACGCGGCCATGTCGGTCGGCGCCGACTGCTCGCCGAAATCGCCGCGCGCGAAGGCAAGATAGGCCTCCAGCATGCGGCTCATTTCGTCGATGTCCTTCTTCATCGCCTCCACTTCAGGGCTGTCCCCGATCAGCGCCAATTCCAATTTGAAGCGCGTGAGGATGGTGCGCAGGTCGTGCGACACGCCGGCCAGCATCGTCGTGCGCTGCTCGATGCTGCGCTCGACGCGGCCTTTCATCTCGATGAAGGCCTGCGCGGCACGGCGAACCTCGCGCGCGCCGCGCGGCCGGAAATTCGGCACATCGCGGCCCTTGCCGAAGCTTTCGGCGGCGTCGGCCAGCCGCAGGATCGGGCGGATCTGGTTGCGCAGGAACCCGATGGCGACGGCAAGCAACACGGCCGAAGTGCCGACCATCCAGAACAGGAAGATTTCCGAATTCGAGGCGTAGGCGGCGTTGCGGCGGGCAAAAACCCGCATCACCGCGTTGTCGAGCTGGATGCGAATTTCGACCAGCGCGGACTTTCCAACCGTGTCGATCCAGAACGGCCGTGCGATCTGCTTGCGCAGCTCGATGGACAGCGCTTGATCGAGCAGCGAAAAAAACGGCTTCGGCCCGGGCGGCGGCATTTCGCTCACCGGCAGAAAGTCCACCACCAGCCCGAGGCGCTCCTGCGCGATCCGCCGGATCTGCGCGTGATCGGCGTCCTGCGGATAGCCGCGCTGCACGTCGATCAGCGCCGCGATGTCCTGCACCACGCCGGCGGACAGGCGTTGCGTCACCAGATTCCAGTGGCGCTCCATGAACACGAACGCCACGACCGACTGCAAAATCACCATCGGCGCGATGATGATGAGCAGCGCACGGGCGTAGAGGCCCTTCGGCATCACGCTGTTGAGCCAGCGGCTCATCCGGCGCCAGCCATCGCCGACGCGGCCGGCGGCCGTGCGGATGGTGCGAATCGTGGCGATGCCGATGTCGAGACTGGTCATGTGGAAATCACCAGCCGGTAGCCGATGCCGCGCACCGTTTGCACAATCAACGGATTGGCGGGATTGCGCTCGATCTTGCGGCGCAGGCGGTTGACTTGTACATCGACCGCACGCTCGTTGATCGCAGCCCCGCCGTTGCCGGCCAGCGCGAGGCGCGGCACGGTTTCGCCGGGCGTCGTCGCCAGCACGCGCAGCATTTCACGCTCGCGATCGGTGAGACGGATGATCTCTTCGCCGCGGCGCAATTCACCGCGTCCCATATGAAAAACAAATTGTCCGAAGCGCACGGACTCAATCGACGGCGCCGCGGCCGGCTGCGCGCGCTTGAGGATGTTGCCGATGCGCAACGACAATTCGCGCGGCTCAAATGGTTTGGCGACATAGTCGTCGGCGCCGCTTTCCAGCCCCTCGATCCGGCTCTCGGTCTCGTCGCGGGCGGTGAGCATCAGGATCGGCACCGCCGAAGAGCCGCGGATCGCCTTCGCCAGATCGTAGCCGGACTCGCCCGGCATCATCACGTCGAGGATCAGCAGATCGAAACTCAAGCCGCCAAGCTTGGCGCGCGCATCGGCCGCGGTTTCCGCCGTCGTCACCCGGTAACCCTCGCTCGCCAGGAAGCGCGAGAGCAAATCGCGAATGCGGCGGTCGTCGTCGACGACCAGCAGGTGCGGCGCGTCGTCGGCGAGAACGGCAGGGGCGATGGTCATGCGCCGCGCTCCCCGCGCACGTCAGGTGTTCGGCCGGCGCGCATGATCGGCGCGCGCAATAAGCCGCAGCACCCGGTCGCGGCCGGCGGGATCGAGCATGGCGGTGAGAAACCGGCGCGCGACGTCGTGCGTACCAGGCCCAAGCTCGGCGAGCGCGCGGGCAATCCGCGTGGTTTGCAGTCCGGCGAGCTTGAGCGCCAGCGCCTCGCCCTTCGGCGTGACATAGAGCAGCCGTTGGCGCCGGTCGTTGGCGCCTTCCTTTTGCAACACATAATTCTGATCGACGAGCTGCTTGAGTACGCGGCCGAGCGATTGCTTGGTGATTTTCAAGATGTCGAGCAGGTCGGCGACTTTCATGCCTGGATTGCGGTTGACGAAATGCAGCACGCGGTGGTGCGCCCGTCCGAAGCCTAATTTCGCCAGCACTTCGTCCGGGTCGCCGACGAAATCGCGATAGGCGAAGAACAAAAGCTCGATGATGTCCCATGCCGGCTCCGGCGCAGATGCCGGACGCGCCGTGCCCGATGCAGAAGACCGGTTTGCCAAGTCAGCCAGCTTGGCAGTCAGATTTATGTCAGCCATATTGACATATTTCGGTTTTATTGTTACAAAAACACTACCGCCAACGAAAGGATCGTGCCGGGGCGGACGGTTCCAGAGCGAACGTTGCGTCGTATCCGGAAGCGCGCTCTCATAAGCGGTCCACTCATACCGGGTGTTGACCCACGAAGCAAAGAGTTGAGCCGCCACGCAAAAGCGGCATAAAGACAAGGAAAACGGTGCCCTGTGCCGGGGCGGCCCTGAGGAGAAATGCCATGGCTGCGCAGTCCTACGACCGGCTTGAGGGTGTCATCTGGTTCGATGGCAAGCTCGTTCCCTGGCAGGACGCCAATGTGCATGTGCTCACCCATGGCCTGCATTATGCGAGCGCCGTGTTTGAGGGCGAGCGCGCCTATGGCGGCCGTATCTTCAAATGCAGCGAGCATTCCGAGCGGCTGAAAAAATCCGCCAAAATGCTCGATTTTGAAATCCCCTATTCGGTCGCCGAGATCGACGCCGCCAAGCGCCTGGTGCTGGAGAAGAACGGCAAGCAGGAAGCCTATGTGCGCCCGGTCGCCTGGCGCGGCTCCGAGATGATGGGCGTCTCGGCGCAGAAAAATACCATTCACCTCGCGATCGCCTCCTGGGAATGGCCGAGCTATTTCGATCCCGCCGAACGGCTCAAGGGCATCCGGCTCGACCTCGCCGACTATCGCCGGCCCGACCCGAAGACCGCGCCATGCCGCGCCAAGGCTGCCGGCCTTTACATGATCTGCACGATTTCCAAGCACGCGGCCGAGCGCAAAGGCTATGCCGACGCCATGATGCTCGACTGGCAGGGCCGCGTCGCGGAATGCACCGGCGCGAATATTTTCTTCGTCAAAGACGGCAAGATCTACACACCTATCGCCGATTGTTTCCTCGACGGCATCACCCGGCGCACGGTGATCGATCTCGCACGCAAGCGCGGCTTCGAGATAATCGAGCGGCGCATCATGCCGGAGGAGCTGAGCGAATTCTCCGAATGCTTCATCACCGGCTCGGCCGCCGAAGTGACGCCCGTCTCCGTGATCGCGAATTGGAATTTCAAACCCGGCGGCATCACGCGGCAATTGATGGACGATTACACCGCGGAAGTGCACCCGAAGGGCAAGGCCGCAGCCGCCTGATCGCGGGCGAGCCGCCGCTTGCCGTGATACTCCACGACCCGTTGGCCGATTACAGCGCCGCCTGGACGGGTGCGGTTTCCTCGGCCCGCAGCAGCGTGACGTAACGTACCTTATTGGCCGCGGCAAAACGGTCCATGCGTTCGTCCAACACCCGATGCCGGCTTTTGGATGCGTGGCGCAGCAACAACTCGCCGTTGCCGCCGAAGGCCACGAAGCCGGTGTGGAAATAGTCCAGATTGGATTTTTTGGTGACGAAGCCGACGATATCGCCGTTCGCGAGCAGATGTTTGTTCGATAAAAAAGTGGCGCGCGGTATGCCGTGCATGAGAAATCGCCGCTTCCCGAGTTCAGGATGCCAATTCACCGTCTTGTCGATCTCGACCGAGCCGTCCATCGCAATCGGGCGGCATGTCTTGTTTTCAACGTTATGCTGGCTCCATTCGAAAAAATAGTGATTGCGCTGATCCCAGCTCACTTGGCCATTTCGATAGCGAATTTGCCGTAGCGCCGGCTCGAATTCGCCGAAATCATGCGCTATCGCGGCCGCCAGAACGGTTTCGCAATACGTGACGCAGTCGAACGCGTCGTCGTGCACCACGAATTTTTCCGGTTGCTTAGGCCCGCCGATGAGCGGATTTGCTTTGTACTTCGCGCCCAGCAGCGCGCGGGATATGAAATCGATGCGCTGCGAAATTCGCGTATAATTACTCGCCTCGGCGATCAGGCGGCCGATCACGGTTTCGCCGGCGAAAGCGGGCCATGCACCGGCGGCGATAATCGAGCCGCCGGCAAGGATTTGCAGGACGCTTCTGCGGCTGACGCCTCGATCGCATGATGCCATGCCGGTCATCCGTTTAGCCGGGCACTGTTTTCAATCCCTGACCACCACAAGACGGTCGTTCCCCGATTCCGCGCCCCAGGCCTCGCCCGCGCGGCCGAGCATCTGCCGTACCGAAGCGCCGCGCTTGTCGCTCGCAAACCGCTCGAATTTTTCCGTCGCCGGATCGAACCGCACAATGGCATTGGCGGCGAAATCGGTGAGCCACACTTTGTCCTTGTCATCGACATAGACTGAGTAGCAGCCGGATTTGCTGTTCGGCAGGCTCCACACTTTCCATGTCTTCGCCGCCGGATCGTAGCGGCCGACTTCGCCGGAATGCCAGAAGCTGACCCAGAGAAGACCCTTCGAATCCGACCAGACACGGCGCGGTCCGACGCCCGGTTTATGCGGCGCAACCACCATGACATCGCCGCTCACCGTGTCGACTTTTGCAAGGTGGTCGCCGGCAAGCGAGACATACCAGACATCGCCGTTCGGCGTCGTCGCGATGCCGTAGGGGCCATTGCCCTTCGGCGCCTTCCAGGCATCGACCTTGCCGGTCGCCGGATCGACGCGGCCATAGACGCCGCTCTGGCCGGTGAACCAGAGAATTCCCTTTTTGTCGAAGGTCGCGGTGTTGAGATTGGCGTTTGGAAATTCCTTCGGCAACGGAAACAGCTTCACCGCTTTGGTCGCGGGATCGACGCGTGCGATCGCGTTCTGACCGCTCTCGGTGATCCAGGCTGCGCGGTCGGGACCGACGATGACGCCGTGCGGCGAAGCGCCGGGGCCGAGCGGGATCTGCTGCACCTTGCCGGTTTTCGGATCGAGAATACCCAACGCACCCTGGCCTTGGGCGGTATACCAGACCGTGCCGTCCGGCGCCGGTGCGACATCGTGCGGACGCGCGCCGCGCGGCACATCGAAATAGACGACCTGCGCCGCGGGCGCGGTGCTGACGCCTAATATGTAAGCGGCAACTGCGGTGGCCACCATCGGTAGCATAACAATCCCTCCGATAGAGTTCCTACGTTTTCGCGTGCGATCACTCCGCCGCCTCGCGCCGGGCTGCGGTCCGCGTCCATCGATCGGCTGCGGCGTCGTCGGTCTTTTTTGCCTCAATCCAGCTCGTCCCGTCCGCGCGCTCGACCTGTTTCCAGAACGGCGCACGGGTCTTGAGAAAATCCATCAGAAATTCCGCAGCGGCAAACGCCGCTTCCCGATGCGAGGAGGCGGTGACGACAAGCACGATGCCGTCGCCAGGTTCGATGCGCCCATGGCGGTGGATCACGGTAACGCCGGTCAGCGGCCAGCGCTCCTTGGCGTCCGCGACATGGCGTTCAATCTCGGCCTCGGCCATGCCGGGAAAATGCTCGAGCGTGAGCGCGGCGATCGGTTCGCCCGCTTCGTCGCCGCGGCAAATGCCGGTGAAGGTGACAAGCGCGCCGATATCGCTGCGCCCCCGCGTCAGCAGCGCGGTCTCGGCGGCGGCGTCAAACGGCTCGCGTTGCAGACGCACGGTCGGGATCATGCCGGATAATCTACTCCCGTCGCCGTCAATGCGCGAGAGGGCGCTAACCGCCGGTCATTGGCGGAAAAAAGGCGATTTCACGGGCGTCTTTTATCGCGGTATCCGGCCGCGCATGGGCGCGATCGATCGCCGCGCGGATGACGTTGCGATTTTCGAAAGCGTAGGCGTATTCCTCGCCGCGCCCGGCGAGCCAATCCATCAAGCCGCCGACCGTCGTTACGCTGGCAGGGGGCAAAATTTCTTCCTCGGGCTTGCCTATCCGCTCGCGCACCCAGGCGAAGTAACGCACTTTCACGCTCATTCCTCGATCAGATAGCGCAGGCCGGCGCGCAGATAGTCCCAGCCGGTGTACAGCGTGAGCAGCGCCGACAACCAGAGCAGCGTCAATCCGACCGAGGTGGTGAACGGAATGATGGCGTCGCCCGCCTTGCCGGCGAGCAGAAAACCGATGGCGACGAGCTGCCCGGTGGTCTTCCATTTTGCCAGCCGCGTCACCGGCACGCTGACGCGCAACTCGGCGAGGAATTCGCGCAAACCCGACACCAGGATTTCACGGCAGAGGATGATGATGGCCGCCCACAGCGACCAGCCGCGGATGGTGCTGTCGGCCGCCAGCATCAACAGGCAGGCGGACACCAGCAGCTTATCGGCGATCGGATCGAGCATGCGCCCGATCGCGGATTGCTGTTGCCAGGCGCGGGCGATATAGCCGTCGAGAATGTCGGTGACACCGGCGGCGATGAAAATCGCAAGCGCGACCCAGCGCAGCCACAGCCCGCCCTGTAGAATGTCCTGCCAATACAGGCAGGCGACGACCGCCGGCACCGCGACGATGCGGCCATAGGTCAACAGGTTCGGCAAGGCGAGCGGACGTGACGGCAGCGGCTGGGTGGTGACGGATTTCATAAATTAAAGGAATACCCTTGGCGCAGTTCCGTCAACCGTCCGGCGTCCGCGATCCCCGCTGTTTATTGGATAGGCGCTTTCGGCAGCCGGCTTTCGCCCGGTTCCATCGTGAAAGCCTGATCGAGCGAATACCACTCACCTTTGACATCCGGCGCCGGCGCGGGCCCGTCATGACGGACATAATCTCCGACCAGCGCGCGGGTGACGCCGAACTGCACGTCGGTTTCGAGGTGCTTGTCGCCGTTGACGTAAATCTGCGAGATCAGAGTCTTGAAGCCCGGCTTATGAATCAAGAAATGCAGATGCGCGGGGCGATAGTTGTGGCGCCCGGTCGCGCGCACGAGATCGCCGACCGGGCCGTCGATCGGGATCGGATATCCCGCAGGCTTCACGCTGCGGAAGCCGAAATGCCCTTGCGCATCGGTGATGAATTTGCCGCGCAGATTCATGTCGGCCTGCTTGGGGTCCTGCTGTTCGTAAAACCCCTCCGGCGAGGAATGCCAGATATCCACTTCCGCGCCTGCGACCGGCGCACCCTTTTGATCGCGCACCCGGCAGTTCACGAAAATCGCCGGCCCCGGCGTCGGCGAGCGCACGATCGACGCGCCGCTTTCCGTGCGCGGGGAATTCAGCCGCCAGAACGGGCCGAGCAGGTTCGCCGTCGTCTCGGTCTGCCCGTTGTTGCCGTTGTTGAGCAGACAGATCAGCGTGGAGAAACCAAGCGAGCCCGACATCAGCACGACTTCGTTGTGGGACGCCGTCGTGCGCTGGCCGAGCGCGGTGACGTAGCCGACCGCCTGCTCGAATTCCCGCTCCGTCAATTTCACCTCGCGCGCAAACTCGTGCAGGTGGCGCACCAGTGCAGCAAGTATTTCCCGCAGGCGCGGGTCGGCCGTGCTCTTGAAGGCGTTGAGCACCGCATCGGTTACGTGTTCTTGCCGTTCGATGATCATCGAAGCACTCCGCCGGTTTGGCCCCAAGATTAGCGCGCGGCCTCATGGAAGAAATCATAAATCTTTCGCGCTGTCTCCGCGTTAATCCCGGGAACCTGGGCGAGATCGGGCAGCGAGGCGCGCTCAATTGCTTTCAAGGTGCCGAAATGACGCAGCAGCGCGCGCTTGCGCGTCGGTCCGATGCCGGGAATTTCCTGCAACCCGGCCTCGCGGATATCGCGTTTGCGCCGCGCACGGTGCGAGCCGATGGCAAAACGATGAGCCTCGTCGCGCAAGCGTTCGACGAAATACAGCAGCGGGTCGCGCGGCGGCAGCTTGAACGGGCTGCGCCCGGGCGTGAAAAACGTCTCGCGGCCGGCGTCGCGGTCGGGCCCCTTGGCGACCGCGACCAGCGGCACGTCGGCAATGCCCAGCGCGGCCAACGTCTCCTTGGCCGCCGCAAGCTGGCCCTGGCCGCCGTCGATCAGCACCAGATCGGGCCATGGCGAGACGATATCGTGTTCGGCATCGTCGGACAGGACTGCCGCGAGCGCGGTAGCAGCGTCCACGCGCGGCGATTCATCGAGCAGCCGCTTGAAGCGCCGCTGCAGCATCTCGCGCATCATTCCGTAGTCGTCGCCCGGCGCCAGGTCGGCGGAGCGCATATTGAATTTGCGGTATTGGTTTTTCTGAAATCCCTCCGGCCCCGCGACGATCATCGCGCCCACCGGGTTGCTGCCGGAAATATGGCTGTTGTCGTAGACCTCGATGCGGCGCGGCACGCGCGGCAGCGCAAATGTCTCCGCCAGCGTCTTGAGCAATTTCTGCTGCGATGAAGTGTCGGCAAGCTTGCGCGCGAGCGCTTCGCGCGCGTTGGCGAGCGCGTGAGTGACAAGCTGCTTCTTCTCCCCGCGCTGGGGCAAGGCGACTTCGACTTTGCGGTTGTTCTTGGCGCTCAAGGCCGCGGCGAGCAATGCGCGCTCCTCGAACTCGTGCGAGATGAAAACCTGCGCCGGACAGGGCTTGTCGTCGTAAAACTGCGCGAGGAACGCACCCAGCACTTCGCCCGCATCGAGCGAGCGGTCGGCCTTGGGAAAATAGGCGCGGTTGCCCCAATTCTGCCCGGTGCGGAAGAAGAACACCTCGATGCAATTGAACCCGCCGGCCTGATGGATCGCGAACACGTCGGCCTCTTCGACCCCGCGCGGATTGATGCCCTGATGCGACTGGATGGCGGAAAGCGCGGCAAGACGGTCGCGATAGATCGCGGCGCGCTCGAAGTCGGTCTGCCCGGAGGCCACTTCCATGTCGGCGGCGAGTTGCTCCTGCACCGCGCGGCTGCGGCCGGATAGAAATGCGTTCGCCGCGCGCACCAGCTCGGCATATTCGGGAAAGCCGATCTCGCTTGTGCATGGCGCCGAGCAACGCTTGATCTGGTGCAACAAACATGGCCGCGTGCGGCTTTCGAAGAACGCATCGGAGCACGAGCGCAGCAAAAACGCGCGCTGCAGCGCCGTGATGGTGCGGTTGACCGCCGAGGCGGCCGCGAACGGGCCGTAATAGTTTCCCTTGCGCGTGCGCGCGCCGCGATGCTTGAGCATTTGCGGCGCCCAGTGGTCGGACGTAATCAGGATATAGGGGAACGATTTGTCGTCGCGCAGCAGCACGTTAAAGCGCGGACGCAGGCGCTTGATCAGATTGGCCTCAAGCAGCAGCGCTTCGGTTTCGGTCGCGGTGGAAACGAATTCAAGCGCGGTGGTCGCCGCGATCATGCGGGTGATGCGCGTATCGTGGCCGGCCGGCCGCGCATAGGCGAGTACCCGCTTCTTGATGTTCTTGGCCTTGCCGACATAGAGCACGTCGCCCTTGGCATCGATCATGCGATAAACGCCGGGAGACGACGGCGCGTGCTTGGCATGCTTGAGAATGGCGGCGCGGCCTGCCGCAAGCGGGCCGGATGCCGTCGTCAGTTCTTGCTCTTCCTCGATTTCCGGCAGCGACGGCTCTTCCTCGTCCTCGATGAGGACGGTCTCAGGCTCGACGTCTTTCTTGGTGTCTTTGCTGGGGCCGGTCATGGGAGGAAAGTAATGCGCCGGTCGACTTCGGACCAGACCGGCGCCGCAACGCTACTCCGCGACCCTGGAATCGGCGGTCTGCCAAGCCAGGCTCTGGCCGCCATCGACCGCGATGGTCTGCCCGGTCACGCTTGCAGCCGAGGCAAGGTACACCACCGCCTCCGCGACCGCTTCCGGGGTCGGCCCGCGGCCAAGCGGCAACGCCGAGGTCTGGCGCGCGAAGTCCTCCGGCGCCTGACGCTGGCTTGCGAGCACCGGGCCGGGTGCCACCGCGTTGACGCGGACACCGGGCGCCAACGCCTGGGCGAGCGTGGTGGTGGCGGCAAACAGCGCATTCTTGCTCAGGGAATAAGAGACAAAATGCGGGGTCGGCTTGAACACCCGCTGATCGAGCAGATTGACGATCGAGGCATCGGCCCCGGCCGGAGCCTGGGCGGCAAATACCTCGGATAGAAATAGCGGGGCACGCAGATTGACCGCCATTGTGCGGTCAAAGCGCGCGACATCAAGCGAGCCGATCTCGTCGCGCTCGAATTCGCCAGCGTTATTGACCAGCAGCGTCAACGCGCCGAACGCCGTGGCCGCCGGAATCAGGCGGCGCACATCGCCGTCTTGCGCAAGATCTGCGAGCACCACGGCGGCACGCCCGCCCTGCTTGGCTATCTCGGCGCAGAGTTGCTCGGCTTCGTCGCGCGAGCGATGGGCATGCACCACGACTGCATAACCCGCGCGCGCCAGCGCAAGCGTAATCGCGCGGCCGATGCGCCTGGCGCCGCCGGTGATGAGCGCCGCGCGCGGCGGCGCGGATGTTCCCATGGTCTTCGGCATCGAAGCTTCCGTCACGGCCTGTCCTACGCCGCGAAGATTGAACCTGTCACCGCATATCGGTTTGGCGGTCCGCCCGACGTATTGCCGCGATTTCGCGGCCGTCTCCAGCGCACGCCAATTATAGTAAATGCAGTCTGACCCGACATGGTAAATACAGAGCGTGTCGATCCGCGCAAACTAAGAGTTCTTTAGGGATAACAACTGTTGCTTACTTAGCAATTCATAACCGCTTAACTTAAAATACGCGATAAATCTTCCACGAAAATGTCGATCTTTCGCCATTCAACCGGCCTTGCGACCCCTTAATCGCAACTAGAATTTGCGGATTAATGAGTCGGCGGCCAGCCGGAATGCAGGATCTGCGCAACAAGTGACCAGGACGCCGCCGCCAAGCGGTCCGTGCCCGGGGTACTAAAGTGGAGGTAGCAATGAAGAGTGCGATTTACGCCGCGGCCACGGTCGCTATGACGCTTGCGGCAGGCGCCGCAGCCGCAGCCGACCTCCCGCGCAGCCCGGCCCCGTATTATTCCGCCCCGGCGCCGCAAACCTACAATTGGACGGGTCCCTATGCCGGCGTGAATGTCGGCTATCAATGGGGCGACACCACCAACAATGCGACCGAACCGTCCGGTCTACAGGGCGGCTTGCAGGCCGGCTACAATTGGCAAGCCGGCCAGTTCGTGTTCGGCGCCGAAACCGACATCCAGCTTTCGGGCAGCGACGATACCTTCGCGCCGTGGAAGTTCTCCAATCCGTGGTTCGGCACATTGCGCGGCCGCGCCGGCGTCGCGCTCAACAATATTCTGTTCTACGGAACCCTGGGTCTCGCTTATGGCGGCGTAAAAGGCGAGATCTCGGGTCTGGCGGAATCCAAAACTCATCCCGGCTGGGCCGTCGGCGCCGGCATGGAAGTGGGCCTCACTCCGAATTGGTCGGCCCGCGCAGAATATCTCTATGTCGATCTTTCGGACCGCAACTATACGGTCACCGGCAGAGGCAACGGTATCGAGTCGAACCTGATCCGCTTCGGCGTCAACTACCGCTTCTGATCGCGGCATAAATCGTCGCACTAAAAAAGCCCCGCATCCCGGTGCGGGGCTTTTGCTTTGCGCGTGCTGCTTGCGCCAACTGCCTTGAAAACGCAGGTCGCGATAGCCAAGCGCGCAGGCGAGCGCGATCTGTCCGACAACCGGCAGCCGATCCAGCCGCGGCCCGCGCAGCTTAGCCGGTGACGACCAGATTTACCGCCTTGGGACCCTTGCCCTTCTTGTCGGGCTCGACATCGAAGCTGATGCGCTGCCCTTCGTTCAGGGATTTTAGCCCCGCCTGTTCCACCGCGGTGATGTGGACGAACACGTCGCGTCCGCCGTCGTCCGGCTTCACGAAGCCATAACCCCGCTCGCCATTGAAAAACTTTACGGTACCGGTCTGCGCCATCGGGAAACTCCTCCCCCAATTGCTTCGCCGCCCGCCCCCACGGCGGGAGGCTCGGCCGGACATTCACAATCGGGGAAAGCGTCAGCCAGTTACGGCCTTCGTCACTCCGCCGGCCCCCCAAAATGGAGGCGGAACGCCAAAGCCAGCCTCTAAGAGCTAAACCAACCCGGGCCCTGTGAAAAGAGGCACGCGGTCGCTAGACCCGTTCGCCGGCCAGCCAATCGAGGCAAAATCCGCCCTGGCCGTCGCGCCCCAGGAGTGCGGCCAGCGCCGGCAGCAGGGTTTTAAGCTCGCCCTCCAGCGGCCAGGGCGGATTGACCAGGATCAGCCCGGAGCCGTTCAAACGGCTCACATCGTCGAGCCGCGCGACGGTAAGTTCCGCGCGCAGAATCTTGCCGATGCCGAGGCGCTGCAGGCTTTTGGCCAGGGCATCCGGCTCGCGGCGGGCCTTGATCGGATACCAAAGCGCGTAGATGCCGGTCGCCCATTTGCGATGCGCCGCCGCCAGCCCGTTCGCCAGCCGCGTGAAATCGCCGTCCTCTTCGAATGGCGGATCGACCAGCACCAGCCCGCGGCGCTCGACCGGTGGCACATAGGCGGCAAGCGCCGTCCAGCCGTCGATGCGCAAGCTCTTGATGCGCACATCCCCGCGCAAATTCGCCTCCAGCGCCTTCGCCGCCTTCGGCTCCGTCTCGCACAGGATGAGGCGATCCTGCGGGCGCAACCAGGCGCGCGCCAGCGCCGGCGAGCCCGGATACGTGGTCAGCCGGCCGGGTGCGTTGAGCGCCGCGATGACGTCGAGATAGGGCACAAGCAGCGCGGCGATGGCGGGCTCAAGCCGGGCGGCGAGCAGGCGTTCGATGCCGTGATGCCATTCGCCGCTGCGATTGGCCTCCGGCCCGGCGAGATCGTAGAGGCCGGCCCCGGCATGGGTATCGATCACGCGATAGGCCGCCGGCTTGCCGCACAGATAAGTGAGAATGCGGCAAAGCACGGCATGCTTGAAGACATCGGCAAAACTGCCGGCGTGGAAGGCGTGGCGGTAGTTCACGTTGGCGCGCCCAGTGACGATTGAGGTCGCTGCACTATAAGGCGGCGGGCCGCTTGCGTCGTCGCGGCTGCAATGGCCGGTCAGCGCGCGTCGGCCGCACGCCCCCCGCGCACCGGCGGCATGATGATCTTGTCACGCCGGCAACTGCGGCGGTCGACCTCCGCGCAGTCGCGGAAGTTCAGGTCCTTGCTCAGGCACACCCGGACTTCGCTCAACCGTTTGTGGTCGCAATTCACCGCGATGCCGACGCGGGTCATGCCGGGATTGGCCTTGACGAAAGCGTCCTCGACCTCATCCGGCGTCACGCTGAGTAGGCTGGTGACGTCGGTGAACTGCTCGGGGATTTTCACTGCCGCGCGCGCTTTGCGCACGGCCTCGAAATACCCATGCGGCGATAAGCCCGAGCAGGTGCCGTGCCGGTCCCATTGATTGAAGACCAGGCGCGGGCTCGGCATCAGGTCCAGCATGGACGACATGATATTGCGATCGAGCCGCGGCGCCGGGACCTGACAGTCGCGCGGGAAGCCGCGCTCGAATTGCGGCCACAAGCCATGCACGACGAAGGAATAGGGCCGCGCACCGCATTGATCGCGCGGCGCCTCGCGCCCGCGCTCGGCACTGGCCTCGCAAAACGACGGCGACCAGGACAAGGCAAGGACATAGAAGTCGAACCGGCCCGGCTCGCTTTGACGCCGGTCCTGCGCGAAGGCGGTTACGATGGCGAGGAAGAGAATGGCCGTCACGGCCGCCGTGACGTGGATGGCTTGCTCGATCGCGGATCGGCGGAACATGGGGCGCCCCCTGGCACATGAAATACGCCAGGGAACCCTAGCGAAGCAAAAAGAACAATTCAAGAACAAAATGCAGATAAAACGGGTTCGGACGCTCCCGCCTCAGGGCCGGGCCATCTTGCACCCTGGATTATACGCCCAGTTGCGGTCGAGACCGACCACGCAAAATTCGACGCCCCAGCTGGCGCCGATCCGGCCGGTATCCTCGCCAATCCAGTAATGCACCTGCCGCCAGCGCCCGTCGGAAATCAGCGCCCGCGCACTGCAAAAGCGCCGCGGAATGGTGTTGGCCGCCCACGGCCGGAATGCCGTCTGCCGGACGCGTTCGAAGTCGACGATATGCAGGCTGGAATTCCAGAACCGGCTTTCCTTGGTGGCAAAACGCGAAGCGACCCAGCCGAGGCCGGCTTCGCATTCCGGCACCGCGCCATCGTAGCGCGGACCCGACAGCCCAAAATTCATTTCCAGCCAGCTCGCCGCCCGCGCCTCGCCGGCAACCGCAAGGCCGGCCAGCATCAGCGCCGCGAACAATCGCCGGAAACGAACACCGCCAGCCATGACGTCTTTCCTCATCGGGACGGCCGCCAGATTACCACAGCTTTCTCTGCCCGAACGGAAATTGACCACAGCTTTCGCGCTGCCCGGACTCCGTCATGCTATGGCGCACCGGCATCATGCGTGTCTCGATTCGCGTCGCATCGGTAGTGCCGGCGTGCGGGCTGAAGGAGACGGAGCATGTCGGTCGCACTGCGGCGGTTGGAAACATCCGAGCAGGAGTTCGGATTGCAGGCGGCGGCGCGCTTGATGACCGAAGTATTGGCGCCCTGGGTGCAGGATCTCGATCTGCTGGTCGAAAGCGTGGAGAGCGGCCGGCCGGCCGGCGCGCCGGACGATTGGCAGCCGGGCGCGGTGCTGCGGCTGGTATTCTCCAAGAAGATTTGCCGCGATGGCGGCGTCGCCTGCGGCCAGGCGTTGATGGCGCTCGCCGATACCGCGATGGTGTTTGCCTGCGCGGCGGCGTGGAACGGCTACCGGCCGATGACCACGATCGACCAGACCATGCACTTCCTCCGTCCGGTGAACTTCGATGTCATCGCCGACGCGCGCGTGGTGCGGATCGGCCGCACCACCAGCTTCGGTCGCGTGATGATGTCGAGCGCCACCGACAAGCGGCCGGTAGGAATGGTATCGAGCGCCTATGCATTGTTGTGAAGCGAGCAAATACGATGTCAGCTAGTCCGGCGGCATTCACGGCGCTTGCCATTGGCGTGCTGCTGAGTTCCTGCGCCGGCCCGGGCTCGGGGCTGACCGGAAACGATACCGGCGGGATCGTTCCCTGGTCGCCGGAAAGCCGCGAATACGCGGCCGACTGGGCCGCCGCGCACTGCGCGCGCTACGGCAAGATTGCGCGCATCACCAGCGTGCGCGCCGGCTACGGCAATTACATCGGATTTTCCTGCCGGTTTGACCGGCGTGCGGTCCGCTAGAGTCTAATCGGCTTCGATTGAATCAGGGCCCGGCGCCAGCTTTTTGTTTGAGCATGATCTTTTCCGAAAACCGGTTCCCACTTTTCGGGATCATGCTCTGACAGCATACCGCCGCTCAGACTTTATTTTTTTCGGTCTGCGCGCCGCGCCAATCGCCGAGCACGGCCTGCACCAGCGTCAGCGCCGCAATTGCGGCGGTGTCGGCGCGCAGGATGCGCGGCCCGAGCGCCAGCCGCAATACATTGGGCTGATTGAGCAATTCGGCGCGCTCGTGCTCGGCAAAGCCGCCTTCCGGGCCGAGCAGCACCGCCAGCGGCGTTGCGGCCGCGGTCCCGATCGACACCAGTGCGGCCGGCTGCGGGCGCGCGGCGGCGAGCGCCGCCACCGGGTCCTGCACCGGCGCATCCTCGTCGCAAAATATCAGCAGCCGGCTCGGCTCCCTTTTCGCCAGCATCGCCTTGAAAGCGACCGGCGCGGCGATCTCCGGCAGCGTCAGGATGCCGCACTGCTCGGCCGCCTCGATGGCGTTGGCGCGCATGCGTTGCAAATTCACCCGCGCCACCTGGGTGTGGCGGGTCAAAACCGGCTGCAAGCTCGTCGCCCCCATCTCCACGGCCTTTTGCACCATGTAATCGAGCCGGGCATGTTTGAGCGGCGCGAACAGCACATGCAGATCGCCGGCCGGCGGCTGGGCGCGCGTCTGTTCGCCGACGACGATGGATGCCCCGCGTTTGCCGGCCTCGCCCGGCATTCCCCGCCATTCGCCGTCGCGGCCATTGAAAAGCAGCACGCCATCGCGGGGTTTAAGCCGCAACACGTTGAGCAGATAATTCGCCTGGGCGCGGTCGAGCTTGATCTGCGCGCCGCCGGCGAGCGGCGCATCGATATAGAGGCGGGGGCCGGTGAAATCGTAGCGGGGCATGCTCTGTCCCGGGTGCAGGCGGCTTGGTTTACTCAGCCGTGGCCGGGCTTACCAGGGGAGCGGCAAGCCGAATTTTCGTTTTCTGCCGCCTTCTGGCCGGATTCGGCGGGTTATTATGTAGGCCACTCAATTCCGGTACTTGTATTCCAGTGGCTGTATAATGCGTGCCGGAATCAATGAGGATATGCCGTGAATTTGCGCCGGGCGCTTCCACTTGCAATGGCCATGTTCCTGTCCGCCGCCGGCATGGCGGCGGCGCAGGGGCCGCCGCAATGTATGAAAGACTTCGTGCCGCTGCGCGACGACGCCACCAAGAAGGCTGCCGCGATCAGGGCTGCGAGCGAGCGCAAAGTGCCGCCGGCCGAGGCCTGCTCGTTGTTCAAGGTGTTCGTAGCGGCCGAAGCGAAGGTGATCAAATACGCCCGCGACAACGCCACCTGGTGCGGAATTCCACCCGACGCCATCGCTCAGATGAAGAAAAACCATGACCACTCGCTGGCGCTGCGCACCCAGGTTTGCAAAGTCGCCGCGGCGCCGCAACGCCCGGCCGCTCCGAGCTTGAGCGACGCGCTCGGCGCGCCGAACGCCGCGGCGCCCGACACCATCAAGCCCGGCCGCGGCACCTTCGATACGCTGACCGGCACGCCGCTCGGCGCCAAATGAGCGGGCGCGGCAATTGACCGAGAGCCCGGGGCGCGTTGCCGATGCGACCGGCAATTGGGTCGACGGCCTCGCTCCCGCATTCACGCGGCCCTATCTGCGGCTCGCCCGCCTCGACCGGCCGATCGGCTCGTGGCTGCTGCTGATGCCATGCTGGTGGTCGGCGGGGATCGCCGCGGTGCATGGCGGCCGGCCGGTGAATGTCTGGCATGTTCTGTTGTTCTTCGTCGGCGCCTTCGCCATGCGCGGCGCGGGCTGCACCTGGAACGATCTGGCCGACCGCAATCTCGACAAACTTGTCGAGCGCACGCGCTCGCGGCCTATCCCCTCCGGCCAGGTGAGCGTGGCGCAGGCCGCAGCCTTCCTCGTGCTGCAAGCGCTCGTCGGCCTCGCGGTGCTGCTGCAATTCAACGGCTTCACCGTCGGCATGGGAATTCTCTCGCTCGTCACCGTCGTGGTCTATCCGTTTCTCAAGCGCGTCACTTACTGGCCGCAGATCGGATTGGGGCTGGCGTTTTCCTGGGGCGCGCTGATGGGCTGGGCCGCCGCCTTCGGCCGGCTCGATTGGCCCGCGGTCATTCTCTATGCCGGGTCGATCGCATGGGTGATCGGCTACGACACCATCTACGCGCATCAGGACCGCGAGGACGACGCGCTGATCGGCATCAAGTCCACGGCGCTGCTGTTCGGCGAAAACACCCGGCCGATGCTGGCAGGTTTTTATGCCGGCGCGGTGGCGCTGATCGGCATCGCCGGCGCGATGGCCGGCGGCGGATCGATCTTCGCGCTCGGGCTTGCCGCGTTTGCCGCGCATCTGGCGTGGCAGGTGGCACGGCTGAACATCGCCGACCCCGCGCATTGCCTGATGCTGTTCAAGTCGAACCGCGACGCGGGGCTGATCTTGTTTGCGGCGCTGGTGGCGGAGGCATGGGCGGGGCGGGTTTGAAGCATTCGCACTCCGCATTGTCACTTGGTGCAATGCTGCCCATAATGCGCATTCGAGAGGAAACGGATATGGCCAATCTCCTGGACCGCATCAGCATCGACCCGGAGGTCTGCGGCGGTAAGCCTTGCATCAAAGGGACGCGCCTCTGGGTGTCCCTCATTCTCGACATGTTGGCCACCGGCATGCCGGAGGCCGAGGTGCGCGCGGAATATACGCAGTTGACGCACGACGACATCCTCGCGGCCATCGCCTACGGGGCGGAAGCTGCGCGCGAGCGCGTCATTGCGGTGCCGGCGGTGTGAGGATCAAGACCGACGAGAATATCGGACACCGCGGAGTCGAACTCCTGCGCGATGCAGGCCATGACGTGATGACTGTTCGCGAGCAGCAGCTTGCGGGCGCAACGGATGTGGCAGTGTTTGATGCCTGCGCTTTCGAGGGCCGTACGCTGGTCACGCTGGATCGCGACTTCGGCCAAGTGCTCCGGTTTCCGCCGAAACAAAGCGCAGGCATCGTCATTCTCGAGCTTGGTGGCCCGGCGTCCCTGCGGCTTCTCCTTGACCGCTTGCGTGACTTTCTCACGCTGGCCGCGAGCCGACCGGTTGCGGGCGCGCTTTGGATCGTCGAGCCCGGCCGGCTGAGGGTCCACTTAGCGAAAGATGAAGAATGATATTGCGCTGAGGGACGGCGCGACGCAGATCGTTTGGCAGATGACGCGGCTCGACATTTCAGGCCCCGCGCATTGCTTGATGCTGTTCAAGTCGAACCGCGACGCGGGGCTGATCTTGTTTGCGGCGCTGGTGGCGGAGGCGTGGGCGCACCGCATCTGAACGCATTGCGCCGCTGCCGCTGCATTGACATATCGCCGCCGCATTGATATGTCTAGACATATGACAGAACGAACCACCGTCCGGCTGCCGGAAGATTTGCTCAAGCGCGCCAAACGCAAGGCCGCCGCGGAGGGCCGCACTCTCACCGCGCTGATCGAGGATGGACTGCATCGGGTGGTGGCCGACGATCGGCAAAAGCCCAAAGCAAGACGAAGCTCGCTGCCCGTCAGCAAAGCCACCGGTGGCCTCATGCCCGGGATCGACATCGCTGATTCTGCCGCTCTCCAAGAAATGGACGACCGCGCATATGTCGAGCGGATGAAGCACTTTAAATGATTTTGCCCGACGTTAACGTGCTAATCTATGCGTTCCGCACAGATGTCCCCCAACACGCGATTTGTAATCCTTGGCTCAATAACGTCGTGGCGGGCAGCGCCCGTTTCGGCATCTCGCCGTTGACGCTCAGTGCGGTCATCCGGATAACGACCGATCAGCGCATCTATCGGAACCCGAGCAGCCTCCACGAGGCACACGCCTTCACTGACTATCTACTTGGCCAACCCAACTGTCAGGTTGTCGAGCCCGGCGAACGGCACTGGGAAATCTTCAAGCGCTTGTGCATCGCCACCGATACACGCGGATCGCGCGTGAGCGACGCCTGGTTCGCGGCGCTTGCCATCGAGTCGGGCTGCGAGTGGATCACGCTGGATCGCGACTTTGCGCGGTTTCCGGGATTGAAATGGCAGGTGCCGGAGATGGCGTAACTTGCCGCCTAGTCCGCCTCATCCTCATCGTCGAAAGCGCCGTCCTCGCCCGGAATGGCGGCCTTCAACGCGGGCGCGGGTGTTGCCGCCGCAGGCTTTGCGGATTTGCCCTTGGCGGACGCCGGCTTCGCAGGCGCTTGCGGGATCGATCCCGTGGTCACCGCCGCATCGTCGTCATCGTCATCCGCAAAATAGCCGTCCTCGCCGGGGATGGCGTTCTGCTTCGCGGAGGCTTGCGATTGCAGCGTGAT
Organism: Rhizobium sp. Q54; assembly: GCA_945861895.1. Lineage (GTDB taxonomy): Bacteria > Pseudomonadota > Alphaproteobacteria > Rhizobiales > Xanthobacteraceae > Pseudolabrys. The sequence continues at coordinate 99,396 of CAMAWF010000002.1, forward strand.
CGAGCCGGTGGTGGTGGGATCGCCGCGCTTCGCCATGCGGCTGCGCCCGGCGCGCGCGGCCACCACTTCGCCGTCGATGGCGTTCGGCTGGCAGACGCGCCGCCCGCTCGCGCGCCGCATCAGGTCGACATGGATGTGGTCGTAGTGAAACCGGTTGGAGCCCGGCGCCAGCACGGTGTTGAACTGCTGGCAGGCCGCGCCCTGCACGTCGTGCAGAAAGGCCTGCTCTTCCGGCGTTCCGTTCCAGCCGTTCTTGACGGTGATTTTACGGCCGTCGGCGAGCACGAAGGCGGCGATGTCGAGCGCGTTGCCGAAAGCGTGTTCGGAAATGCGCGCGCCGGCCTGGCCGTTCATGCCGCGGCAGGAATAGGCCGAAATCTGCTTGATCTCGACAACCGGTTGATTGAACCAGCGCAGCGCCGCCGGCTGCACCGCGGCGGCGACCCATTGGTCCAGTGCCGAGACGATCGGACAGGCGAGTGTCGCGGTCGGCGTCACGGACGCTGCCGGCACCGCGCCGGTATAGCGGCCGCGCGCGGGGCCAAGCGGCGGCAAGGCGCGCTGCTCCGGTACGGCGCGTTGCGGCGGCGGACGATAGGCCGGCTGCGTCGCCGGCGCACGCCGGCTGGACGGCAATTCGGCGTCGTCGGGAATGTCATCCTCGTCGGATTCCTTGATGCCGGGCGGCAGGATCGACAGCGGCCTTGCCGACGGCGCCGAGACGCTGCGCGGCGCCGGCGGCGCCGGATATTCCGAGGGCGGTGCGTAGCGCGGCGCTGCGGCCGGCCATCGCGGCTGCGCCGCCGAACCGTTGGGGATGGCTCCGGGCGGGCGCAGATCGTCGGCGTAACCGAGCGACAAGTTTGCGCCCAGCGCCGCCACCTTGAGCGGGAAATCCGCGCCGCACATGCCGGGGCCGGCGATCGGCTCCGCGCGCACGATTGCCGTGCCTACCTTCACGCTGCCGGTTTTCAAGCAATCGACCTCGGCCTGATGCCGCCAGCTGTCGCGGTCCTGGAGTTGCACCCAGGCGCGGCCACAGCCGGCCAACGCCACCAGGGCGACGAAGCCGACGAGATACAGGCGCACTCCACGCGTCATGCCCCAAAAATGCGAGGGATTCCTTTAATGCCCTCTCAACGATGCGGTGAGCGGTTTTGTTAAGGATAAGAATTCGTTGCCGCCCCAGGACGCGGCCACATCCGCTTGATCCCTGCGGAGCTTTGGGGTGTCATCCGCCGCGCTGGGCAAGACAAAAGGGGGCGCAATGGACGGCAAGACCAGGTTCATCCTCGCGGCTTTGATGTCCGCAGTGATGGTGCTCGTGGTGACGCTGCTGGTCACATATTTGAATCTCGGCCTGCGGGCGGATTTTCTCGCCCAATGGGCGAAAGCCTATTTCATCGCCTGGCCGGTGGCGGCGATCACCGGTTTCCTGGTGATGCCGATGGCGCGGCGCGCGGCCGACGGCATCGCCAGCCTGATCGGCGGCCAAAGCTGACGTGGCGGTTTCGGGCGACAAATTTCACAAATAAAAAAATAATTCCGCGCCGCAAATTGCGGCAGGCCGTCATTTGCCTCGAACTATCAAACTGTTGGCAAAGCCATGCGCGTTGCGCATTGCGGCGGCGCAGCGCCTTTGGCGCTTCGGAGCCGGGGCGATTTCTGTTATACTTTAGTCATAGCAACGACCAAGGGAGGCCTATGCCGTGGAGCTTGCCTTGAAACTCAACGTGCTGGCGGTGTGCGTCGTGGTCGCGTTTATCGGCGCAATCTTGCTGGGAGCATTCTGAGTTCGGTAACCCAACGACTAAAGCCGACACCGACAAAACCGGATCAAGTCCGGCGCATCAAATCCACACCGGGGAGCAAACTCCCCGGTGTTTTTTTATCGCGTCACTCCGCGGCGGTGCGCGAAGCGGCGAGCGGATCGTAATTGAGGATCGGCGCCAGCCACTTCTCCGCCTCGACCACCGTCCAGCCCTTGCGGCCGGCATAATCCTCCACCTGATCGCGTTCGATCTTGCCGACGCCGAAATACTGGCTTTGCGGATGGCTGAAATACAGCCCGCAGACCGAAGCGCCCGGCCACATGGCGAAACTTTCGGTCAGCTTCACGCCGATCTCGCGCTCGCTCGCCAGCAGATTAAACAGCGTCGCCTTCTCGGTGTGGTCGGGCTGCGCCGGATAGCCCGGCGCCGGACGGATGCCGCGGTATTTCTCCGCGATGATGTCGGCTGTGGCCAGCGTCTCGTCCGCCGCATAGCCCCAGAATTCCTTGCGCACGCGCTGGTGCAGGCGCTCGGCGAAGGCTTCCGCCAGCCGGTCGGCCAGCGCCTTGACCATGATCGAGGAGTAGTCGTCGTTCGCCAGCCTGAAACGCTCGGCGATATCGTCTTCGCCGATGCCGGCGGTGACGGTGAAGGCGCCGATATAGTCGGCAAGCCCGCTCGTGCGCGGCGCGACGAAATCTGACAGCGCCGAATTAAAGCGGCCCTCGCGCTTGGCGAGCTGCTGGCGCAAGCTGTGCAGCACGGCAATCGGTTGACCGCGCGCCTCGTCGGCAAACACGGCAATGTCGTCGCCCTGTGCATTGGCCGGCCAGAAACCGAACACTGCACTGGCGCGGAACCAGCGCTCGGCCACGATCTTCTCCAGCATGGCGCGCGCGTCGCCGTAAAGCTCGCGCGCGACGGCGCCGAATTTCTCGTCGTTGAGGATGGCGGGAAATTTTCCGGTCAGTTCCCAGGTCGAGAACAACGGCGACCAGTCGATATAGCCGACGAGTTCGGCCACGGAATAATCTGCGAGCACCTTGCTGCCGATGAATGCGGGCTTGGGCGGCACGTAAGCTCCCGACCAGTCGAACTTCGGCGCATTGGCGCGCGCGGCGGCCAGCGGCACGCGCTTTTTGTCCTCCTGCCCGCGCGCATGCGCCGCGGCGATCTTGGCGTATTCCGCGCGCAGGTCGGCGACATAGCTTGGGCGGCCGTTCTCCGACATCAGCGCCTGCGCCACGCCGACCGCGCGGCTGGCGTCGTTGACATAGACCGTCTGGCCGCGCCGGTAATTCGGATGGATCTTCACCGCCGTGTGCACGCGGCTGGTGGTGGCGCCGCCGATCATCAGCGGCAGGTCGAAGCCCTGGCGCTCCATCTCGGCGGCAACCAGGCACATCTCGTCGAGCGACGGCGTAATCAGACCGGAGAGCCCGATGATGTCGGCGTTCTCCGCCTTGGCGGTTTCCAGAATCTTCGCCGCCGGCACCATGACACCGAGATCGATGACATCGTAATTGTTGCACGCGAGCACGACGCCGACGATGTTCTTGCCGATGTCGTGCACGTCGCCCTTCACCGTGGCCATCACGATCTTGCCGTTGGAGCTGTTTTTCGTATTGCCCTGCTCCTGCTTTTCCTTGTCCATGAACGGCATCAGGAAGGCGACCGCCTGCTTCATCACGCGGGCGGATTTCACCACCTGCGGTAGAAACATCTTGCCGGAGCCGAACAGGTCGCCGACCACGTTCATGCCGTCCATCAGCGGGCCTTCGATCACGTCGAGCGGGCGCTTGGCTTTTTGCCGCGCTTCTTCCACGTCGGCCCCGATGAATTCGGTAATGCCGTGGACGAGCGCGTGCGCCAGCCGCTTTTCCACCGGCCGCTCGCGCCAGGCGAGATCGACTTCCCTCGCCTGCTTGCCGTGGCCGCGGAATTTGTCCGCCAGCGCCAGCAGCCGCTCGGCCGCATCGGGCCGCCGGTTGAGCACGACGTCTTCGCAGGCCTCGCGCAATTCGGGATCGAGGTCGTCATAGACCGCCATCTGCCCGGCATTGACGATGCCCATGTCCATGCCCGCGGCGATGGCGTGAAACAGAAACACCGAATGCATCGCCTCGCGCACGCGCTCATTGCCGCGGACGGCAAACGACAGGTTGGAGACGCCGCCGGAGACGTGAACGTGCGGCAAATTTGCGCGCAGCCAGCGCGCCGCCTCGATGAAGGCGACGCCATAGCCGTTGTGCTCCTCCATGCCGGTGGCGATGGCGAAAATGTTGGGGTCGAAAATGATATCTTCCGGCGGGAAGCCGACCTTGTTGACCAGGATGTCGTAGGCGCGTTTGCAGATCGTGGTCTTGCGCTCGAAGCTGTCGGCCTGGCCTTTTTCGTCGAACGCCATCACCACCACGGCGGCGCCGTGGTGGCGCACGATCTTCGCGTGTTCGATGAAAGCCTGCTCGCCCTCCTTCATCGAGATCGAATTCACCACCGGCTTGCCTTGCAGGCATTTCAGCCCGGCTTCGATCACGGAGAACTTCGAAGAATCGACCATCACCGGCACGCGCGCGATGTCCGGCTCGGCGGCGACAAGGTTGAGGAAGGTCGTCATCGCCGCTTCCGAATCGAGCAGGCCTTCGTCCATGTTGACGTCGATGATCTGCGCGCCGTTTTCGACCTGGTCGCGCGCCACCGCCAGCGCGGCGGCATAATCGCCGGCGGTGATCAGCTTGCGGAATTTCGCCGAGCCGGTGACGTTGGTGCGCTCGCCGACATTGACGAAGGGTATTTCCGGCGTGAGCGTGAACGGCTCCAGCCCCGAGAGCCGCAGCCGCGGCGCGATCTCCGGAATTTTTCGCGGCGGCTTGCCGGCGACCGCGCGCGCGATGGCCGCGATGTGCTCGGGCGTCGTGCCGCAGCAGCCGCCGACGATATTGACGAGCCCGGCGTCGGCGAATTCGCCCAGCAGCTCGGCCATCGCGTCCGGGCTTTCGTCATACAGGCCGAATTCGTTCGGCAGGCCGGCGTTGGGATAGGCGCAGACCAGCGTGTCGGCGATGCGCGAGATTTCCGCGATATGCGCGCGCATTTCGCGCGCACCGAGCGCACAATTCAGCCCGATGGAAACCGGCCGTGCGTGGCAAACCGAATTCCAGAACGCCGCCGGCGTTTGCCCGGAGAGAATTCGCCCGGAGCGATCGGTGATCGTTCCGGAGATCATCACCGGCACTTTAATGCCGCGCGCCTCGCAGGCTTCGGCGATGGCGTAGAGCGCGGCCTTGGCGTTGAGCGTGTCGAAAATGGTTTCGACCAGCAAGAGGTCAGCGCCGCCGTCGAGCAAGCCGCGGATTTGCTCGCCATAGGCTTCGCGCAACTTGTCGAAGGTGACGGCGCGGTAGCCGGGATCGCTCACATCGGGCGAAATCGACGCCGTGCGGTTGGTCGGGCCGAGCGCGCCGGCGACGAAGCGGCGTTGGCCGTCCTCGCGCTCGGCCGCTTGCGCCGCCGCGTGCGCGAGCCTGGCGCCCTCGTGGTTGAGTTCGTAGGCGATGTCTTCAAGGCCGTAATCGGCCTGCGCGATCGCGGTGGATGAAAACGTGTTGGTCGAGACGATGTCGGCGCCGGCGCGGAAATACGCCAGATGAATGTCGCGGATGGCGTCCGGGCGGCTGAGATTGAGCAGGTCGTTGTTGCCGCGCACCTCGCGGTTCCAGGCGTCGAAGCGCGCGCCGCGATAGCCTTCCTCGTCGAGCTTCATCTCCTGGATCATCGTGCCCATGGCGCCGTCGAGCACCAGGATGCGCTCGGCTGCGAGCCGCTTAAGCGTAATACGGGCCGGGGTGTGGGACGCTGACATTGCCCAACCCTCAGGCTTGCTTCTCCCTCTCCCCGTTGGGGAG
>CAMAWF010000003.1 GCA_945861895.1 Rhizobium sp. Q54
GAATATCGGCGCGGACGGCATGAAAACCGGTTTTACCAGGGACGCCGGTTATGGCCTGGTCGGCTCCGCGGTGCAGAACGGGCTGCGCTTGATCGTTGTCGTGCATGGTCTCAAGAGCGAGAAAGAACGCGCCGACGAGGCAAGGAAGCTGCTGGAATGGGGATTCCGTGCGTTCGAGGCGCGTATTCTGTTTGCGGAAGGTCAAGCCGTCGGCGAAGCCAAGGTGTTCGGCGGCGCCAAGGGCAAGGTGACGCTGACGGGTGCGGGAACCATCCGGCTGATGGTGCCGCGCACGGGCGGCGACAAGCTTATCGCCCGTCTTGTCTATACCGGGCCGGTTCCAGCACCGGTCGCGAAAGGCCATCCCATCGGCATGCTCAAGGTGTGGCGCGGCGACACCGTCGCGTTGCAGGTGCCGCTGCAGGCCGCCGAAGACGTCGGCAAAGGCAACATATCGCAACGCGCCTTTGACGCCGCGACCGAGCTCGTGATCGGCCTGTTCCGCGCCGGCGCCGAGCGGCTATAAGCCTTCCGGCGGGACCATATCGCATGCGTGGACGTTTCATCACCTTCGAAGGCGGCGAAGGCAGCGGCAAGTCCACGCACGCGGCGATGCTGGCGCATCGCCTGAAGTCGCTCGGTATCGGCGTCGTCCTCACCCGCGAGCCCGGCGGCTCGCCGGGCGCGGAGATCATTCGCCACATTCTGTTGTCGGGACTTGCCAAGCCGCTGGGGGCGGAAACCGAAACCATATTGTTTGCGGCGGCGCGCGACGACCATGTGCGCAGCACCATTCGTCCGGCGATCGAGCAGGGACAATGGGTGATCTGCGATCGCTTTATCGACTCGACGCGCGTCTATCAGGGTTCGCTCGGCCTGGTCGATCCGCGTTTGATCCTGGGTCTTGAGCGCGTGACCGTGGGCAACATGCTCCCTGACCTCACTTTCATTCTCGACGTGCCCGCGACGGTTGGCCTTGCCCGCGCAACGACGCGCCGTGGAAAGGCAAGCGCGGATCGTTTCGAGGGCGAAGCGCTCGAATTCCATGAAGGACTGCGCAAGGCCTATCGCGCGCTGGCCGAGCAAGAACCCAAGCGTTGCATCCTGGTCGATGGCCGCGCGCCGCGCGATGTCGTCTCCGAGCGGATATGGTCGATCGTGAGCTCGCAATTGCACCCTGAGCCGACGCAAACGGTCGAAGAGAAAGTGGCGACGTGAGCGCGGACGGCGACGACGAACCGGAGGCGTTGCACCCGCGCGAAATTACGGCGCTGTTCGGACACGAGCAAGCCGAGCGCACGCTGCTGGAAAGTTATCGCGGCGGCCGCATCCCGCATGCCTGGCTGATCGGCGGATCGCCCGGCATCGGAAAAGCGACGCTTGCCTACCGCATGGCGCGTTTCGTGCTGGCACATCCCGATCCGGCCGCAGCGGCGGTCAGACACGCAAAATCGCTTGCCGTCGATGCGGACGATCCGGTGGCGCGTCGCATCGCGGTGCAGGCGCATGGCGATCTCTTGGTGCTTGAACGCACGCTCAACGACAAAGGCAACCTGCGCCAGGACATCGCGGTGGATGACGTGCGCCGCTCGGTCTCGTTTTTCGGTTCGACCGCCGGGGAAGGGGGCTGGCGCGTCGCCATCGTCGATGCGGTGGAGGAGCTTAATCGCTCCGGCAGCAATGCGCTGTTGAAGGTTCTCGAAGAGCCGCCGGCAAAGTGTCTGCTGCTTCTGGTCAGTCACGCGCCCGGACAAGTGCTGGCGACCATCCGCTCGCGCTGCCGGCGGCTGCTGTTGCGTCCGCTTGCGCCTGAGGATGTGGCGCAAGCCGTCGCTGCCGCAACCGGACGGGATGCAAAAGCGCCGGAATTGCAGGAAGCCGCCGCCGCCGCCGACGGCAGCGCCGCCCGCGCGCTGGCGCTGCTCGAAGGCCCGGCACTGGCACTGCGGCAGCGCGTGCTCGAGCTTCTGGCGAAGTTGCCGGATGTCGATCAGCGTGCATTGCATGCGCTCGGCGATGCGCTTGGCGGCACCGAGCCGAAAACGCTCGCCGCCTTCATGGATATCGTCAATGCCTGGCTGTCGCAGCGGCTGACGCGTGGACCGCAGGAGACGCGGCGGCTTGCCCGGGTGGCGCAGGCCTGGGACAAGGTCAACCACGCCGCACGCGAGGTCGAAGCCTTCAACCTGGAACGCAAACCGCTGGTGTTTGCCGTGTTCGGTTTGCTTGCAGAGGCCGCGCGCGGTTGATACCTACGGGGCCTCATGGCCGCGAAGCCCTATTACATCACCACAGCGATTTCCTACCCCAATGGGCCGCCGCATATCGGGCACGCCTATGAGGCGATCGCCACCGACACCATCGCCCGCTTCATGCGGCTTGACGGCTACGATGTGTTTTTTCTCACCGGCACCGACGAGCACGGCCAGAAAATTCAGCAGACCGCGGCCAAGGAAGGCATCACCGCGCGCGAACTGGTCGAGCGCAACGTGCCGCGCTTCCGCGCCATGGTCGAGCGGCTGAACTGCTCGAATGACGATTTCATCCGCACCACGGAGCAGCGCCACCATGTGTCGTCGGCCGCCATCTGGCAGCGAATGGAAAAGAACGGCGACATCTATCTCGGCAAATATTCCGGCTGGTATTCGGTGCGCGACGAGGCCTATTACGCCGAAGGCGAAACCGCGCTGAACGAGCACAAGCTGCGCATTTCGACCAAGACCGGAACGCCGGTCGAGTGGGTCGAGGAGGAGAGCTATTTCTTCAAGCTCTCCGCCTATCAGCAAAAGCTGCTCGATCTCTACGTCAAAGACCCCAGCTACGTGCTGCCGAAGGAACGGCTCAACGAAGTTGCGAGCTTCGTCAAAGGCGGGCTGCAAGACCTCTCGATCTCGCGCACCACCTTCGATTGGGGCATTCGCGTGCCCGGCAATCCCAAGCACATCATGTATGTCTGGGTCGACGCGCTCACGAATTACATCACCGCCGCCGGATTTCCCGACACCGGCAGCGAAAAATTCAAGCGCTTCTGGCCGGCCGACCTGCACGTCATCGGCAAGGACATCGTGCGCTTCCACGCGGTCTATTGGCCGGCATTCCTGATGTCGGCCGGAATTGAAGTGCCCAAACGCATCTTCTCGCACGGATTTCTGTTCAACCGCGGCGAGAAGATGTCGAAGTCCGTCGGCAACGTGATCGACCCGTTCGCGCTACTCGACGCTTATGGAGTCGATCCGCTGCGATATTTTTTCCTGCGCGAAGTGCCGTTTGGCCAGGACGGAAATTACAGCCACGAGGCCATCGTCAATCGCATCAACGCCGATCTTGCCAACGATCTCGGTAATCTGGCGCAGCGTTCGCTCACCATGATCGGCAAGCAGCTGGGCGGCGTGCTGCCGGCGCCGGGCGCGTTGAGCGAGAACGACAAGGCGATACTCGCGGGTGCCGACGGCATGATCGCCAAGGCACGCGAGGCGATGACGACGCAGCAGTTGCACCAGGTGCTCAACCACGTCTGGTCGGTCGTTGCCGACGCCAACCGTTATTTTGCGGGCGAGGCGCCGTGGGCGCTGGCCAAGACCGATCCGCAACGGCAGGGCACTGTGCTGTATGTCACCGCCGAGGTGATCCGGCAGGTCGCGATACTGGCACAGCCAGTCATGCCGGAATCGGCGGCGAAGCTGCTCGACCTTTTGGCCGTGCCGGCGACGGAACGGAATTTCGCAGCGCTCGGAGCCAAGCACCGCATCGCCGCCGGATCGAAGCTGCCGCCGCCGAGCCCGGTGTTCCCGCGCTATGTCGAGCCGGAAGCAAGCGCGGCAGGCTGACATGCTGGTCGACAGCCATTGCCATCTGGATTTTCCGGATTTCAAAAGCGAGCTTGAAGCCGTGGTCGCGCGCGCGGGCGCGGCCGGGATCGAACGCATCGTCACGATCTCGACCCGCGTGCGCCGGCATGCCGAACTCATCGCCATCGCCGAGCGCTTCGCGCAGGTCTACTGCTCGGTCGGCACCCATCCGCATCACGCCCATGAAGAGCTGGACATCACGGCGGACGATCTTGCGGCGCGCAGCAGGCATCCCAAGGTGGTGGCGATCGGCGAAGCGGGCCTCGATTATCACTACGACAACAGCCCGCGCGATGCGCAAGAAAAAGGGTTCCGCGCGCATATCGCGGCGGCGCGAGCGACGCAGTTGCCGCTGGTCATCCATGCGCGCGAGGCAGACGACGATATGGCGCGCATCCTGGAGGAAGAAACCGGGAAGGGCGGCTTCCCCGCCGTGCTGCATTGTTTCACCGGCACGCGCGATCTCGCCATGCGCGGCGTCGCGCTTGGGCTCTTCGTGTCGTTCACCGGCATTCTGACATTCAAGAATTCCGATGCGCTGCGCGCGATTGCCGCCGAGCTGCCGGCCGACCGCATCCTGGTGGAAACCGATGCACCCTATCTCGCGCCCGGCCCATATCGTGGCAAGCGCAATGAGCCGGCCTATGTGGTGGAAACGGCGAAGACGCTGGCGGCGGTGCGCGGCGTGACGTTCGATGAGATAGCCCGCCAGACCACGGAAAATTTCTTCCGGCTGTTCAATAAAGTGCCGCGTACATTGGCAAAAACCGCATGACCGCCAAATTCACGATACTCGGATGCGGCTTTTCCGGCGGCGTGCCGCGTCCGGGGCTCGGCTGGGGCGCGTGCGATCCCAATAATCCCAAAAACCGCCGCCGCCGCTGCTCGTTTTTGGTGGAGCACAGCCAAGCCGCCGGGACGACCCGCGTGTTGGTCGATACCTCGCCCGATTTGCGCGAGCAATTGATAGACGCCAAGGTCGATTGGCTCGACGGCGTGCTGTTTACGCACGCGCATGCCGACCACACTCACGGCATCGACGATCTGCGCGCGCTGGTGATCCACCGCCGCCGGCGCATCGACATCTATGCGGATGAGGCGACGGGCGCCCTGCTGCACAAGCGGTTCGGCTATTGTTTCCAGACGCCCCCTGGCAGCGACTATCCCCCGATCCTCAACGCGCATTCGCTTGCCGCCGGAGCGCCGCTGACGATCGCCGGGGAGGGCGGCGCAGTCGCTGTGCTGCCGGTGCTGCAAGGACACGGCGACATTCCCTCGATCGGATTTCGCTTCGGCAATGTCGCCTATTCGGCCGACCTCAAAAACCTGCCGCCCGAGAGCGTGGCGGCGCTCGCCGGACTGGACGTTTGGGTGGTCGATGCCTTGCGCTACGCGCCGCATCCGAGCCACTTCAGCCTCGACGACGCGCTGGACTGGATTGCGCGGCTCAAGCCCAAGCGGGCGATCCTGATCAACCTGCACAGCGATCTCGATTACGAGGTTTTGCGCGCCAGGCTGCCCGCGGGGGTCGAGCCGGGCTTCGATGGGCTCAGTTTTTCTATGAGCTAATGTAGGAGCCGAAATAAGACTTATAAAGTGCTGTAAAAGAAGTATCTTTGCCTCTTTGAGATAACTTGGCGGGAATTCCATCAATTTATCGAATAGCGTAGTTTTCTCTGATTGTTGTGCGGCTATCTTAAAGCAATGACGCCGCTTACCCGCCACAGCCCTATAACCAAATATTCCATAATATGTCTTATGCGAATCCGATAATGCGCATGGGCCATCCGAGACAGCCGATCTGATACGTTCCCCGCGCGCCCCAAGGGACCGCATGAAAGCTTCCCGTGACATCGCCCGGCTGATCGAGATCATGGCGGCCTTGCGCACGCCGGGCAGCGGTTGCCCGTGGGACCTGGAGCAAACGTTCAAGACCATCGCGCCCTACACCATCGAGGAAGCCTATGAGGTGGCCGACGCCATCGCCCGCGGCGATCTGGGCGACCTTAGGGAAGAACTCGGCGACCTTTTGCTGCAGGTCGCCTTCCACGCCCGCATGGCCGAGGAACAAGGCGCATTCGATTTCGGCGGCGTGGTCGAGAGCGTGACCGCGAAGCTGGTGCGCCGTCACCCGCATGTTTTCGCCGATGAGGAGGGCCGTACCGCCAAGGCCGTCGAGGGCCTTTGGGAGCGCATCAAGGCTGAGGAAAAGGCCGCGCGCGGGCGCAACGAGGATGCAGGCGCCCTCGCCGGCGTTCCCCTCGCCCTGCCCGCACTCACCCGTGCGCACAAATTGCAGGAGAAGGCCGGCAAGGTCGGGTTCGACTGGAACGATCCGAAGGCGGTTCTCGCCAAAATTCGCGAGGAAGCCGACGAGATCGAGGCCGAACTTGCAGCCGGCAGCGAGAAAAAAGCGGCAGCGGAAGTCGGCGACCTGCTGTTCGCCGTGGTCAATCTGGCGCGCCATCTGCACGCGGACCCGGAGGCGATCTTGCGCGCCGCCAACCGCAAATTTGTGCGGCGCTTTGAAGCGATCGAGCGCGCGCTTGCGGCCCGCGGCAAGTCGCCGCGCGAAGCAACCTTGGCCGAAATGGATGCGCTCTGGGACGAAACAAAAGCCGCCGAGAAATTGACGAAAGAGAAATCCGACTAGCTGGTCTCGCTGCCGGCGAACTTCGCCCTCACCCGCGCGGCCTTTGCGGGATCGGCGCGAACCGTGACGCCGAGCCGTCCGTCCTCGCGCATATCCTTTGCCAGCACTTCGGCATGCCGGTGCAGCCAGCTCAAGCCCGCGCCATCGGCGGGATCGAGCGCAAGATCGAATGTCAGGCGGCTCGCCGCAATGCGCGTTTCGATCGCGGCAATGAGCCGGTCGATCCCCTCTCCGCTCAACGCGGAAACCGGCACCGGGCGGCGCTCTGCACTCTGGCGCTCGGCAAGATTGAAAATCCGCACGCGCGCTTCCGCATCGAGCCGATCGATCTTGTTCCACACTTCGATCAGCCGCTCGTCCTTGGCAGCCTCGATCCCCAACTCGCCCAGCACATGTTCGACATCGTAGGATTGCGCGGCGCTGTCGGCGTGCGAAACATCGCGCACATGCAGGATCACGTCGGCTGCGATCACCTCCTCCAGCGTTGCGCGGAAGGCCGCAACCAGCATGGTCGGAAGCTCCGAGATGAATCCGACGGTGTCGGAGAGGATAATACGCGCGCCGTGCGGCAGATCGACCGAACGTAATGTCGGATCGAGCGTCGCGAACAGCATGTCGGCTTGCAGCACGCTCGCCTGCGTCATCCGGTTGAACAGCGTCGATTTGCCGGCATTGGTGTAGCCGACCAGCGCGACGATCGGATACGGCACGCGTTTGCGGCTGTCGCGGTGCAGTTTGCGGGTGCGCTTGACCTTGTCGAGTTCGGCATCGATGCGCGTAAGCCGTTCCTCGATCAGGCGGCGGTCGGTTTCGATCTGCGTTTCGCCCGGGCCCCCAAGGAATCCGAAGCCGCCGCGCTGGCGTTCGAGATGCGTCCAGGAGCGCACCAGGCGGCTCTTTTGATACGTCAGATGCGCATGCTCGACCTGCAGCGCGCCTTCGCGCGTGCGGGCGCGGCGGCCGAAAATTTCCAGGATCAATCCGGTGCGGTCGAGCACCTTGGCGTTCCACGCCTTCTCCAGATTGCGCTGCTGCACCGGAGAGACCGGGCAATCCATCACCACCACGCCGGCCTCGAAGCTTTTGACCAGCCCCGCGATTTCATCGACCTTGCCGGTGCCGATATAGGTCGCAGGCCGCACCTGGTTGAGCGTCACCAGTCCGGATTCGACTACGGTGAGATCGATGGCGCGCGCAAGACCGATGGCTTCGTCGAGACGCGCTTGCGGCGGGCGCGTTGCATCTTCGCCGCGCGTAAAACCCGCGCGCGCGGCCGGCCGCTTGACATAGGGTTCGATCACGATGGCGCGGCCGGAACCCGAACCGGTCTCCGTTCCGCTCAGACGATCCGCGCGCTGATCGCGCTTGCGCTGCTCCAACTAGACTTTGTCCGCAGCCGGCGGTTCCTCGCCGCCTTCAAACAACTGGATCGGATGACCCGGCATAATGGTCGAGATCGCGTGTTTGTAGACGAGTTGGGAATGCCCATCCCGCCGCAACAGCACGCAAAAATTATCGAACCAGGTCACCACGCCCTGCAATTTCACCCCATTGACCAAAAAGATCGTCAGCGGGATTTTGCTTTTGCTGACGTGGTTGAGAAAAGTGTCTTGGAGGTTTTGCGGTCGTTCGGCTGCCATGGCCGTTGTTCCGTTTTTTGCTCGCGTGCGTTGCGCGAGAGGTTCTTGCCCAAGCGGCATTGCGTCTTTTCGAAGCGAATTAAGGCTCAGGGAACGCCATTAGATGGCAGGCCGCGCATGGGTGCAAGCCCACACCCGCATCGGCGATCATAAGACATTGATACAAAAAGTATTTTCAGGCTATTTCCGCGTGGGCGTGATAGTCGCGCCGCAACGCCGTGGCGATGAGCCCGGGCGCTCCGTTGCCAACGGGACGTCCGTCGATCCGCACCACCGGCATAACGATCTGGCTCGCCGAGGTGATAAATGCCTCGCGCGCGGCATAGGCCTCCTCGACCGTGAACGCGCGCTCCTCAAGTTTCAGGCCCTGCGCGCTGATGACATCGAGCAGCACCGTGCGCGTAAGTCCGCGCAGAATTCTCCGGTCGAGCGCCCGGGTGAGCAGCTTGCCCTCGCGGCTGACGATCCAGGCGTTCGACGAAGCGCCCTCGGTGATGCGGCCCTGGCTATCGACGAACCAGGCTTCCCGCGCGCCCTGCTCGCGCGCAGCCTGTTTGGCCAGCACATTCGGCAACAGCGAAATCGATTTGATGTCCACCCGCTCCCATCGATTGTCCGGAAGCGTAATCACCGCAATGCCTTCCGCCGCCATCGCTTCGTTGCGGGCAAAATCAAGGCGGCGCGCCGTGACCGTCAGCGCCGGCTTCGTGCCGGGCGCAGGAAAAGCATGATCGCGGCGTGCTGCGCCGCGCGTGATCTGGACATAGACGATGCCGTCGCGCACGCGGTTGCGGCGGACGGTTTCGCGCAGCACCACCCCCAGCGCGGGGAGCGACATGGGTGCAGGAATTCGCAGCGCGGCAAGCGAACCGGCGAGGCGCTCCATATGGCGGCGCTCGTCGACCAGCCGGCCTCCCCTCACCTCGCAGACTTCGTAGATACCGTCGGAGAATTGGTAGCCGCGATCCTCGATGTGGACCATCGCCCTGCCGTGCGGCAGGTAGCGGCCGTTGACATAGGCGACACGCGACATCGAGAGTTTATTCCTTGCGCTAACCGATCCCGAGCGCCTTGAGCTTGCGGTGCAACGCCGAGCGCTCCATGCCGACGAATTCGGCGGTGCGGGAAATGTTGCCGCCGAAGCGGCTGATCTGCGCCACCAGATATTCGCGCTCGAACATTTCACGCGCGTCGCGCAACGGCAAACCCATGAGCTGCTCGCCGCCATTTCCGTTCGGCATGCTTGGCACCATCGAGCCGACATCCTGCGGCAACATGCTGGCGGACAGCACGGCGTCCGGCTCGCCGCCCGCGAGAATCATCAAGCGTTCGACGTTGTTGCGCAGCTGACGCACATTGCCCGGCCAGTCGTGCGATTGCAGCACCGCCATGGCGTCGTCGCCGATGCGCCGCTTCGGCAGGCCGGTTGCCTGAGAAATTTGATCCATGAAGTAGTCGACGAGATCGGGGATATCTTCGCGCCGTTCTGCGAGCGGCGGCACCCGAATCGGGACCACCGACAAGCGATGATAGAGATCCTCGCGGAATTTTCCGGCCGCGATCTCGGCCTCCAGATTGCGCGCGGTCGAGGACACGATACGCGCATCGACGGCGACCTTCGTGCTGCCGCCGACCCGCTGGAAAGTCTTATCGACCAGCACCCGCAAAATCTTGTTTTGCGTTTCGCGCGGCATGTCCGCGATTTCATCGATGAACAGCGTGCCGCCATGCGCCTCTTCGAGCGCGCCGGGCTTGCGTGTGTCCGATCCGTTCGAGGGATCGACCCCGAACAATTCGATTTCCATTCGCTCGGGCGTAATAGCCGCCGCATTGATGACGATGAACGGCCCGTTCGCGCGCGCGGATGACGCATGCATGGTGCGGGCCGCAAGTTCCTTGCCCGCGCCGGAGGGTCCGACAATCAAAATGCGGCTGTTGGTCGGCGCCACTTTATCGATGGTCTGGCGCAATTGGCCCATAGCCGCCGAGCGTCCGACCAGTGTGGTCGGCAACGGCGCCAATTGTTTGAGCTGCTTGACTTCGCGCTTGAGCCGGGAGGTTTCCAGCGCGCGGTCGGCAACCAGCACCAAACGGTCGGCCTTGAACGGCTTCTCGATGAAATCGTAGGCGCCGTGCTTGATCGCGGCGACGGCGGTCTCGATGTTGCCGTGGCCGGAAATCATTACAATCTGGACTTCCGCGTGTTCCTGCTTCACGGCTCCGAGCAATTGCAAGCCGTCGAGCCGGCTGCCTTGCAGCCAGATGTCGAGAAAAATAAGATTCGGGCGGCGGGCGACGATGGCCGCAAACGCTTCGTCGCTGTTGCGCGCGGTGCGCGCGGTATAGCCCTCGTCCTGCAGGATTCCGGCAACCAGATTGCGGATGTCCGCTTCGTCATCGACGATGAGAATGTCTGCCGCCATGTTTACAGCTCACTCGCAACTTTTTGTTTTTCCGGCTGGCCGGCTTCGATCGCCGTGTCGCCTGCAAACCGCAGGCGCAGCCAGGCGCCGCGCTGACCCGGCAGCTTGTCGGATGCATCGCGCAATTCGATGGTGCCGCCGTGTTCTTCCAGAATGCGCCCAACTATCGCCAGGCCGAGCCCGGTGCCCTTCTCGCGCGTGGTGACATAAGGCTCGAGCAAACGGTTGCGGCCCTCTTTCGGCAGTCCGATGCCGTTGTCGACCACGTCGATGACGATGTCGTTGCCTTCGCGCACCACCCCGATGCGGATGCGGCCTCGTCCAAGTTCCGTGGGCGGCACCGCGGCGATCGCCTCGGTCGCATTCTTGATGATATTCGTGAGGCCTTGAGAGATAAGCCGCCGGTCGAACCGCGCCAGCATCGGGTCCTCGGCAATATCGACGTCGAAGTCGATGTCGCCGTGTCCCACTTTCATCAGGAACACCGCCTGACGCACGGTATCGGCGACATCGTCGGCGGCGATCACCGGCTTCGGCATGCGTGCGAAGCGTGAGAACTCATCGACCATGCGCTTGATGTCCTCGACCTGACGCACGATCGTTTCCGTGCATTGCTCGAAAACGGCACGGTCTTCGGTAATCACGCTGCCGTATTTGCGTCGCAGCCGTTCCGCCGATAATTGAATCGGAGTGAGCGGGTTCTTGATTTCATGCGCAATGCGCCGCGCGACATCGGCCCAGGCCGAGGTGCGCTGTGCGAGTACAAGCTCGGTGATATCGTCGAGCGTGATGACGTAGCCATGGTCCGCCTCCGGCGATTGCTCGCTGGTGACGCGCACGGAAAGATTGCGTTCGCGGCCATCGCGGTTGATTGTCATCTGGTCCTGCACCAGACGCTGCGCGCCGGTCTGGGCGGTCGCCATGATTCCGGCAAGCTCCGGCACGATCTCGGCGACAGGACGCCCAAGGGTTTCCGCTTCGCTGTGCCCGATCAGCTTTTCGGCCGACCGGTTGAGGATGCTGATACAACCTTCGCCATCGACACCGATGACGCCGGCGCTGGCGCCTGAGAGCACCGCTTCGGTGAATCGCCGGCGGCTGTCGATAAGATCGCGGGCATGCACGATGTCGTCGCGTTGCGTGCGCAATTCCTGCGTCATGCGGTTGAAGGTTTCGCCAAGCTGCGCGAGATCGCCTTCCGAGCGCCGGATCGGCACCTGAACGAAAAGATTACCGGTGGAGACTACGTTAGCCGCGCCGATCAAGCGCCGGATCGGCGCCACCAGCCGATTGGCAAAATTTAACCCGATCCACACCGCAGACAACAGCACGATCAGCGCGATCACCGTATACATCAACGCAAACGCGATTTGCACGCCGAGACGGCGCGACTCGATGGCTGCATATTCGCTCACGCTTGCGTGCGTCGCTTGCAATTGCGCGACGACGCGCTGATCCAGCAGGCGCGCCACATACAGATACATGCTGTCGTAGTTACGCAGTTTGATGATCGCGGCGACATAATTCGCTTCCGGCAGCAAGACGATCTGCGGTTCGGTCTCGTCGACGGCCGCAAGTTGCTCGCGCGTTGGCGTCGCAAAAACCTGATTGATCCTGATGTCGGCGCGCTCGACCACCGCAAGATTGCTGTCGAGCAGGAACGCGGCGGCCAAACCGCGTACCGTCGCCTGCACCGTGAGAAATTCCCGCATCCGCTCGCGGTCCTGATCGAACAACGGCTTTGCGCGCGAGACGTCGAAGGACAGCACCAGAATGTCGGATCGCGTGATTTGCGCGTGATCGCGCAGATAGGCCTCCGCGACGATGAGCGAATTCTGGATGACGGCGCGTGTGCGCGCGGAAAACAGACGATCAAGGCCGCGATCGAGCGTAACACTGGCGACCACGGCGACGAGGATGGCCGGAACTGCGGCGATAATCGAAAACAAACTGACGATGCGCACATGCAGACGGGCGGCGGCGCGCCCCGAACGGCGCGCCTGCACGATCTGCCAGACCTCGCGCGCGATGATCGCGAGCAACAGGAACACGGTCGCCGCATTGGCCAGAAGAAGGGTGACCACGACGTTGTGGGTGGGCGAGATCGGGGTGAGACCGGCCAGAACAACGAAGGTCACCAGCGCGGATAGCAGCGCGAGGCCGACCGTCAGCGGACCGAGAACCCGAATTTCCCTTCGGCCGGACGGTGAGCCGGCAACGGCGGTATCGGTGGCGACAACCTGATCGACGGTCATGAACCCCTGACGGCGCACAGCGGGGTTGGCCCCCGAAATTGTGCGAGAAACGAGCACAATTAGCCCATATCCCGCTCACTGATGCTTTTATACAACAATGTTGCCGAATTGCGACAAAAGCGCGGCGCAAAACCGCAAGCTGGGTTAACTGAGGTGCGAGACGGCCGCTGCGGTGGCGGATTACGCAACTCCGCCGCTGTCGCAGAAGCGATAATGCTGCCGGGAGATCAGGGGCTGCTGCGGTAGACCTGAATGTCGAGGTCGCGAATTTTTTTGCGCAGGGTATTGCGGTTGAGCCCGAGCAGATCGGCGGCGCGGATTTGATTGCCGCGGGTTGCCGCCAGCGCCGCCGAGAGCAGCGGATATTCGATCTCCCGCAGGATGCGATGGTAGAGGCCCGCGGGCGGCAACGCGTCATCGAAGCCGGCAAAATATCCCGTCAGATGCCGCTCCACGGCGCCCGCCAGGCTCTCCTCGCCGCGCGGTCCATCGCCGCCCGACGGCAAAGCCGGCTGCGATAATTCGGCGTCGATGACGGCGGCGGAAATCATGTCCTGCGGATAGAGCGCGGCCAGCCGCCGCGCCAGATTTTCCAGTTCGCGCACATTGCCCGGCCAGCGGTGGCGCTTGAGCCGCTCAAGGCCGAACTGGTCGATCTGCTTGGGCGGCAACCCTTCGCGTTGCGCCTGCGCGAAAAAATGGCGGATCAGGTCGGGCACGTCCTCGATGCGTTCGCGCAATGGCGGCAATCGCAGCGGTACGACATTGAGGCGGAAGAACAAATCCTCGCGGAACAATCCCTGCTGAATCTGCAACCGCAAATCCTTATTGCTCGCCGCAACGATCCGCACGTCGCTCTTGATCGGCGTGCGGCCGCCAACGGTGGTGTATTCGCCCTGCTGGAGCACGCGCAGAAGCCGCGTCTGCGCTTCCATCGGCATGTCGCCGATCTCGTCCAGAAACAATGTTCCGCCTTCGGCCTGCTCGAAACGCCCCGAACTGCGCGTGTTGGCGCCGGTGAAAGCGCCCTTCTCGTGGCCGAACAATTCAGACTCGATAAGATCGCGCGGGATCGCGGCCATGTTGATGGCGACGAACGTTCCGCTCCGCCGCTTGCCGTAATCATGCAGCGCGCGCGCCACCAATTCCTTGCCGGTGCCGGATTCGCCCGAGATCATCACGGTGAGGTCGGTCTGCATCAGCCGCGCCAGCACGCGATAGATTTCCTGCATCGCCGGCGAGCGGCCGACCAATGGAATGGTGTCGAACTCCTCGGACGCCACGGCGGCTGGCCGCCGTTCCTTCGGTTCCGACAGCGCGCGGCCGACAATGGCGATCAGTTCCTTGAGATCGAATGGTTTTGGCAGATACTCATAGGCGCCGCGCTCGGAGGCGCGGATCGCGGTCATAAAGGTGTTCTGCGCGCTCATGATGATGACCGGCAGATCTGGCCGCGCCTTTTTTATCCGCGGCACCAGATCGAAAGCGTTTTCATCCGGCATCACCACGTCGGTGATGACAAGATCGCCATCTCCCTGGCTGACCCACCGCCACAATGTGGCGGCATTGCCGGTCGAGCGCACCTCATAGCCGGCGCGCGAGAGCGCCTGATTGAGTACGGTTCGGATCGCGGCGTCGTCGTCGGCAACTAGAATGCTTCCGGTCGGCATCGGCGTCCTCAGGAGGCGTTCGCGGCGGCAACGTCGTGATCGACGTCACCGCCGGCATAAACCGGCATCAGCACGCGAATGGTCGTACGTCGCGGTTGCGACTCGCACTCGATAATCCCGCCGTGGTCGCCCACGATCTTGGCGACCAACGCCAGCCCCAGCCCGCTGCCGCTTGGCTTTGTGGTCACGAACGGTTCGAACAGATGCGGCATCAGGTCTTCGGGAACGCCAGGCCCGTTGTCCTTGACGCAAAATTCGAGCGGCAGCGACACCCGCGTCTTGGTCCCCGGAAGCGACAGCCGCACGCCCGGCTTGAACGCGGTGGTGAGCTGAATTTCGCCGTCGTGTGCGCTCTCGCCGATCGACTCGGCGGCGTTCTTCACCAGATTGAGAAAGACTTGAATAAGGTGGTCGCGGTTGGCGTAAACCGGCGGCAGCGACGGGTCGTATTCCTCGACGAATTTAATGTGACGGGCAAAACCCGATTGCGCGAGCCGCTTCACATGATCGAGTACGACATGAATATTGACCGGCTCGCGTTCCACCGGGCGCTCGTCGGCGAACACTTCCATGCGATCGACCAGCTTCACGATACGGTCGGTCTCATCGCAGATCAGCCTGGTTAGCGTCCGGTCGTCGTCGTCCGCGGACTGTTCCAGCAGTTGCGCCGCGCCGCGAATGCCGGACAGCGGATTCTTGATCTCATGCGCAAGCATGGCCGCGAGCGCGATCACCGAGCGCGCGGCGCCGCGATGGGTGAGCTGGCGATCCATCTTGTCGGCGATGGTGCGTTCTTGCAGCATGACGATGACGTGATCGGGATATTCCGGCAGCGGCGCCACGTGCAGATCGACCAGCCGCTCGCCGGGATTGCGCGGCGTGCCGAGATCGACCTTGTATTCGTTCACCGCCGCGCCGCGCGTGCGAACCTGATCGATCAACGCGAGCAAGGGTGAGCCGAACGGCACCAATTCGCGCAGCATGTGCCGGCGCAACATCGGCATGGAGGCTTCGAAGAACTGCTCGGCGGCGACATTGGCGTCGATAATTTTGCCGTCGGACGAAACGATGATGACCGGGTGCGGCAAGGCATTGAGCACCGCGTCGGCGGCCGCAGGTGCGAGCGGCGATAGGGTTTCGACCTGATTCATGCCGCCGCCTTCCATGCAAAGGCGTCATAGGCCTCCGCAAGCCGACGCCGCGCTTGCTCGGGCTGGTCGGTGGTGAGAACGCGTTCGCGGTGCTCTTTGAGCACAAGTTTCGGCGCGCCGCAGCTGGCGGCTGCGACATCGAGCGACCAGGACAAATGCTTGCGCGCATGCCGCAACCCGATGGCTTTGCCGTGATGCGAAAGCGTGTCCTCGTAAAGCGCCTCGATCAATGCGAGCTGCGTGGCGAGCGCAGGCGCGGATGCGCGTTCTCCGCTGGCGAGATAGCGTGCGAGCTGGCCGGGAAACCACGGACGGCCTTGCGCGCCGCGCCCGACCATGACCGCATCGGCGCCGGAGGCGGTCAAGGCGCGCGTGGCATCCTCGAACGAGCGGATATCCCCGTTGACCACGACGGGGATATCGACGCTTTCCTTCACCGCCCGCACCGCCGTCCAGTCGGCGCTGCCCTTGTAGAACTGGCAACGCGTGCGGCCATGCACGGTGATAAGCTGGACGCCCGCCGCTTGCGCGCGGCGCGCCAGTTCCGGCGCGTTGATTGTTGCATCGTCCCAGCCAAGCCGCATCTTCAGCGTCACCGGCACCCGCACGGCGCCGACTGTCGCCTCAATCAGCGTGAGCGCATGGTCAAGGTCGCGCATCAAGGCAGAGCCGGCGGCCAATTTGGTGACCAGCTTGGCCGGGCAGCCCATGTTGATGTCGATGATGTCGGCGCCCGCAGCTTCGGCAATCCGCGCGCCTTCGGCCATCCAATGCGCCTGGCAGCCGGCGAGTTGGACCACATGAATGCCGACGCCCTGCCCTTCGCTGCGCAGCTGCGCATCGCGGCGGCCTTCGGCGAGCGAGGCGCTGGCGGTCATTTCGGAAACCACCAGGCCGGCGCCAAGCTTTTGCACCTGACGGCGGAACGGCGCATCGGTGATGCCGGTCATCGGCGCCAGCACGACGCCGTTCGGCAGCTTGACCCCGCCGATGCTCAAAAAACCACGGTAAAACGGGACGATTTCTGCTTGCACAAGTAACTGCCTATATTTTAGGCGTTTCGAATTATGCATATAGTTTAGCCAATTTCGATAACAGCGCAAGTATTGCGGTGCAATAAAGATGGTCCCTGGATAACGCAAGGAAGCGGGTCTGGAATCCTGTTTCCAGGCCGAATTGGAAAGCGGTAAAGCGAAGTCATGATTGGCAAGGCCGAATAACGATGGCGGGGATCATTGCAGCAGTGGTGGTGGCCGCCGGGCGGGGATTGCGCGCCGGAGGTAACACCCCGAAGCAATTCCGCAGCCTGCTCGGACAACCGGCGATCCGCCCGAGCCTGGCGATGTTCGCCGCCCATCCGGATGTCGGCCTTGTTCTGCCGGTGATCCACCCCGACGACTCCGCATTGTATGAAAGTTCTGCCGCTGGTCTGAATGTTCTGCCGCCGGTCTTCGGCGGGGCGACCAGACAGGCCTCGGTGCGCGCCGGTCTGGAGGCGCTGGCGCCGCGCGCACCGGGGATTGTGCTTATCCACGATGCCGCCCGCCCCTTCGCCTCGCCTGCTTTGGTGTCGCGGGCAATTGCGGCGGCGGGCAGTTCGGGCGCCGCCGTTCCGGCGCTCGCCATCGCCGACACCGTCAAAGCCGTCGATGCGCGCGGCCGCGTCACCGCGACGCTCGATCGCAATGCGCTGCGCATCGTGCAGACGCCGCAAGCTTTCGGCTTCGATGTTTTGCTGGACGCGCACCGCCGCGCGCTTGCCGCCGGACGCGAGGACTTTACCGACGACGCCGCGCTCGCCGAATGGGCGGGGCTCGAAGTGAGCGTCTTCGAAGGCGAAGCCGGCAATGTGAAGCTCACGCATGCGGATGATTTTTTCCGCGCTGAGGCCATGCAGCTTATGAAGCTTGCCGATATCCGCACCGGCAGCGGCATCGACGTGCACGCGTTCGGTTCCGGCGATCATGTTACGCTTGGCGGCATCAAAATTCCGCACGCGCGCGGCCTCGACGGCCATTCCGACGCCGATGTGGCGCTGCATGCGCTGGTCGATGCGATTTTGGGCGCGCTCGCCGAAGGCGACATCGGGCAGCATTTTCCGCCAAGCGACCCGCAATGGCGCGGCGCATCCTCAGATCGTTTCCTGAAATTCGCGGTCGAGCGCGTGGCCGCGCGCGGCGGCATGATCGCGCATCTCGATCTCTCCATCGTCTGTGAGGCCCCGCGCATCGGCCCGCACCGCGACGCCATGCGCGCGCGCATCGCGGCCTTGTCCGGCATTGCCGTCGTACGCGTGGCCGTCAAGGCGACCACCAGCGAAGGGCTCGGCTTTACTGGGCGCGGCGAAGGCATCGCGGCGTTTGCAACCGCGACCATTCGCCTGCCCTGGACAAACGAAAATGCCTGACAAGGAATTGCACGACGCCGCGCGCGCGCTGCTTGATCTCTGCATCAAGAAAAAGCTGACGCTGGCGACGGCGGAATCCTGCACCGGCGGCATGGTCGCCGCGGCCTTGACGGAGATTGCCGGCTCCTCCGCCGTGGTGGAACGCGGCTTCGTCACCTACAGCAATAAAGCCAAGCAGCAGATGCTGGGCGTGCCGCCGACGACTTTGAATAAATACGGCGCAGTCAGCCGCGAGACCGCCGAAGCGATGGCCAAGGGCGCGCTGGCGCACGCGCCGGTCGATCTTGCGGTGTCGATCACCGGCATCGCCGGACCCGGTGGCGGCAGCGCCGACAAACCGGTGGGTCTCGTGCATTTCGCCGCCGGCTCGCGGGGCGGGCGGCTCATCCATCATGAGCATAAATTCGGCGATATCGGGCGCGAACAAGTGCGCCGCCTGTCGGTATTGCAAGCGCTCGCCATGTTGCGGGAATTGGCTGAAAAAAAATAACCGCTCACGCGGACGATCGGCCATACACTTCATCCGCGCGCTTCTCGAACGCATCCGCGAAGCGCCGGAATGCAGCGTCGAACATCGCGCCCATCAGCAGCGCAAGCGTGCGGCTGCGGAATTCATATTCGATGAAAAATTCGACGTCGCAGGCGCGTTCGCCGGCGGGGCGGAAGTTCCAGCGGTTTTGCAGCCGGCTGAAAGGGCCGTCGAGATATTCCACCAGAATAGCCAGGCGCGGCCGGTCAAGCGTGACGCGGCTGGTGAAGGTCTCGCTCAACAGCTTGAACGACACCGACATGTCGGCAACCAGCACGTCGATCCCCTCGCCTTTTGGCGTCCGATTGCGCACTTTCAATTCGCTGCATAGCGGCACGAATTGCGGATATTTCTCCACATCGGCGACCAGATCGAACATGTCGGACGCGGTGTGGCGTACGCGGCGCTTGGTCGAGGAAAATTGCGGCATGCGTTTTCATAACTCTCTCGTCGTCATTCCGGGACGGCGCTTTAGCGCCGGCCCCGGAATCCAGATGCAAGCTTTGAGCCGGCCTCTGGATTCCTGGTTCGCGGGCTAACGCCCGCGCCCCGGAATGACAGTATTGGCGCGCGCCGCTTTCAGCCGCGCGAAATCCTCGCCGGCATGGTGCGAGGAGCGTGTCAGCGGCGAAGACGACACCATCAGGAAGCCCTTGGCATAGGCGATGGTCTCGAACGCCTTGAACTCGTCGGGTGTAACGAACCGCACCACTTCGTGATGCTTGCGCGTCGGCTGCAGATATTGCCCGACGGTAAGAAAATCCACATTCGCCGAGCGCAGGTCGTCCATCAGCGCCAGCACTTCGTTGCGCTCCTCGCCGAGGCCGAGCATGATCCCCGACTTGGTGAACATGCCGGGATCTATCTCCTTCACCCGCTGCAACAGACGCAGCGAGTGAAAATAGCGCGCGCCCGGCCGCACCGTGAGATAGCGCGACGGCACGGTCTCCAGATTGTGATTGAAGACGTCCGGCCGCGCGGCCACCACCTGTTCCAGCGCGCCGTCTTTGCGCAGGAAATCCGGCGTCAGCACTTCGATGGTCGTTTGCGGGCAGTGCGCGCGGATGGCGCGGATGGTGGCGGCGAAATGCGCCGCGCCGCCGTCGGCGAGATCGTCGCGGTCGACCGAGGTGACGACGATGTGTGCGAGCCCCAGCTTGGCGGTCGCCTGCGCCACGTGCTCGGGCTCGTGCACGTCGAGCGCACCCGGCAATCCGGTCTTGACGTTGCAGAAGGCACAGGCGCGCGTGCAGGTGTCGCCCATGATCATGAAGGTGGCGTGCTTTTTCTCCCAGCACTCGCCGATGTTGGGACAGCCTGCTTCCTCGCACACGGTGTGCAGCCCGTTCTCGCGCATGATTTTTTGCGTGGCGAAATAGCCGGGCGAGACCGGCGCCTTGACGCGGATCCAGTCGGGCTTGCGCGAAATGCCAGAATCCGGCCGCTGCGCCTTTTCCGGGTGGCGCGGGCGCGGTCCGTTGATGTCGAGCACGACGGCCATTGTTCGCCTCAATGTCACCTACTTACGGGCGGCGCGGCGGCGGCGCAAGCGCTTCAGGCACTGCGGATTGCACGCCAGACCAGCAGAAAAATCACGGCGCCGATAATGGCGGTGATCAGTTCGCCCCAGAAGTCCGGCATCACAACGAGGCCGAGCTTGCGGAACAGAAATCCGCCGAGGATTGAGCCGACCAGGCCGACCGCGAGATTGTGCAGCAACCCGCGCCCGGCGCCGGTGATGCGGGAGGCCAGCCAGCCGGCGAGCAGGCCGATGACGATCCAGGAGATGACGCCCATCGCAGATCGCTCCCAACTTGTCATTGCCGGGCTTGACCCGGCAATCCACGACGCGCAGCCGCAAGTCGAAACTCATCATGGATGCCCGGGTCAAGCCCGGGCATGACAAGTTTGAAATTTACATATTCAGCACACGGCCATACGCATCCAGCACTGCTTCCTTCATCATTTCGGACAGCGTCGGATGCGGGAAGACGGTGTGCATGAGTTCTGCTTCCGTCGTTTCCAGATTCATCGCCACCACATAGCCCTGGATCAGTTCGGTGACTTCCGCGCCGATCAT
Organism: Rhizobium sp. Q54; assembly: GCA_945861895.1. Lineage (GTDB taxonomy): Bacteria > Pseudomonadota > Alphaproteobacteria > Rhizobiales > Xanthobacteraceae > Pseudolabrys. Next base: position 20,657 of record CAMAWF010000003.1, read on the forward strand.
ATGCGCGCCGAGCAGCTGGCCGGTCTTTTTGTCGAAGATCACTTTGACCAGCCCCTGATCCTCGCCGAGCGCGATGGCCTTGCCGTTGCCGACGAACGGAAAGCGGCCGACGCGGATGTCAAGTTTTTTCTCACTTGCCGCCTGTTCGGTGAGGCCGACCGAAGCGATCTGCGGCCAGCAATAAGTGCAGCCTGGGATCATCAGCTTGTTCATGGGGTGCGGGTTAAGGCCTTTGATCGCCTCGATGCAGACGACGCCCTCGTGCTCGGCCTTGTGCGCGAGCATCGGCGGGCCGGAGACATCGCCGATGGCATAGATGCCCGGCACGTTGGTCTTGTTGAATTGATCGACGGCGATAATGCCACGCTCGGTTTTCAGCCCGAGTTTTTCGAGGCCCAGATTTTCGATATTGCCGGTGACGCCGACGGCGGAGATCACGCGCTCAACCGTGATGGTCTGCGATTTCCCGCCTTCCTCGATTGTGGCGGTGACGCTGTCGCTTTTTTTGTCGAGCTTGGTGACCTTGGCATTGGTCAAAATCTTGATGCCTTGTTTCTCGAAACTCTTGCGCGCGAACGCCGCGATCTCGGCGTCCTCCGCCGGCAAAATCTGCGGCAGCACTTCGACGACGGTGACTTCCGTGCCGAGCGTGCGGTAGAAGCTCGCAAACTCGACGCCGATTGCGCCCGAGCCGATCACCAGCAGAGACTTCGGCATGCGGTCCGGCGCCATCGCCTCAAAGTAAGTCCAGACCAGTTTCTTGTCCGGCTCCAGCCCCGGCAGCACGCGCGGCCGCGCGCCGGTGGCGAGGACGATGTGCTTGGCCACATAAGCGCCTGCGCCGAGCGCGCCCTTGGGCGCTTCGGTCTTCGACGCTTTCACCGCGACGCGGCCCTGCGCCTCGATGCTGGCCTCGCCCCAGATCACTTGAATTTTGTTTTTCTGCATCAGGAAGCCGATGCCGTCGTTGAGCCGCTTCGATACGGCGCGCGAGCGCGCCACCACCGCCTTGGGATCGAAGCCGACGTTATCGGCCGAGAGGCCGTAGTCCTTGGCGTGCTGCATCAGATGGAAAACCTCCGCCGAGCGCAGCAGCGCCTTGGTCGGGATGCAGCCCCAGTTGAGGCAGATGCCGCCGAGATAATCGCGCTCGACGATGGCCGTCTTGAAGCCGAGCTGCGCCGCGCGAATGGCGGAGACATAGCCGCCGGGACCGGAGCCGATAATGATGATGTCGAAAGAAGTGTCGGCCATTCACACCACCATCATCACCGGGTTCTCGATCAGCGCTTTGAACGCCGCCATCAGTTCGGCGCCGAGCGCTCCGTCGACGGCGCGATGATCGCACGACAGCGTCACCGACATGATGGTGGCGACCGCAAGCTGGCCGCCGCGCGCCACCGCCCGCTCCTCGCCGGCACCGATTGCCAAAATCGTGGCCTGCGGCGGATTGATGACGGCGGCAAAATCCTTCACGCCATACATGCCCAAATTCGAGATGGCGCTGGCGCCGCCCTGGTATTCGTGCGGCGCGAGTTTTTTCGCCCGCGCCCGCGCGGCCAGATCGCGCATCTCGTTGGAAATAACCGAGAGCGATTTTGTTTCCGCATGGCGCACGACCGGCGTGATCAGCCCGCCGGGAATGGCGACCGCGACCCCGATGTCGGAATGCTTGTGGTGCAGCATGCCGCCGTCGGTCCAGGTGACGTTGGCATTTGGAATGCGCTGGAGCGCGAGCGCCAGCGCCTTGATGACGAAGTCGTTGATCGAAAGCTTGTAGGCCGGCTTGCCGTCTTTGTCCTTCGGCGCGGCAACATTGATCTCCTCGCGCGCGGCGGAAAGCTTGCCGATGTCGCAATCGATCGTGAGATAAAAATGCGGGATCGTCTGTTTCGACAGCGTCAGCCGCTGCGCGATGATTTTGCGAATATTGTCGTGCGGCACGACGTCGTAGGAGCCGTCCGCAAACAGCGCGCGGATCTGCTGATCCGAAGGCGTCGCCGCCATCGGCATGGCGGAGGCAGCGCCGGGTGCGCGCAGGCCCGCGCCGGATTTCGCCGCCGCGATGTCGCGCGCAATCACGCGGCCGTGCGGACCGGAGCCCTGCACGCGGCCGAGATCGACGTTGGCGTCCTTGGCGATGCGGCGCGCGAGCGGAGATGAGAAGACACGGTTGGCGCCGTGCGCAACAGCGGGTGCCGGGGCGCGCGGCGAACTCTGAGTGACTCCCTCTGCACGCTGGGGAGAGGGGCTAACGGGAGCCGTTTGTTTTGCGCTACCGGCCCCGCTGGCGATCTTTTTCACATCCTCGCCTTCGCCCGCCAACACCGCGATCACGGAATTCACCGCGACATCCTGCGCGCCTTCCGGCACCACGATCTTGGCCAGCACGCCGTCATCGACGGCCTCATATTCCATCGTCGCCTTGTCGGTCTCGATCTCGGCAATGATGTCGCCGGCCTTGACCGTGTCGCCTTCCTTCTTGAGCCAGCGCGCGAGGTTGCCCTTCTCCATCGTGGGCGAGAGTGCCGGCATGAGGATGTTGGTCGGCATGGCGCCTTACCGGTAGCAGACGGATTTCGCCGCCTCGACCACCTCGGCGACGGACGGCAGCGCGAGCTTTTCGAGATTAGCCGCATACGGCATCGGCACGTCTTTCGCCGATACGCGCGCGACCGGCGCATCGAGATAATCGAAGGCCTGCGCCATGATGCGCGCGGCGATCTCGGCGCCGACGCCGTTTTGCTGCCAGCCTTCCTCGACCGTGACCGCGCGGCCGGTCTTCTGCACCGAGGTGATCACGGTATCTGAGTCCATGGGCTTGAGCGTGCGAAGGTCGATCACTTCCGCCGAGATGCCGTCTTTCGCCAGTTCGTCGGCGGCCTTAAGCGCGTAGGTCATACCGATCGACCAAGCAATGATCGTCACGTCGGAGCCAGCACGCGCGACTTTCGCTTTGCCGATCGGCAGCACGTAGTCGTCGAGCTTCGGCACCGGAAACGACTGCCCATAGAGGATTTCGTTTTCCAGAAAGATCACCGGATTGGGATCGCGGATCGCGGCCTTGAGCAGACCCTTGGCGTCGGCGGCGGTCGAGGGCGCGATCACCTTCAAACCCGGAATGTGCGAATACCACGCCGAGTAATCCTGGCTGTGCTGCGCGCCGACACGCGCGGCGGCGCCGTTCGGTCCGCGGAACACGATCTGGCAGCCCATCTGCCCGCCCGACATGTAGAGCGTCTTCGCCGCCGAATTGACGAGCTGATCCATCGCCTGCATGGCGAAGTTGAAGGTCATGAATTCGACGATCGGCTTCAAGCCGCCGAGCGCCGCGCCGATGCCCAAGCCGGCGAAGCCGTGCTCGGTGATCGGCGTATCGATGACGCGTTTCGCCCCGAACTCCTGCAACAGCCCTTGCGTGACTTTGTAGGCGCCCTGATATTCGGCGACCTCCTCGCCCATCACGAACACATTCTCATCGCGCCGCATCTCCTCGGCCATGGCGTCGCGCAGCGCCTCGCGCATGGTCATGGTCACCATCTCGGTGCCGTCCGGCACGCCGGGATCGGGCGCGATTTGCAGGCGCGATTTTTCCGCAGCTTTTGGTGCCGCCGGTGCCGAAGGTTTTTGGGCTTTTGCAGACGGCACGGATTGCGCCGCCGGTTTTGCAGTCTTGATCGCAGATTTGTCCTCGCCCTCGCTCAAGATCACCGCAATCGGCGTGTTGACCGCGACGTCGGCGGTGCCTTCGGGCACCAGAATCCGCGCCAGCGTGCCCTCTTCCGCGGACTCGAATTCCATCGTCGCCTTGTCGGTCTCGATCTCGGCAATGACGTCGCCTGAGCGAATCTTGTCGCCTTCCTTCTTGAGCCACTTGGCGAGGTTGCCCTTCTCCATCGTGGGCGAGAGCGCGGGCATGAGGACTTCGATCGGCATGGACTTGATTACACTCTCAGCGCCAAACGTCGGTATAGAGTTCGGCCGCATCCGGCTCCGGATCGTGGGTGGCAAACTCGGCCGCCTGATTGACGCGCTCGCGCACCTCGGCGTCGATCTTCTTCAACTGGTCCTCGCTGGCGAATTTCTTTTCCAGAATGCGCTGGCGCACCTGCTCGATCGGATCGTGTTCGGTGCGCACCTTTTCGACTTCCTCGCGCGTGCGGTATTTCGCCGGGTCCGACATCGAGTGGCCGCGGTAGCGGTAGGTCATCATTTCGAGGATGAACGGGCCGTTGCCGTCGCGGCACCATTGCACGGCTTTCTCGCCGGCGGATTTCACCGCGCGCACGTCCATGCCGTCGACCTGTTCGCCCGGAATGTTGAACGACAGCCCACGCCGCGACAGATTTGTCTCGGCCGACGAGCGCGTGATCGCCGTGCCCATGGCGTAGCGGTTGTTCTCGATCACATAGACCACCGGCAGCTTCCACAGCTCCGCCATGTTGAAGGCTTCGTAGACTTGGCCTTGGGTGGCGGCGCCGTCGCCGAAATAGGTCAGGCACACATGGTCGTTGCCGCGATAGACATTGGCGAATGCCAATCCGGTGCCGAGCGGCACCTGCGCGCCGACGATGCCGTGGCCGCCGTAGAAGCCCTCCTGCACCGAGAACATGTGCATCGAGCCGCCTTTGCCCTTGGAATAGCCGCCGCGGCGGCCGGTCAATTCCGCCATCACGCCTTTCGGGTCCATACCGCAGGCCAGCATGTGGCCGTGGTCGCGGTAGCCGGTGATGACCTGGTCGCCCTTGCGCAGCGTCATCTGCATGCCGACGACCACCGCTTCCTGGCCGATATAGAGATGGCAGAAGCCGCCGATCAGCCCCATGCCGTACATCTGGCCGGCTTTTTCTTCGAAGCGGCGGATCGACAGCATGTCGCGGTAGGCGGCGATATCCTGGTCCTTGCCAAACTCAGCAAGCTTCGCCGGCGTCTCGGCGGCGGATTTCGCGTCGGGCTGCGCCGCAGGTTTCTTCTTGGCGACGGCCATGGCATTCCTTGCAAAACGTGGCGTCGAAAACGGCCTCAGACCCCATAGCTTAAATCATCGTCGTGCGGAAGCGCGGAGGTTTGCCGCGGCATCTGAGCCGTGATCGATAAGGGGTTGACACACCGGTGGAATTCACGTGTGGCGGGCAATCGCCTCAACGCGCTTTCAACAGCAAGGTGAGGTCGCGGGGATCGACGTAATCGAGCAGCGCTCGCGCACGCTCTTCCAGCATATCCGGGTCGAGCCGGTCGGCGCGCAACAGCGACACGCGATGTTCCCATTCGGCGCGTTCGTGCCTGACGCGGGAAAGTTCCGCATTCATGGCGGCGATCTGCGCTTCCAGATCGATGCTGGCGCGCAGGCCGTGATTGCCGGTATAGGCGTGGACGCCGAAATAGCCGATGAACAGCGCGGCGAGCGCATAGAGGCCAAGTGCGGTGAGGATCGACCGGCGCCGTTTGTGCGAGACCATGCGCTGAAAATGCAGCCGGTGCCGTTAAATTGGCTTTAACGGCCAAGCAGCTTAAGCGCCCCGCGGCCGGCATATTTCGCCTGCGCGCCCAATTCCTCCTCGATCCGCAGCAGTTGATTGTATTTCGCGGTGCGGTCGGAGCGCGCGAGCGAGCCGGTCTTGATCTGCCCGCAATTGGTGGCGACGCTAAGATCGGCGATGGTCGCGTCTTCGGTTTCGCCGGAGCGGTGCGACATCACCGCGGTGTAGCCCGCCTTGTGCGCCATCTCGACGGTGGCCAGCGTTTCGGTCAGCGTGCCGATCTGGTTGACTTTGATGAGGATCGAATTGGCCTCGCCGTTCTTGATGCCTTCGGCCAGCCGCAACACGTTGGTGACGAAAAGATCGTCGCCGATGAGCTGGCATTTTTTCCCGATCAAATTAGTGACCAGCTTCCAGCCTGCGTGGTCGTCCTCCGCCATGCCGTCCTCGATCGAAACGATCGGGTAGCGCGCGACGAGTTCGGCAAGATACTTCGCCTGCTGCTCGATCGAGCGGGTCTTGCCCTCACCCTCGTAAACGTAAGCGCCGTTCTTAAAGAATTCGCTCGCGGCCGGATCGAGCGCGATGAAGACGTCGCCGCCCGGTTTGTAGCCGGCCTTCGCAATCGCCTGCATGACGAAATCGAGCGCCGCTTCCGCGGTCGGCAGGTTGGGCGCAAAGCCGCCTTCGTCGCCGACATTGGTGTTGTGACCGGCGGCCTTGAGCGCCGCCTTGAGGGTGTGAAAAATCTCGACGCCGACGCGCAAGGCTTCCGCGAAGGTCGGCGCACCCACCGGCATCACCATGAATTCCTGAAAATCGATCGGATTGTCCGCGTGTACGCCGCCGTTGAGGATGTTCATCATCGGCACCGGGAGCGTGCGTGCGGCGGTGCCGCCGACATAACGGTAAAGCGGCGCCTTGTTGGCGGCGGCCGCCGCCTTCGCCACCGCCAGCGACACGCCGAGGATGGCGTTCGCCCCGAGCCGGCTTTTGTTCGGCGTGCCGTCGAGCGCAATCAGCGTCTCGTCGATTTTCGCCTGCGCCTCGGCATCCATGCCGCCGACGGCGTCGAAAATCTCGCCATTGACCGCATCGACCGCCTTGGTGACGCCTTTGCCGAGGTAGCGATTTTTGTCGCCGTCGCGCAGCTCGGCCGCCTCATGCGCGCCGGTGGAGGCGCCGGAGGGCACCGCGGCGCGGCCCCGGGAGCCGTCCTCCAGCACGACATCGACCTCGACGGTCGGGTTGCCGCGGCTATCGAGGATTTCGCGCCCGATGATGTCGGTGATGGCGGTCATGGCGAGGTTCTACAGGAAGGATAATGCCCTTGTCATGCCCCGCGCCCGCAGGACAGGATGCACGCATGGCAAAACGAAAACTTCAGCTCGGGCGCCCGGCGGCGCTTCCCGCCTCTCCCGGCAAGGCCGTGCTCGACCGCGTGGCCAATCCGCATCCCGGCACCAATTACGTGGCGCGCTTTACCGCGCCGGAATTCACCACGCTGTGCCCGATCACCGGCCAGCCGGATTTCGCGCATCTCGTCATCGACTATGTGCCGCGGCGCTTTCTGGTGGAATCGAAATCGCTCAAGTTCTATCTCGCCAGCTTCCGCAACCACGGCGCGTTTCATGAGGATTGCACCGTCGCCATCGGCAAGAAGCTGTTCGCGCTGCTCAAGCCGAAATGGCTGCGCATCGGCGGCTACTGGTATCCGCGCGGCGGCATGCCGATCGACGTGTTCTGGCAGGCCGGAAAATTGCCGGCGGGCGTATGGGTGCCCGACCAGGGCGTGGCGCCCTATCGCGGACGGGGATAGGCCGCGTGCTCTAACCGATAATCGCGTGCGGCAGGAAGCGCGAGGTGTTCCTGGTGATCGGCGTGGCATCCTCACGCACCGACAGGCCGCACGGCGTGCCGGCTGCAAACCACGAGCCGAGCACGACATAATTTCCCGCAAACTGCGGCAGCGGCGAATTCTCCTGCCGCACGAAGCCCTCGGCGCCGTAGGGGCCGCCCTCCGCGCCCGAACTCTTGCCGCCGACGACGAGCGCGACATTGGCGCCCTCGCGCGAATACAGCGGCTTGCGCACAAACGACGATCCGAGCGCTGCGGCGGCCGCGTCGTTGTCGAAATAGGCCGGCAGCAGATTGGGATGCTGCGGGAACATTTCCCACAGCAGCGGCAGAATGCCTTTGTTGGAAAGGATAGCCTTCCACGGCGGCTCGACGAATTGCGTGGTGGCGCCCAGCAGCGACGCGCCGAATTCTTCCCGCATCAGCCATTCCCACGGATAGAGCTTGAACAGCAGTTCGATCGGCCGGTTTTCAACATCGACATATTGTCCGCCGCCCGTTTTGCCGATCGCATCGACCGGCAAAACAGATGTCGCGAGCCCGGCCTGCCGCGCGCAATCCTCAAGATAGGCGATGGTGCCGGCGTCCTCCGGTGCTTCCAGCATGCCGGTGAGATGCAGGCGGCGACCTTTGCCGATGCTCTTCCAGCCCTCGATCAGCCGCTCGTGCAGGGAATTGAATTGATCGGCGGTCTTCGGCAGCAGCTTGCTTTCGATCGCCTGCTCCAGCCACATCCACTGAAACACGCCGGTCTCCAGCGCCGCGGTCGGCGTATCGGCGTTGTATTCGAGCAGCTTGGCCGCTCCCTTGCCGTCGTAGCGAAAATCGAAACGGCCATAGAGGCTGGGATCGCCGCCCTTCCAGCTGCGCGCGATCCAGTTCCAGAACGGCACCGGAATGGCTAGCCGCCGCAGGATATTTTCGTCGTCGACGGCGCGCGTCACCAGTTCGCGGCACATTTGATCGAGCTCGGCCGTCGGGGCTTCGAGGTCGCGCTCGATCTGTTGCAGCGTGAATGCGTAGTACGCGCGCTCGTCCCAATAGGGCTCGCCGTCGATGCTATGGAAGTTAAATCCGACCGCTTCCGCGCGCTCGCGCCAGTCGGGACGCTCTTTGCAAGCGACGCGCTGCATCGCCGGTCAGCTTCCCGAGGAATGCGAGCTGACCGAGCGCCCGGTCGAGCCGAAGCCGCTGCGCGTGGTGCTGCGCGACGACGATCCGCTGCGGCTGGTCGGGACGGTGGAGGTTCGCACTCCGCTTTGCCGCGATGAGGACGAAAAATTTGACCGCGACCAATTAGTGCGATTGCTGGTGGTCCAGGCCGAGCGGCGCTGCGGCGGGCATGGCGGCAGCAGCACTGCGGGCGCGCCGGGCGCCAGCGTTTGCGGCGCGATTGCACCCGGCGCCGGGGACTGCGGCGCGGCGGCGCCGGCCGCCGGCGGCGCGACACAATCGTCGGGCTTTTTCATGGAGAGAGAAAGTCCCGACGCACCCACGCCGGTAACCCCCAGCAGCAGCAGGGCAACCTGGGAGGAGCGTTTCACCGCCGCCTCACCAGCTCATCGAGGCGGCGCTGAGCAACCCGGCGGTCACCGATGCAAGTCCCAGCCAGATTGCCGGCGCAAGCTCGCCCGCCGCGATGCGCCGGGACATTTCCGGCACCGCTATGCGCGCGACGAAATAGACGATGATCTGCACGACAAGCGCGATCACGCTCCAGATCGCGCAATCGACAATGTCGGCGGAATGCGCCACCGCGCTCGCGACCGGCAGAGCAAATCCCAACATGCTCAAGCCGAGCGCGATCGCCCCGCCCGGCACGTTTTTGCGGATCAGATCGAATTCGTTGTGCGGCGTGATGCGCGTATAGATCAGGAGATAGACGATGATGGCGAATGCCGACAGGCAAAAATAGGCGACAAACGCCGGCAATCCCGCAAGCGACTGCATCACCATCGTGCTCTCCTATTGTTGCGAGCAATCCTTGTCGCGCGAGCATGCCGCATATCGCTGCAAAAATCACCATGCCGGGACGACCAGCGGCGGTCAGTTTTTTATTGGCGCCGCGGGACGGCGCAGCCTGCGCGCGCAGATGATGCCGACCGCCACCAGGCTCGCAGCACCCGTGAGCAGCACCGGCGTCAAGCCTACGCCGGCGATGCCGACGCTATAAACCACCGGTCCGGCGGCATGGCCGAGAAAGAAAAAGCAGGAATGCAGCGCCATCGTCGATCCGCGCGCGGCCGGCGCCAGTTCGCTGGCATAGATCTGGATGATGCCGTGCAGCAGATAAAAGCCGAATCCGGCCAACATGAAAATCGCAAACTCCCACGGCCAGGATAGCCGCAGCGCAATCGCCAGCAGGCAGAACGCCATCACCGCGCCGCCGCTGAGCATCAAGCGGCGCTCGCCAATGGTCGCGAGCAGCCACGACACCATGAAGGTGTAGACGATGCCGCCGATGCCGAAGCCGGCAATGACAAGCCCGGCGATCGATGCGCGCGTCTCGCCGTCCGCTTGCAGCAATGCAGCCATGTGCGGAAAGATGCCGAACAGAAACAGCGCTTCGAGCAGCACCGCGCCGTAGCAGATTTTCGCCAAGGGATTGCCGAAGATCGTGCGGTAGTTCGGCCCAAGCGACGACAGATCGAAACGGCCGGGCGCAGCATCGGGGTCGTCACGGAAACCGCGGACGGCGGCAATGACCCCGACAAGCCCGATCAGCGCCATGACGAAGAACACGCCGCGCCAGCCGATCAAGTCACCGATGACGCCAGCGCCGAACGCGCCCAGCAGATTACCGCTCATGGCGGCGAACAGCAGGCGGCCGATGGCGACCTGCCGCTGCGCCACCGGCACGCGATCACCGGCAACCGCGAGCGCGATCGGAAACACGCCGCCGCCGGCGAGCCCGGCGATGACGCGCGTCACCATCAGCACATGAAAATCCGTCGCCATGCCGCCGACAACCGTGGCGACAACCAGCACGACCATGCAGATGGTCATCAGCCGCGTCTTGCTGAGCATGTCGGCGAGCGCGCCCAGCACCGGCTGCACCAGCGCATAGGGCAAGGCAAAGCCGGTCGAAAGCAGCGCCGCGGTCGCGGGCTCGACCGCCAGCGCCGCCGCGATCTGCGGGATCACGGGGTCGGTTGCACGCGTGAACAGCGTCGTCGAAAAACAGACGAAAGCGAGAATATTGAGGAAGCGGTTCATGCTGCGCGAGCGCGACGTGGCAAATGTTTTTTAGCGCTTGGCCAGGCGGTCGAATTCAACCAGGCGGCGCAGCAACGGCTCCATGTCCTTGAGCGGCAGCATGTTGGGGCCATCTGACGGCGCCTTGTCCGGGTCCTGATGCGTTTCGATGAAAACGCCTGCGACGCCCACCGCCACCGCCGCGCGCGCCAGCACCGGCACGAATTCGCGCTCGCCGCCCGACGATGTGCCCTGCCCGCCCGGCTGCTGCACCGAATGGGTGGCGTCAAAAATAACCGGCGCTCCGGTTTTTTTCAGCACCGGCAGCGCGCGCATGTCGGAGACCAGCGTGTTGTAGCCGAACGACACCCCGCGCTCGGTGACGAGTACATTGCGATTGCCCGCGCCGGTGATTTTCTCGACCACGTTTTTCATGTCCCAGGGCGCGAGGAACTGTCCTTTCTTGACGTTGACCACGCAGCCGGTCTTTGCCGCGGCGACCAGCAAATCGGTCTGCCGGCACAGGAATGCCGGTATCTGCAATATGTCGACCGCCTTGGCGAGCCGCGCACATTGTTCCGCATCGTGCACGTCGGTGAGCACCGGCACGCGAACTTTCTCGCGGATTTCCGCGAATATCAGCAACGCCTGATCGAGACCGATGCCGCGCGCGGATTTCGCCGACGTGCGGTTGGCCTTGTCGAACGATGTCTTGAACACAAAGCCGATGCCGAGCCGCCCGGCGATCTCCTTGAGCGCGGACGCCATTTCCAGGCCGTGGTCGCGGCTCTCCAGCGCGCACGGCCCGGCGATCAGCGCGAGCGGCAGCGCATTGCCGAATTTTACCTCGCCGACTGCGACGATGGCGTTTGGGATCGGGTCTTTGTCCACGGTCGATTCAAATCCTTGCGGGGCGGACCATGAAGGGCGGCGGCGGCGCGGTCAACGGCCCACCGTACCCGCCTTTTCGAAAACGATTGTGGCGCCCATCGCGGTCCCGGCGCCTACCACGATCTGGTTGCCATGCGCGACGGCCGCGACATTACCGCTTTGCAATACATTCAGGGTCGATGCGATGTCGCCGACGACAAAGCGCAAGGCGGCAAGCCGCGCGCCGTGGGCCGATGACGCCGGCGCAATCCCGAACGCGCCGCGAAACGCAATCTGGCCCATGACGGCAATCTCGCCGCGCGGGGTCGCGACGGCAATCCCGCCGGCATTCTCCCGCACATCCGGTTGCCCGGCAAAGGCGGCCAGAAATTCGCGGTGCGCATTCGGCCGCGCCGCCGCCAGAACAACGCCGGACACGCCCGTGACCCAGTTGGCGTGCTGCTGGAGCGCCGGGTTCCAGAAGTTTTCCGGGTAGTGTTGCCGACAGACGGCGAAACTCGTGCCGGGCGCCGCCGCATCGCGCGCAAACGCAAGCGTGAAAGCCACCTTCACCGCAGATCCGTCCGGCCGCTTGCCTTCGCGTTCGAAATGCAACGTCTCGGAGTTGGCGATGCCGGCAGCGCGGAAGGCGCGCTCGTCGGCCGCGGCATCCGCGGATTCAAGGATCAGCAGCGACAGCCCTTCGTTCTCGTTTAGAAAATCGCGGTTGAACGCGCCGAACAGTTTTGAAAATCCATCGCTCCCAAGTTTTTCGGGCTCGGCCACCGTCAGCAATTCGATGAAGAAGCCCGGCAACTGCACGATGCGATTGTGCGTGCCCCAGGAATGCCGGTTGCGCGCACCGACGGTAAATCCCATGCGGCGATAAAGCTCGGCCGCGGCATCGAGATCGCGCACCGCATGAACGACGTGATCGAGGCCGCGCGGCATCAACGCGCGCGCCAGACGAAGGTGCTCGACAGCGCGAAGTTCCACACCAGTCCGACCAGCGAGCCGAGCAGGCCGGCAAGCCACCAGCTCGATTGATTGGCATAGAGCCAGTTGGCAACGCCGATATTGCTGAACGCGCCGATCGAGCAGATGACGTAAAAAAACAGCAAGCCATAGAGCATGTCCAATCCGGACAGCCGCTGGTCGCGATAGGTCAGCATATTGTTGAGGAAGAAATTGCTGGCGATCGCCACCATGGTGGCGACGATATGGGCGGTGAGAAATGGAACCGCAAACAGCGACAGGCTGAGCTTGAGCACGATCAGATGGACGGCGACGCCACTGCCGCCGACGATCATGAAATACGGAAAGCGCGCCGGCACCAGATTTCCCACCGCCCGCGCCAGCAGCACATCGGCGAAGTCGAGTATCACCTTGCTGTCGAGCTTGCTGGTTCCATGCATCCGGCTGCGGAACGTGAACGGCAATTCCATGACGCGAACGTCGGTCCCGACCGATGAAAGAATATCAGCCAGTATCTTGAAGCCCTGCGTCGATAGACGCGGCGCAACGTCGTCGAATACCGCGCGCCGCATGGCGAAGAAGCCGCTCATCGGGTCGGTCGCCGTGATGCCGAGCAGGCGGCGCGCAACGACGCCGGCAAACCGGCTGGCGGAAACGCGGCGCGCCGACATGCCGCCACCCTCGCCGCCAAGGTAACGGCTCCCCACCACGATGTCGGCCTTGCCGGCACTCAGTTGCTTGAGCATTTGTGCCAGCAGGGTTTCGTCATGCTGCAAATCCGCGTCCATCACCGCAACGAAGGGCGCCTGGCTTGCCAGCATGCCTTCGATGCAGGCGCCGGCAAGACCGCGCCGTCCGATGCGGCGGATGCAGCGCACGCGCGCATCATCTGCGCCGATGGATTTCGCCAGCGCCGCGGTGCCGTCGGGCGAATTGTCGTCGACAAAGACGATGCCCCAGGCGATGCCGGCGAGCGCCTTGTCGATCTTTTCGATCAGCAGCGCAACGTTGTCGCGCTCGCAATAGGTCGGCACGATGATGTCGATTTGCGGCACTACGGCCGAATCCTTGCCGCCGGTTTGTCTATTGGGATTTTCACTTTGCATGATCGGTTCAGTTGGCGGCAATCTCGACCAGATAGGCGCCGTTCATTTGCGGTAATACAAGATGGCGGACGATGCGCAAGCCGGGCCGGGCCGCGCGCAACTGTTGTTCCTGCGCCGGCGTCACGATCATCCATCCGGGTGCGTTCGCCGCGGCAACGATGTCCTTGACGATGCGCTTTGGCGCATCGACATGAACCAGCACATTGTAATTGAAGCGGAGATCGCTCGATAGCCTGAGCGGGGCCGGATGTTGCTCGACCGCCGCCGAGATCAGCCGACCCTCGGCGCGCGTGCGGTCGAACAGCGCGGGCGCCAGCGGCATCACCAGCCAATTGAGGATGAGCTTGTAGGCGGTCAGTCCGCACAAGACTGCAACCGACATGTTGACGAGCGCAGGTTGCTCGCTGCGCAGGCGGTCGAAAGCAAGGCCTGCGAGCGCGGCAATTGCAAACGTCATCGGCATCGCATAACGCCCCTGCGTGCCCGGCCAAAACATCAGCACCAGCGTGCAGCAAAGCGCATAGAGCGCCAGCGCAAGCACGAGATCGTTGCGGCGCTCGCTCGAATTGCGCCAGGCCGCCACCGCCGCCGGGACCGCGAGCAAGATGCCGGGAAGAAGTTTCAGGATCAGCGTGAAGCCGAATCCCGACAGATCGAAGATATAGTTCAATGGCGAGAGCTTGAGATTGAGCCTGCCGTGCGACATCCAGGTGCCGAGATCGCCCGGCTGATAGACCGCGTAATACCAAAGACCGATCAGGCCGCCGGCGATCGCGCCCGCCAGCATCAAGCCGAACACGCCGCTCCACCGCCGCTTGAGCAAAACATAGACGCCGACGCCGAGAAAAAAATACGCCAGCGGCTGCGGACCCTTGGTAAGCCCGGCAGCGGCCAGCAGCAAGCCGACGGCGGCCCAGCGCAGCGCACCGACATTTCGATGTTGTTCGCCGTTCCACCAGACGACAAACGCCGCGAAGATCAGCAGCGACAGCAGCAGGTCCGGTTCCGCCGTCGTCACCTTCTGCAACAGCATTGGCGAGACGAAGAAGCAGGCGGCGGCAAACAGCGCCGCAAGCGGGCTCGCGTGCCGCCGTACCAGCGCAAATATCAGCCGCCCGCTCGCGAGATAAAGCGCCACGATGACCAGCCGCGCCAGCCAGAGGTCCACGTGTCCTGCGGCACTCCCCAGCGCCGCCAGCAGCCAGGACAGCAACACCGGCCGTTCGATGAAGCGGATGTCGTAAAGAGACGGCTCCAGCCAGTGACCCTCGAGCGCGCCGCGCGCCAGGGCGATGACGGTGCCTTCCTCATAGTGTGCGCCGCGCAGGCTGATGGTCGGCACCACCAGCAGCAGCCACAGGATGACGAGCCAGAATTGCGGTGGAAATTTTGCGTTTTCGACGGACGGCAATAATTTGGTGAAATCGGGAAATGTCATCGTTGGCGGCGGCAACGGCCGCACCCCTCAGGGACAATCGTCAACACACCGATCCCCATAGAGCCTCGCGGCCGGTCAGACAAGCCGGCTCTGGTCCACCGCAGCGCCGATGAACGAGGAGAACAGCGGATGCGGCTCGAACGGGCGCGATTTGAGTTCGGGATGAAATTGCACGCCGATGAACCAGGGATGGTCCTCGTATTCGATGATCTCCGGCAGGATGCCGTCGGGCGACATGCCGGAGAAGCGCATGCCGCGCTGTTCGAGGCGGCCCTTGTAGGTGGTATTGACCTCGTAGCGGTGGCGGTGGCGCTCGGAGATTTCGGTCGTGCCGTAAATCTCCGCCACCCGGCTGCCGCGCGTGAGCACCGCCGGATAGGCGCCAAGCCGCATGGTGCCGCCGAGATCGCCGTTCGATGCGCGCTTTTGCAATTCGTTGCCTTTGAGCCATTCGGTCATCAGGCCGACCACCGGCGCCGTGGTGGCGCCGAACTCGGTCGAATTGGCTTCCGCGATGCCGCAGAGATTACGCGCCGCTTCGATTACCGCCATTTGCATGCCGAAGCAGATTCCGAAATACGGCACATGCCGCTCGCGCGCGAACTGCGCCGCCTTGATCTTGCCCTCGGCGCCGCGCTGACCGAAACCGCCCGGCACCAGGATGCCGTTGACGTGTTCGAGCAGCGGCGTCGGGTCTTCGCTTTCGAAGACGTCGGATTCGATCCAGTCGAGATTGACCTTCACTTTGTTGGCGATGCCGCCGTGCGAGAGCGCCTCGATCAGCGATTTATAGGCGTCCTTCAGCCCGGTGTATTTGCCGACGATGGCGATGGTCACCGCGCCTTCGGGATTGTGCACGCGCTCGTTGATCAGCCGCCAGCGCGCGAGATCGGGCGGCGCACCGGTTTCAATGCCGAAAGCGGCAAGCACTTCGGTGTCGAGCCCGGCGGCATGATAGGCCTCCGGCACCGCATAGATGTTGTCGACGTCGCGCGCCTCGATCACCGCGCCTTCGCGCACGTTGCAGAACAGCCCGAGCTTGCGCCGCTCGGCCTCCGGGATCGGCCGGTCGGTACGGCACAACAGGATGTCTGGCTGAATGCCGATCGAGCGCAGTTCCTTCACCGAATGCTGCGTCGGCTTGGTTTTCAGCTCGCCGGCGCTCGGGATGAACGGCAGCAGCGTGAGGTGGATGTAGATCGCGTGCTGGCGCGGCAGGTCGTTGCCAAGCTGGCGGATGGCTTCGAAATACGGCAGCCCTTCGATGTCGCCGACGGTGCCGCCGATTTCGCACAGCACGAAGTCGAATCCGTCATTGCCCTCGCGGATGAATTCCTTGATCGCATTGGTGACGTGCGGGATGACTTGAATGGTCGCGCCGAGATAATCGCCGCGGCGCTCCTTGGCGAGAATGTCCTGGTAGATGCGCCCGGTGGTGATGTTGTCCTGCCGGTTGGCGGGGCGGCCGGTGAAGCGCTCGTAGTGCCCGAGATCGAGATCGGTCTCCGCCCCATCGTCGGTGACGAAAACCTCGCCGTGCTGATACGGCGACATGGTGCCGGGATCGACGTTCAAATAAGGGTCGAGCTTGCGCAGGCGCACCTTGTAGCCGCGCGCTTGCAGCACTGCGCCGAGGGCTGCCGATGCGAGACCCTTGCCGAGTGAGGAGACCACGCCGCCGGTGATAAAAATATACCGCGCCATGGGGCTCAAGCTTTAGCCGGGCCGAATCGATTCGACGAGTGTGAAAACGGCAAGGTTGCTATTCTCCTGTGAGCTAGCTTTAATTTACAAGCATTTACAGTCATTTGTATCTATACTCTCAAGCAAACCATGAACCCAGGCCGGCGCCCGCCGCACAGCCGGGGCCCATAACGCCGAAGGGCCGGTTTCCCGGCCCTTCGCTATCCACGTTCTCACTGCGAGCGGGGCGCCTGCGGCGGCCCCGGCGGCTCGCTTTGCTGCCGCAGCGTATCGAGTACGCCGCCACCCGCGCCGCCGAGCGGAGCCGGCGCGCCGGGAGCCTGCGGGGCACCCGATCCGCCTTGCAGGATCGAAGCCGGTTTGCGGTCGACCCCGGCCAGGATCGAAAGCACCAGGCTGGTGACAAAGAATAGCCCGGCCAGCACCGCGGTCGCCCGGGTGAGCACATTGGAGGTGCCGCGGCTGCTCATGAAGCCGCCGCCCGAGCCGATCCCGAGCCCGCCCCCTTCGGAGCGCTGCAACAGGACGACGCCGATCAGGCCGACGACCAGCATCAGGTGAATGACGATGACAACGTGCTGCATTGACCAATCCGCTCAAAAGCTCAGCGCCGGGCTTGCCGCCCGTGAGCGCTTGTTCCCGCTCATATAGGAATTCGCCGCGGTCTCTACACGATCGGCCGGCAGTTTTCCACCCCGCAGGCGGCTAGCGGTAAACGGCTGCGATACCCAGAAAATCATTGGCTTTCAGGCTTGCCCCGCCGACCAGCGCACCGCCAACATCGGCCAATTTGAGCAATTGCGGCGCATTTTCCGGTTTGACCGAGCCGCCATAGAGAATGCGGACCCGCTCGCCCTCGCCGCCAAGGCGTTCGCGCAACTGCTGGCGGATGAAGGCATGCACTTTGGCCACGTCATCCGGCGTCGGCGTCAGGCCGGTCCCGATCGCCCAGACCGGCTCATAGGCGATCACAATATTGGAGCCGGCCGCGCCCTCCGGCAGCGAGCCCGCGAGCTGGCGGGCAACGACGGCAAGCGTCTCATTGTTTTTGCGCTGCGCGTGGGTCTCGCCGATGCAGAGAATGGCGGTGAGCCCGGCGCGGCGCGCGGCCAGCGCCTTCGCCTTGACAGCGGCATCGCTCTCGTTGTGATCGCTGCGGCGCTCGGAATGGCCGACGATGACGGCGCTGGCACCGGCATCCGCCAGCATCTCCGCCGACAGGTCGCCGGTGTGGGCGCCGGACGCCTCTGCGTGACAATCCTGCGCGCCGATCGCCACCGCCGAGCCGCGCGCCACCGCGGCAAAGCTCGCGATCAGGGTTGCCGGCGGACAAATCATGAGATCGGCCTTGCCCGCCAAAGCCTGCGCACCGGCGACGATCTGCTCAAGTTCGGCGGCCGCAGCCTTGAGCCCGTTCATCTTCCAGTTGCCCGCGACCAGCGGGCGGAGCGAAGCCTGCGCCATATCCGTTTTCCCTGTCAGCGAGCGGTTAGCAGAGCGTCCCGGTGGGCGCCAGAGCATGATCCCGAAAAGTGGGAACCGGTTTTCGGAAAAGATCATGCTCAAACAAAAAGATGGAGCCGGGCCCCGATTCAATCGGAGCCGATCAGACTCGAAAGGTCGTTACCGCCTGCCGCCCAATCCGTCTTGTATTGCAGGGATTTGGCCCGGTCCCTATGATGCGGGTCGATACCGGCTGTTGCCGGCCTTGCCGCCCACCGGCGGCACTTCCTCCATCCACCGTCAGGCGCCGCCCATGCTCCGAGGTATCCACAAAGCTTCAGCCAATTGGCTCGGCAAGATCGTCTTGTCGGTCATCATGGGCCTGCTGGTCATAAGCTTCGCGGTGTGGGGCATCGGCGACATCTTTCGCGGCTTCGGGCTTTCGACCGTGGCCAAGATCGGCCGCACCGAAATCGGCATCGAGCAGTTCCGGAATTATTACACCGACCGCCTGCAGCAATTCGGCCGCCGCCTCGGCCGCCCGCTGACGCCGGATCAAGTGCGCGCGCTCGGGCTCGACCGGCAATTGCTCGGCCAGCTGGTCGCGGAAACCGCCCTCGACGAGCGCGTGCGCGAACTCCGCCTCGGCCTTTCCGATGCCGAGATTGCCAGCGCCATCACCTCGGACCCCAACTTCCGGAGCATCGGCGGACAATTCGACCGGCTCCGCTTCGAGCAGACGATCCGCCAGGCCGGCTTTACCGAGCCGCGCTATGTCGCCGAGCAACGCCGCATCCTGCTGCGCCGCCAAATCGTCGAAACGCTTACCGGCGGATTGAATCCCCCGACGGTCGCGCTGGCCGCCGTCGACCGCTACCGCAACGAACAGCGCAGCATCGAATATGCCGCGCTCGGTCCGGCACAGGCCGGCAACATCGGCGCGCCGACGCCGGAAGCGCTGGCAAAATATTTCGAGGAGCGCAAAATTCTTTTCCGCGCGCCGGAATATCGCAAACTGGTGCTGGTCGCGCTTTCTCCCGCCGATCAGACGCGCTGGCCGGCGGTATCCGACGCCGACGCCAAGCGCGTTTATGATGAAAATCGCGCCGGCTACGGCACGCCCGAGCGCCGCCATGTGCGGCAGATCGTATTTCCGAACGCCGAGGACGCGCGCGCGGCATCCGAGCGCATCGCCAAGGGATTGACCTTCTCGGCCTTGGCGGCCGAGCGCGGGCTCAAGGACAGCGACATCGATCTCGGCACGATTGCAAAGTCCGCGATCATCGATCCGGTTGTCGCCGATGCTGCCTTTGCGCTCAAACAAGGCGAAGCCAGCGCGCCGGTCACCGGCCGGTTCGGCACGGCGATCGTTCAGGCCGCCAAGATCGAGCCGGCGCAGACACTGAGCTTCGAGCAGGTGGCGCCGCGGATCAAAGGCGAGCTCGCCGCCACCCGCGCCAAATCCGAAATCATCGCGCTCTACGACAAAATCGAAGACGGCCGCGCCGGCGGTTCATCGCTCGCCGAAGTCGCGCAAAAGCTCGGGGTGCCGGCCCGCACCATCGAATCGATCGACCGTTCCGGCCGCGCGCCCGATGGCGCGCAGGTGCCCGACATGCCGGCCGGCATCGATGTCATTTCGGCCGCCTATGCGAGCGATGTCGGCGTCGAGAACGATCCGATGCAGCAGCCGGGCGGCGGCTATGTCTGGTACGAGGTCGGCGGCATTGTGCCTTCGCACGAACGCAAGCTGGAAGAAGTCAAAGCCCAGGTCGAGACGCGCTGGCGCGATGACGAGATCGCCGCCCGCCTCAAGACCAAGGCCGACGATATCGTGAGCAAGCTCAAAACCGGCGGCAATTTCGCCGAACTCGCGCGCGCCGACGGCGTCAAGCTTGAAAATGCGAAGGGTCTGCAACGCGGCCGCGCCAGCGATCCGGTTCCCGCCAAGGCGATCGAAAGCGCATTCCGCACGCCGAAGGGCGAACCGGCGAGCGTCGAAGGTGCGACGCAGAACATGCGCGTTGTGTTCCGCGTGACCGACGTGATCGTGCCTAAATTCGATACCGCCGCGGCGGATGCCAAGCGGCTAGCCGACACGCTGCGCTCCGCAACCGTCGAAGATTTGGTAAACGAATATATCGCGCAGATCCAATCCGAGATAGGCGTGAGCATCAATCAGGCGGCGCTCGCTCAAGTCGTCGGCGGCAGCACGAACTAGACTATGCAGATCGAGCCCTCGGAAGACGCCTTCGCGCAACGTTATGCGCGCGGCGAGCCGCAGGTGGTGTGGACCACGCTGGTTGCCGATCTGGAAACGCCGGTCTCGGCGTTCCTCAAGATCGGCGGCGGCAAGCCGATGAGTTTTCTGCTCGAGTCGGTGGAAGGCGGCGCGGTGCGCGGCCGCTACTCGATCATCGGGCTCGACCCCGATCTGATCTGGCGCGCGCAGGCAAACCGCGCCGAGGTCAATCGCCAGGCCGGCACGGCGGCGGTTTTCACGCCCTGCCCGCAACCGCCGCTCGAAGCCTTGCGCGCGTTGATTGCCGAGAGCCGGATCGCGCTGCCCGACGATCTGCCGCCGATGGCGGCGGGCGTGTTCGGCTATCTCGGCTACGACATGGTGCGGCTGATGGAGGAATTGCCCGCGCCCAATCCCGACCCGATCGGCATTCCCGATGCAATTTTGATCCGCCCGACGCTGGTCGTGGTGTTCGACGCGGTGAAAGATTCCATCACCGTGGTGACGCCGGTGCGCCCGCAACCCGGCATCGGCGCGAAGGCGGCGCTCGCGCAGGCGGTCGCGCGGCTTACGCGCATTGTTGAAAGCCTCGACCGCCCGCTCGACAAATCCGCCGACAGCGATGCCGGGCCGCTCGCGGTTGCGCCGGCATCCAACACGACGCCCGCCGACTATCGCGCCATGGTGCTCAGGGCGAAGAACTATATCGCGGCCGGCGACGTGTTCCAGGTGGTGCTGTCGCAGCGCTTCGAGGCGCCGTTCGCGCTCTCGCCGTTTGCGCTTTACCGCGCGTTGCGGCGTGTCAATCCGGCGCCGTTTCTTTATTTTCTCGATTTCGGCGGTTTCGCGGTTGCCGGATCGAGCCCGGAAATTCTGGTGCGCGTGCGCGGCGGCCGCGTCACCATCCGCCCGATCGCCGGTACGCGCCCGCGTGGCGCTACGCCGCACGAGGACAAGGCGCTGGAAGAGGAATTGCTCGCCGATCCCAAGGAGCGCGCCGAACATCTGATGCTGCTCGATCTCGGACGCAACGATGTCGGCCGCGTCGCGAAAATCGGCAGCGTGACCGTCACCGATCAGTTCTTCATCGAGCGCTACAGTCAAGTGATGCACATCGTCTCCAACGTCGAGGGCGATCTCACCGTCAAGCACGATGCGCTCGATGCGCTCGCCGCCGGGTTTCCCGCCGGCACCGTGTCGGGCGCGCCGAAGGTGCGCGCCATGGAAATCATCGACGAGTTGGAAAAGGAAAAGCGCGGCCTCTATGCCGGTTGCGTCGGTTATTTTTCCGCCGACGGCGAGATGGACACCTGCATCGTGCTGCGCACCGCCTTGGTGAAGGACGGCAAAATGTATGTGCAGGCCGGCGCCGGCATCGTCGCCGACAGCGACCCCGCCTCCGAGCAGCAGGAATGCATCAACAAGGCCAAGGCACTGTTTCGTGCCGCCGAGGAAGCACAGCGCTTTGCCAGCGCCGCAAAACGCGGGCAGTAGAGCGAGCATGATCGCGCGCTTGCCTTGACCCCTCTCCGGTCGCACCGTAAGACCTTGAGCGGGCACAAGAACATGATCGTTTTGATCGACAATTACGACAGTTTCACCTTCAATCTCGTCCATTACCTGGGGGGATTGGGGGCGCACGTCGCCGTGCACCGCAACGACAAGATCGCGGTCGATGAGGTCATCGCGGCGCAGCCCGACGCCATCGTGCTCTCGCCCGGGCCCTGCACGCCGAACGAAGCGGGCATCTGCCTCGATCTCATCAAGCAGGCGGCGCCGACGACGCCGATCCTCGGCGTTTGTCTCGGCCACCAGGCCATCGGTCAGGCTTTCGGCGGCGAAGTCGTGCGCGCGCCGGTGCCGGTGCACGGCAAGCTTTCCGAAATTGCGCACAAAGCCGATGGCGTTTTCCGCGGCATCAACGGACCGTTCAAGGCGACGCGCTATCATTCGCTGATGGTGAACCGCGCGAATTTGCCGCGCGATCTTAACGTGACGGCGGAAACCGCCGACAAGATCATCATGGGCATCGCGCATGCGAAACTTGCCGTGCATGGCGTGCAATTTCATCCCGAAAGCATCGCGTCGGAACATGGCCATTTGATCCTGAAGAATTTTCTCGAACTGGCGGCGCAGTGGAATGCGGCGCATCGCTCGGCGCGGAAATCGCCGGCGCGCGAACGCGTGCATTGAGGGATTTGCCGTGACCGATCAATTCAAGGCGTTGATTGCCAAGGCCGCGACCGGCGCTTCGCTCACGCGCGAGGAAGCCGCGCACGCCTTCGACCGCATGATGTCGGGCGAAGCGACGCCCTCGCAGATGGGCGGCTTGCTGATGGCGCTGCGCGTGCGCGGCGAGACCATCGACGAGATTACCGGCGCGGTGACCACCATGCGCGCCAAGATGCTGAAAGTGGATGCGCCGACAAACGCCATCGACGTGGTCGGCACCGGCGGCGACGCCTCCGGCTCGTACAACATCTCGACCTGCGCCGCGCTGATCGTCGCGGGCGCCGGCGTGCCGGTCGCCAAGCACGGCAACCGCGCGCTGTCGTCGAAGTCGGGCGCAGCCGACGTGCTCGGCGCGCTCGGCGTCAAGATCGATCTTAATCCCGCGCAGGTCGGCCGCTGCATCCGCGAGGCCGGCATCGGTTTCATGTTTGCGCCCGCGCATCATCCGGCGATGAAAAATGTCGGACCGACGCGCGTCGAACTTGGCACCCGCACGATCTTCAATCTGCTCGGACCGATGTCGAATCCGGCCGGCGTCAAGCGCCAGATGATCGGCGTCTTCTCGCGGCAATGGATCGAACCGATGGCACATGTGCTGAAAAATCTCGGCTCAGAAAGCATCTGGGTGGTGCACGGCTCCGATGGGCTCGACGAGATCACCACGTCGGGGCCGACCAGCGTCGCGGCGCTGGAAAACGGCAAGGTCCGCACCTTCGAGATCGCGCCCGAGGATGTCGGCTTGAAGAAGGTCAAGCCGGAGCAATTGCGCGGCGGCGATGCGGCGGCCAATGCCGCGGCGCTGCGCGATGTGCTGCAAGGAAAAAACACCGCGTTCCGCGATATCGCCGTCATCAATGCCGCCGCGGGCCTGGTGGTCGCCGGCAAGGTCAAGGATTTGAAGGAAGGCGTTGCGCTCGCCGCCAAGGCGGTCGACAGCGGCGATGCCAAAGCCCGGCTGGAGCGGCTGATCGCCGTCTCCAATGGCTAGGCCATGCCCGACATCCTCGCCAGAATCGAAACATACAAACGCGAAGAGATCGCCGCCGCCAAGCGTGCGCGCCCGCTCGGAGAGGTGGAACACGCGGCCAAAGCGGCGGATGCGCCGCGCGGCTTTCTGCGCGCGATCGAACGCCGTCTTGCCGGCGGCAATTACGCGCTGATCGCCGAGATCAAGAAGGCGAGCCCGTCGAAGGGCCTCATCCGCGCCGATTTCGATCCGCCCGCGCTCGCGCGCGCATTTGAGGCCGGCGGCGCATGCTGCCTTTCGGTGCTCACCGACGCGCCCTCGTTCCAGGGCAAGCCTGAATTCCTCACCCTTGCGCGCGCGGCGACAAAGCTGCCGGCGCTGCGCAAGGATTTCATCTATGAGCCGTACCAGGTGGTGGAATCGCGCGCGCTTGGCGCCGACTGCATTCTCATCATCATGGCGGCGGTGAGCGATGCGGCCGCGAAAGACATCGAGGACGCAAGCTTCGCGCTCGGCATGGATGTGCTCCTCGAAGTGCACGACGAGGCGGAGCTTACGCGCGCGCTTAAATTGCGCTCCCGCCTGATCGGCATCAACAACCGCGATCTGCGAACTTTTGCGACATCGCTCGGCGTGTGCGAGCGTTTGGCGCCGATGCTGCCGCGCGAGCGCGTCGCGGTGGGCGAAAGCGGCCTCAATGCGCCCGCCGATCTGGCGCGGCTTGCCAAATGCGGCATCTCGACTTTCCTCGTCGGCGAGAGCCTGATGCGCCAGGACGATGTGGCGGCGGCAACGCGGGCCTTGCTGGCGCGCGAGCCGCGCCGCGCGGCGGCGGAGTAGAACCCGTGGCAAAGAAGAAAGCAGCGACCAAAAAGCCGGGCGGAAAAAGCACTGCCGGCGCAAAGACGCTGACGCATCTCGGCGCGCGCGGGCAAGCGCGCATGGTCGACGTTTCCGCCAAGGACTCAACCGAACGGCTCGCGATCGCCGAGGGCCGGGTGCTGATGAAAAAAGAAACGCTCGATCTCGTCATCAGGGGAAACGCAAAAAAGGGCGACGTGCTCGGCGCCGCGCGGCTCGCCGGCATCATGGCGGCCAAGCGCACCCACGGGCTGATCCCGCTTTGCCATCCGCTCCACATCACAAAAGTCGAAGTCGACATTGAGCCCGATCGCGCGCTGCCGGGCGTGATCGTGCGTGCAACCGTAAAGGTACTGGGCCAGACCGGTGTCGAGATGGAGGCGCTGACCGCGGTGTCGATCGCGTGCCTCACGATCTACGACATGGTCAAGGCGGTCGAGCGCGAGATGCACATCGAGGGCATTCGCCTGATCGAAAAAAGCGGCGGCAAGTCCGGTCATTATCGCGCAAAGGAGTAAGTCGTGGCGCTGATGCCGGTCGCCGAGGCACTCAAGGCCGTGCTCGACGGCGCGCAGCCATTGCCGGCTGAAACCGTGCCGCTCGCCGCAGCGCAAGGCCGCGTCCTCGCCGCCGATATTGCCGCCTTGCGCACGCAGCCACCCGCCGATGTTTCCGCCATGGACGGTTATGCGGTGCGCGCGGCCGATGTGGCGCAAACGCCGGTCACGCTGAAAACTATCGGCGAAGTTGCCGCCGGACGTCCCTTTACCGGCAATGTCAGTGCCGGCGAAGCCGCGCGCATCTTCACCGGCGGCGTATTGCCCGAAGGCGCCGACACCG
Organism: Rhizobium sp. Q54; assembly: GCA_945861895.1. GTDB lineage: Bacteria > Pseudomonadota > Alphaproteobacteria > Rhizobiales > Xanthobacteraceae > Pseudolabrys. Next base: position 45,867 of record CAMAWF010000003.1, read on the forward strand.
TGGTCATCCAGGAAGTCACCAAACGCGACGGCGACCGGGTGGCTGTCGCCTCGGCGTCGATCAAGGGCAAACATATCCGCCGCCAGGGCGTGGATTTCGCCAAGGGCGACGTGCTGCTCGCCAAGGGCAGGCATCTGACCGGACGCGATGCGATGCTGGCTGCTGCGATGAACCATCCCAGCGTTGCGGTCTATCGCCGTCCCAAGGTCGCGATACTGGGCACCGGCGATGAACTGGTGGCGCCGGGCGGGGAACCCGGACCGGGCGAGATCGTCTATTCCAACGGCTTTGCCATTGCGGCGCTCGCCCGCGGCGAAGGCGCAGATGTCATCGATCTCGGCATTGCGCGCGACAATCTCAACGACATCGTCGCAGCGGTGCGCCGCGCCGGCGAATCCAAAGCCGACATCCTGGCGACCACCGGCGGCGCTTCGGTCGGCGACTACGACCTGGTGCAGCAGGCGCTTGCCGCCGAGGGGCTGCAACTGTCGTTTTGGAAGGTGGCGCTGCGCCCCGGCCGGCCGATGATGCATGGCCGCCTCGGCGCCATGCAGGTGCTCGGCCTGCCGGGAAATCCGGTCTCGGCCTATGTCTGCGCCTTGCTGTTTCTGGTGCCGCTGATCCGCCGGCTTGCCGGCCGCAGCGATCTCACGGCCGAGCCCGAATCGGCCCTGCTCGGCCGCCCGCTGCCCGCCAATGACGAGCGTGCCGACTACCTGCGGGCAACGCTCACCAAAGACCCCAATGGCCTGCCCATTGCGACGCCTGCGGGGCTCCAGGACAGCTCTTTGATGGCAACCCTGGCAAAGGCCGATTGTCTCGTGATTCGTGAGCCTTACGCGCCCGCGGCGGCAGCGGGTTCACGCTGTGTCATCCTTAAGCTGCCCCTGTAGCGGCCTTTCGACTTGTTCACGCCAAATTAAAGGGTTGCGGAACAAGTATCGAACATATAGTGTCCGTTCATGATTTGTTTCGGACCAGTTCTTGCTCTTCCTTGCGAACGTCCTTTGGGGAGGACCCCGCGATGCTGACCCGCAAACAGTTCGAGCTTCTGCGTTTCATCCACGAGCGCCTCACCGAGCAGGGGGTGCCGCCCTCGTTCGATGAGATGAAGGACGCTCTGGACCTGCGTTCCAAATCCGGCATCCACCGGCTGATCACCGCGCTGGAGGAACGCGGCTTCATCCGCCGCCTGCCCAACCGAGCCCGCGCCATCGAGGTGATCAAGCTGCCCGACTCTGTGGCGCACGGCATCGGCGGCGGACGCTCGCGCAAATTCACCCCGAGCGTGATCGAAGGCGATCTCGGCCGCGTGCGCGCCACCTCCGAAGACGACAACAGCGGACGCCCGATCGCGGTGCCGGTGATGGGACGCATCGCCGCCGGCACGCCGATCGAAGCGATCCAGACCCGCAGCCACGTCATCAACATGCCGGCGGACCTGCTCACGGCCGGCGAGCACTTCGCGCTCGAAGTGCGCGGCGATTCCATGATCGAAGCCGGCATTCTGGACGGCGATATGGCGCTCATCCGCCGCACGGAATCCGCCGACACCGGCGATATTGTCGTCGCACTGATCGACGACGAGGAAGCAACCCTCAAGCGCTTCCGCCGCCGCGGTGCCTCGATCGCGCTGGAGCCGGCGAACACCTCCTACGAGGTGCGCATCCTGCCGCCCAATCGCGTGCGCATCCAGGGCAAGCTGGTCGTGCTGTTCCGGCGCTACTAAGCGCGGCCGTCGTCCTTAATCCCCCGGCTCCAAATCCTCCGTCCGCGGCGCGGCATCGCGCAGCACGGGCCGGCTTGTCGGCATGACGGCGGCATCCGCCACAGGCGGCGGCGCACGCGACCACGGCCGGTCATAGCCGCCGGGCCGCGCGATGCTGATAGCTAATTCATCGCCGCGCCAGCGCAACGCCATCGCCCCGGATTGCCGCCACACTTTGCGGTCGATCAATGTCGCCGCACAGGCGGCGGGCGCCTCGCGCGGACTGGCCACGACCGCGGCGCGGGCGCAGTCTTCCTCGAACGCCTCGGCGGAAAGCGCCAGCGCAACCAGGCGTCCGTCGGCAAGGCGCGCGATGCAGCCGGCCTCGTCGCAACGCACGCCATCGGCCAAGCTCTTGTCCTTGACGGTGCGCGCGTCGCCGTCGGCGGCGAGCCATTCGCGCACGGCAAAAGTGTCGCTGCCGCTGCGCATGACGACAAGCCGCCCGTCCGCGCCGCGCACCGCAACCGCCTGGCCGTTTGACGCGATCAGCACGTCGGGCCGCGGCGTTTGGATCGCCCACAGGCTGGCCGCAATCACCAGCCCTGCCCCAACCCACCGCAGCGGCGTCCGCAACAGACAAAGCACAAGCAGCCCAGCGGTGCCGATCAGCAGCGGTCCGGTGCCGAACGCCTGAATACGTCCGACCGCGCCCGGCAGGCTTGTCACCCACAGCGCGACTGCGATCATCCAGTCGATGCCGTCGCCCATCAGCCGCCAGAATATGCCGTCGAAACCGAACGGCATCGCGACGATGCCGAGAATGCCCATCGGCATCACCCACACCGACACCACCGGCATGGCAAAAAGATTGGCGAGCACCCCATAGGGCGCCAGCCGATGAAAGTGATAGGCGGCATAGAGCGTGGTGGCGAGGCCCGCAACAAGCGACGCCAGAATAAGCCCGGCGATCTCACGCGTGCCCCACAGCGCCGCGCGGGCGCCCAGTGAGGTTTCCGCATCCGCCTTCCACGGCAGACCGTGTTGATAGGCCGCGATCAAGGCGAGCGTCGCGGCAAACGACATCTGGAAACTGGGATGCACGAGCGATTGCGGCGCGAGCAGCAGCACGCCGAAGGCGGCAACCGTGAGCGTGCGAAATGTCAGCGCCGCGCGGTCGAGCATCACGCCGATGAGCACGATGGCGATCATGATGAATGAACGCTGCGTCGCCACCTCCGCGCCCGAGAGCAGCAGATAGAACGCCGCTGCAATGAGCGCCGCCAGCGCCGCCCATTTTTTTATCGGATGGCGGTTGGCCGCGGCCGTACTGAGCGCGAGCGAGGCGCGCACGAAGAAAAACACGATGCCCGCCACCACCGCCATGTGATAGCCGGAGATCGACAGCACGTGCGCAAGACTGGAAATATACATGGCATCGTTGACCGGCGCGGAGATGGCATCGCGTTTGCCGGTGATCAGCGCGGAAGCGATGGCGCCCCTGTCGCCGGGCAACACCGCACGAATACGCTTGTCGATGCCATCGCGCAGCCCGTCGATGAAAGCCGCATAGCGCAGCCACAATCCGGGCGGCACCGGCGGCTGCGCCGGCTTGATTGCACCGAGCGCGAAGCCGGAAGCGCCAATGCCCTGAAAATACAGATCGCGGGCAAAGTCGTAGCCGCCGGGGCGCAGCGGCGGCAGCGGCGGAGAAAGCCGCGCCTTGAACTCGACGAAAGCGCCGACGGCGGGCGCCGTGCCCTTGCGCACCGCCACCCGTACGCGATCGGGCGCATCGTTGAGCCGCCGGCCCTCGATGCGATGAACGCGAACGACGATGCGATCGGTGCGCTCGCGCTCTTCCCGCGTCTCGACGAAGCCCGCGATGGCGACGCCGGATGCGGGAAAATGCAAAACCGGATGGGCGACGATGGCGCTTTTAAGGGTTGCCGTGGCAAAGCCGGCGGCAGCCGCCGCAAAGGCAAGCGCGAGCGGAAATGCCAGCGGCCGGTTGCGCGCAAGAACTGCGAGCGTAACGCCGATCAGCGTCAATGTTGCCGCCGCCCAGACCGCGGGTTCCCGGTCGGCGGCAAAATAGAGCGCAATGCCCAAACCGAACGCGACCGGCAGCCACGGCACCAGCCGCCCGGGAGCAACTTCCGCGATCGCCCATTTCGACAGGATTTCGCGCAGACCGCGCGCGGCGGCAGTCAAGTCCGCCGGCCATATTAATGGCCGCCAGCGTCCGGCGGAAATATCCCAAGTCCGACCCCGCGCACGCCCGCGCGGCTCGTCCGGTTGAGTCATGACGCCCCCGCGCCGCTCGCTAACCAGAGGCCATGCTACATCAAACGCGCGGGTGCTTATCCAGTCTTTCCGCCGGTCGCGGGGATTGCGGTTATTTTCGCATAGGTGTCGCGCAGGCCGAGCGTGCGATTAAACACCAGACCTCCCGGCGCGGAGCTGCGGTCGCGGCAGAAATAGCCTTGCCGCTCGAACTGCACCGGATGCTCCCAGGTGGCCATCGAAGGCTCGATCCGGCAATCGGTGAGCAGCTCGCACGACTGCGGATTGATATCCTTTGCAAATTCAGATGCGCTTGGATCCGGCCGGGTGAACAGCGGATTGTACAGCCGCACATGCGCCGGCACGGCGTCGGCAGCCGACACCCAATGTATGGTCCCCTTCACCTTGCGCCCGTCCGGCGCGTTGCCGCCGCGCGTTGCAGGATCGTAACTGCAGCGCAATTCGACCACCTCACCGGCTGCGTTCTTGATCGTTTCGCGGCAGGTGATGAAATACGCGTAGCGCAGCCGCACTTCGCGCCCGGGCGCAAGGCGAAAGAATTTCTTCTCAGGAGTTTCCATGAAGTCGTCGCGCTCGATATAGATTTCGCGGCCAAAGCGAATACGCCGCGTGCCGGCGGCTGTATCTTCCGGGTGATTGACCGCTTCGAGCTCCTCGCCCTCACCTTGCGAGTAATTCTCGATTGTCACTTTCAGCGGACGCAGCACCGCCATCCGCCGTTGCGCCGTCGCATTGAGAACTTCGCGGATCGAGAACTCCAGCATGCCGATATCGACCACGCTGTTGGCCTTGGCGACGCCGATCCGCTTGATGAAATCGCGGATCGCCTCCGGCGGCACGCCGCGCCGTCGTAGCCCGGCCAGCGTCGGCATGCGCGGATCATCCCAGCCCTCGACGTGGCCGCCCTTCACCAGTTCGGTGAGGACGCGCTTGGAGAGCAGCGCGTAACTGAGATTGAGCCGCGCGAATTCGTACTGCCGCGGCCGCGAGGGCACCGGCAGATTGTCGAGAAACCAGTCGTAGAGCGGCCGATGGTCCTCGAATTCGAGCGTGCAAATGGAGTGCGTGATGCCCTCGATGGCGTCCGATTGCCCGTGCGCGAAGTCGTAGCTCGGATAGATGCTCCAGGCCGTGCCGGTGCGCGGATGACTGGCGTGGAGAATGCGGTAGAGCGCCGGATCGCGCAGGTTGATATTGCCGGAGGCCATGTCGATCTTGGCCCGCAATACGCGCGCGCCGTTGGGAAACTCGCCGGCGCGCATGCGGGCAAAAAGATCGAGATTTTCCTCCACTTTACGGTCGCGGTACGGGCTGTTGCGCCCCGGCTCGGTGAGCGTGCCGCGCGTGGCGCGCATGTCTTCCTGCGTCTGGTCGTCGACATAGGCTTTGCCGGCGCGGATGAGGTGCTGGCCCCAGGTGTAAAGCTGCTCGAAATGGTCGGACGCGTGATAGAGGTGCTCGCCCCAGTCGAAGCCGAGCCAGCGGACATCCGCCTTGATGGCGTCGATATATTCCTGCTCTTCCTTGGTGGGGTTGGTGTCGTCGAAGCGCAGGTGGCAGCGTCCGCCGAATTCCTCGGCGACGCCGAAATTCAGGCAAATGGATTTGGCGTGGCCGATGTGCAGATAGCCGTTCGGCTCCGGCGGGAAGCGGGTGACCACCTTGGAGCTGCGCTTGGAATCGAGGTCGGCCGCGATGATGTCGCGGATGAAGTCGCGCCCCGCCGATTCACTAATTGACGTTTCGCCTATGGCCATGCTGCTTCAATCCCAATCCCAGTCCTCGTTGCGGCCACGCCGCATCAGGCGGCCTATGCCATGACGTGCGCTTGCGCTCAATGTCAATTGGTCTGCCAGCGAACGCTGTGATACACGGGCCGCGATGACCGAACCCGTCGTGGCACGATTTGCCCCCTCGCCCACCGGCTTTCTCCACATTGGCGGAGCCCGGACGGCACTGTTCAACTGGCTCTATGCGCGCGGCCGCGGCGGGAAAATGCTGCTCCGCATCGAGGACACCGACCGCGAGCGCTCGACCGAGCCGGCCATCGCCGCCATTCTCGACGGGCTGACATGGCTGGGAATCGATTGGGACGGCGACACCGTCTACCAATTTTCCCGCTCCGCGCGGCACCGGGAAATCGCCGAGCAATTGCTGGCGGCCGGCAAGGCCTATCGCTGCTACGCCTCGCCGGAAGAACTCACCGAAATGCGCGAGGCGGCACGGCGCGAGGGGCGCTCGAAGCTCTACGACGGCCGCTGGCGCGACCGCGACCCTGGGCAGGCACCGCCCGGCGTCAAGCCCGTGATCCGCCTGAAGGCGCCGGCAAACGGCGAAACCGCGGTCGAGGACAAAGTGCAGGGCCGCGTGGTATGGCAGAACGGGAATCTCGACGATTTCGTGCTGCTACGCTCGGACGGCACCCCGACCTATATGCTCGCCGTGGTGGTCGACGACCATGACATGAACGTCACGCATGTCATCCGCGGCGACGATCACCTCAACAATGCCGCGCGCCAGACGCAGATTTACAATGCGCTCGGCTGGCGCGTGCCGGCGATGGCGCACATCCCGCTGATCCACGGGCCGGACGGCTCGAAACTCTCGAAGCGTCACGGCGCGCTCGGCGTCGATGCCTACCGCGCCATGGGTTATCTGCCGTCGGCGATGCGCAATTACCTGGTGCGGCTCGGCTGGGCCCACGGCGACCAGGAAACCTTCACGACCGAAGAAATGATCGCCGCCTTCGACCTGCCCGCCATCGGACGCTCGCCCGCGCGGTTTGACTTTGCCAAACTCGAAAGCCTCAATGGCCAGTATATGCGCGCCACGGCGGACGCCGATCTGATCGCCGAGCTCGAACGGGTGCTGCCCTTTATCGCCGGCGGCAATCAACTTGCGGCGAAAATGACGCCAGCGTTGCGCGAAACATTGCTGGCCGCCATGCCGGGCCTGAAAGAGCGCGCCAAGTCGCTGGTCGAGCTTTTCGACAGCGCGCGTTTTCTGTGGGCCGAGCGGCCGCTCGCTCTCGACGACAACGCCAAGGCGCTGCTCACCCCGCAGGCGCATCTATTGATCGGCGAGCTGATCCCCAAATTCGAGGCGAACAATTCCTGGAGCGCCGCGTCCACCGAAGCGGATGTGCGCGCTTTCGTCGAGCGCAGCGGCCTCAAGCTCGGCACCGTCGCGCAACCGCTGCGCGCGGCATTGACCGGGCGGACCACCTCGCCGCCGATTTTTGACGTGCTGGCGGTACTGGGGAAAGACGAAAGTCTAGCCCGTCTGCGCGACCAGGCAGGCTAAAATACATTTCAATTCGACTGCCGCGCCAGCCGCAGGACATCGGCCTTGGCGCGCCAGTATGGACAGCAACCGGCAAGGTTGCCTCAGCTTGCGGCGCACAGTTGGATAAGCTACGCAAAAGTACCTCTCGAGGGCCCAATCATGGACGCGAAATCAGGCGGCACGACCGACAAAAAGACCGCAGCCGGCAGGCTTACCGTCGGCAACAAGAATTACGATTTTCCGGTCTACAGCGGGAGCATCGGCCCGGACGTGATCGACATCGCCAAGCTTTATGGCGAGAGCGGGATGTTCACCTACGATCCCGGCTTCACCTCGACGGCGAGTTGCGAGTCCAAGATCACCTATATCGACGGCGATGCCGGCGTGCTGCTTTATCGCGGCTATCCGATCGAGCAACTGGCAGAGCACGGCGATTTTCTCGAGACCTGTTATCTCCTGCTCTACGGTGAGCTCCCGACGCCGACGCAAAAGGCGGATTTCGACTATCGCGTGAACCGGCACACGATGGTGCACGAGCAGATGAGCCGGTTCTTCCAGGGCTTCCGCCGCGACGCGCATCCGATGGCGGTGCTGGTCGGCAGCGTCGGCGCGCTCTCCGCCTTCTATCACGACTCCACCGATATTTCGGACCCGCATCAGCGCATGATCGCCTCGATCCGCATGATCGCGAAAATTCCGACGCTGTCCGCCATGGCTTACAAATATTCCGTCGGCCAGCCGTTCGTGTACCCCAAGAACGATCTCGATTATGCCTCGAATTTCCTGCGCATGTGCTTTGCGGTGCCGACCGAGGACTACACCGCCAATCCGGTGCTCGCGCGCGCGATGGACCGCATCTTCATCCTGCACGCCGACCACGAGCAAAACGCCTCGACGTCCACTGTGCGGCTTGCCGGCTCCTCCGGCGCCAATCCGTTCGCCTGCATCGCGGCCGGCTGCGCGTGTTTGTGGGGCCCCGCGCATGGCGGCGCCAACGAAGCGGCGCTCAACATGCTGGGCGAAATCGCGCGGCCCGAACGCATTCCGGAATTCGTCAAGCGCGCCAAGGACAAGAACGATTCATTCCGCCTGATGGGCTTCGGCCATCGCGTCTACAAGAATTACGACCCGCGCGCCAAGATTTTGCAACAGACCTGCCACGAGGTCTTAAACGAACTCGGCATCAAGGACGATCCGCTGCTGGAAGTTGCGATGGAGCTGGAAAAGGTCGCGCTACACGACGACTATTTCCTGGAAAAGAAGCTGTATCCGAATGTCGACTTCTATTCGGGCATCACGCTCAAGGCGATGGGCTTCCCCACCACCATGTTCACCGTGCTGTTCGCGCTCGCGCGCACGGTCGGCTGGATCGCCCAGTGGAAAGAGATGATCGAGGATCCCAAGCAGAAGATCGGCCGGCCGCGCCAGCTTTATACCGGCGCCACGCGCCGCGACTACGTTCCGATCTCGCGGCGGAAGTAAGCAGCCCTGACGTCGCGAGCGGTCCGAGACACCACCGCAAACATCGGAAGCTATCACCTTCGGCACCGTTGCGGCTGCGCTTGAACGTTGCGTTTGACTAAACGGCTCGCGCGCCCGATCGGTTGCCCGATCGCGGCCGACGCCCTGTGTCTGTCTTGTAGGAAGGCCGGAATAGGGCGTAGATTCATGCCGGTTCGGGAGCTACCCGCGACGATGGCGAGATAGCGAAGCGCGCCAGCCGGGTGCCGGCCGACGCCACACGATGGAGCACAGCCATGATCCCAAGCGGTTCACCCATTCGATCTGGCGCTGCCGTCACCACTTCGATCGCCGCCGTTCTGCTGTCCGCCGTCCTTATGGCACCACTATCCCGGTCCGCCATCGCCGCGGAGCAGATGAAAGTCGTCGTTGGCTTCGCGGCCGGAAGCGGTGTCGATGTCATCGCGCGCCTGGTCGCGGAGCGCGTCCGCGTGGCGACGGGCACGACCGTTATCGTCGAGAACCGGCCCGGAGGCGGGGGACGCGTGGCCGCCGACGTGGTGGCCCATTCCGATCCGAACGGCGCCACACTTCTTTTCGCTCCTATCGTGACGACGGCCTTCACGCCGTTCGTGTTCAAGAAGCTGAGCTTCGATCCGCTCAAGGACCTCGCGCCGATCACGCGCGTGGGCAATTTCAAGTTCACACTTGCGCTCAACAACAACGTTCCGGCCGACACCGTGAAGGAATTCGTCGCCTATGTGAAAGCCAATCCCGGCAAGATCAGCTACGCGTCGGGGGGAGCGGGAACCCCGATGCATTTCCTCGGCGCGATGTTCAACCAGGCAACCGGCACCGATCTGCTGCACGTTCCGTATGGCGGGTCCGGCCCTGCCGCTGTTGCTATCCTGGGCGGCCAGGTGCACTCGGCATTCAACACCACGGTGGCGATGGGACCGCTGTACAAGGACAAGAAGGTCAAGCTCTTGGCCGTTACCGGTTCCAAGCGCTCGCCGACACTTCCCGACGTTCCGACCTTCGGCGAGTTGAAGATGAATCTGGGGGACATCGAGAGCGCCGAAATGTGGTACGGCTTCCTCGCGCAAGGCAAAACGCCACCGGCCGTCATCCAGAAGCTCAATGCTATTCTGGTCGATGCGATCAAGGACCCGACTGTGCGCGCGCGATTGGAGACCCTCGATATCGAAGTGGCGACCGACACGCCGGAAGCGTTCGCCAAGATCGTCGCCGCCGACTACGAGCGCTGGGGTCGCGTCATCAAGGCGAGTGGTTTCACTTTGAGCGAATAGATCCACGGCACCCGTACGCATGAAGGTCATTCTCCTCGGGACAGGGGGCCCCCGGCCCGACCCCAAGCGCAACGCCACGACAACGCTGATCCGAATCGGCGAGGAGAACATCCTGTTCGACGCCGGGCGCGGCGTGGTCATCCAACTGGTGCGCGCCGGTGTGCCGCTTGCCGCCGTCAATCCGGTGTTCATCACACATCATCACATCGACCATATCGGCGATCTCTACGACCTGATGCTCTCGACCTGGATGCACGGGCGCAAGGACGCGCTGCGCATCTATGGCCCGCCGGAGACCCGGCGCATCGTCGATACGCTGCTGACCCAGGTGTACGACAAGGACTGGCAATGGCGCTCGATCGGCGAGCCGGCGCTCGGCGGCTGGAAGCCCGTGGTCGCCGAGGATGTCGCGACCGGCCTGGTGCTCGACACCGGCCGCTGGAAGGTAAGCGCCGACATCGTGAACCACGGCGACGGACTTGGATTCCCGGCCGCGTTCCTGGAGCGATGGACCTGCTACGGCTACCGGTTCGAGGCCGAAGGCAAGGTGATCGCCATCAGCGGCGACACGATCCCCTGCGACGGCCTCGACCGCCTCGCCCGCGACGCCGACGTCCTGGTGCACTGCTGCTACATGGCGACGGCGGAAGCCGAGAACGAGCACTTCCGCAAGCTGCTGCAGCACACGATGTCGGGCGGCGACACGGTCGGCAAGACCGCGACCCGGGCCAATGCGAAGACGCTGGTGCTGACCCACCACCGGCCGCGCAAGGACGAGCGCATGCTAAAGAAGCTGGCCGAAGAGGTCGCCCGCGACTTCTCCGGCCGCATCGTCATCGGCGAGGATCTAACCGAGATCGACGTGTAACGGCAAAGCACATCCTATAGAGCCAGCCGTTCTATCTGTTCAACCTTGAGCGGCGCATTCCAGCGAGCCTTCGTCGCGACGCTGGCGAAGTCAATCGCCTCGCGTCGTTCTAAGCGTTACGCTCGCGGGCGAGCAGCCCATAGATCACGCCGAGGGCTATCCCGAAACCGCCGATGATTAACAGGCCTACCATTATGCCGGTCGGATTAAAGCCCGCGAACAGCGGCTGCGGCGGATACTTGAACACGTATTGCCGGATCATCGGGAGCAGCGTCCAGTTGCTGACGAGAAGCATCAGCATGCCGAAGATCAGCCCCTTCAGCCACATCATGGTGCCCGGCAGCCGTTGATACACGAACGCGAAAAGAATTCCCCACAGCCCGCCCCAGAAGATGTGGTTGGCCAGCACCGGTATCCATGCAAACGGCCCATAGCCGAGCGGCTGCAGCGACCATGGTTGCGTTCTCGTGAGGCCGGCGGTCCCGAGAATATAGACGATCCCCTGATGAACGATCAGCACGGAAATTGCCGCGGCAACGAATCCGAGCACGATACGTCCTGCGGTGCCTTGCATGGTTTTCCCCCTAAAGGTTCTTGTTGAAGCGAACACACATTAGATGAATTCTGGAACGGTGTAGACGATAGCAGACATCCCAACGAAACAGGTCCGCGCTCCTGGAACTCCCCCTCCCCGCAAAGGCGGCGCGGGCCGGGATGCGGGGTGCTTAAAACCCAAAGCGGCCATTGCTCAACGCGCTCTAGTTGCGTCGGCGCAGCCAGTCGTCAACGCTGAGCCGCCCGGCGCCGCAAACAAACAAGAAGCCGAAGCCACCCAACATGGCCAAATTCTTATAGAAACTCGAAATCTGGGAGCGCTGCGCAGCGAGATCAGTAAACTCCCAATAGCGGTGAGAGCTGAATGTCGCGACCAGCATGAAGATAATCATCACCAGCACGACGTAACGGGTGGCGAGGCCGAGGATCAGCGCAATGCCGCCAAAGAACTCGACCGGAACGGCGATGTAGGCGAGGAAGGGCGGCAACCCGCGCGACGGGAACGTGGCGGCAAAGGCTTCCACATTGAAGAGTTTGCCGTAGCCGCTGCGCACGAAGATCCAGCCCAGCAGAATGCGCCCGATCAGAAGAACGATATCGGCCGTGCTCGCGGCCAAACCGTCGGTGCACGACAGCGCGGGGTGCGAACTACTTTCGCTGCGGAGAGTCATGACTTGTTTCCCCTTCATTGCTGTGGACCAGACGTCTTTGCGTCGCGTCCTCGCCGTGTTTGTCATATCAAACAAACGCAGTGAGCCGGTATTCCTCGCATGCAAAAATAAATCGCGTGAACAATTCCGAATAGACCTGCGCCTCCTGGCGCATGTCTCTTAAGGGCAATCTACGAAGAGGTGGACCTGCCATTGCCATTCGCGGCAACCGCAGCCCCATCATAGGCCCAGGTCACGTAAGCGCCCGCCCAGGTGAAGCCGCCGCCGAAGGCAGCAAGGATCATCCGGTCGCCCGGCTTGAGCTTCGGTTCATAGTCCCATAGCGAAAGCGGGATCGTCGCCGCCGTGGTGTTGCCGTATTTGTGGATCGTCACCATCACGCGATCCATCGGCAATCCCAGGCGCTCGGCCGTCGCCTCGATGATGCGCTTGTTGGCTTGATGCGGCACCAGCCAGTCGATCATGTCGGCGCGCAGATTGTTGCGCGCCATGATCTCGCGCGCGACCTCCGCCATTCGCGCAATCGCAAACTTGTAGACCGCGGCGCCTTCCTGATGGACGTAATGCAGGCGCTTGGCGACAGTTTCCGCCGTCGGCGGCATGCGGCTGCCGCCCGCCTTCTGGTGCAAATGCGGCATACCCGAGCCGTCGGAACGGATCACAGTGTCCATGATTCCGTAGCCGCGTTCGCTCGGCTCGATCAGAACAGCGCCGGCGCCATCGCCAAACAGCACGCAGGTTGCGCGGTCGGTATAGTCGATCACCGTCGACATTTTGTCGGCGCCGACCACGACGATCTTGCGGCACATGCCTGTGGCGATGAATTGCGTGGCGATGGTGAGCGCATAAATAAATCCGGAGCAGGCTGCCTGCACGTCGAAGCTGCCGATATTGCGCACGCCCACCATTTCGCAGATCAGATTTGCGGTGGAGGGAAACACGAAATCGGGCGTGGTGGTGGCGCAAATCAGCAGATCGATGTCGTCCGGTTGCGTTCCGGTCTTCTCGAGCAGGCCGCGCACCGCCTCCGCGGCCATGTGCGAGGTGCCAAGCCCCTCGCCTTTGAGAATATGCCGCTCCTTGATGCCGGTGCGCTCGACGATCCAGACGTCGCTGGTATCGACCATGCGCGAGAGTTCGGCATTGGTGAGCAAATCCGGCGGCAAATAACCGTGGACGGCGGTGATCGCGGCGCGGACAGGGATTGAAGCGGTCAAGGCGGTTTCCAGGATTCCGGTGAGATGCGGATCGGTATTGGCGTCCGGCCATGCCGCCGGAGAGACTATAAATTACGCCGTTGCCGTCAGCGAAGCTACGGCTCCGATGCCGAAGTGGTTAAACGCTATTGGCGGCCGCGGCAGGCAAAATCGAGAACTATTTCCGCCGCACGGTCGCTCGGCACCGCTTTACCGATTTCCATGATGGCATCGAGGCGGCGGAAAGCCTCGCTCTGCGACCGCCACTGCGGCGTGTCGTTAAGAAGTTGCAGCAATGCTTCGGCCAGCCGCGGCGGCGTGCACTCTTTCTGCAGGAACTCCGGCACGACGTTATCGCCGAGCACCAGATTGGCCAAAATCACCGACGGGGTTTTAATCATCAGCCGCGCGATAAATTCCTCGAAGCGCGAGACTTTGTAAGCCGCCACCATCGGCACGCCGGCAATCGCAAGTTCCAGCGTTCCTGTCCCGGATTTCACCAGCGCGGCGCGGGCATTGCGAAAGGCGGCGTTTTTCTGCGCCGGATCGACCACCACCTGGGATGGCACCTGCCACATCGCGACCGCCTGTTTCACTTCGTCGTAGAGGTGCGGCACCGTCGGCACCACGATCTCCAGCGCGCCGGCGCGGCCCGCGACCGCGGCCACCGCCTCGGCGAATATCGCCAGCATCCGTTTGATCTCGCCGCGTCGGCTGCCGGGCATGACCAGCAAGACGGGCGGCGAGGCATTGCGCCTGCGTGCTTCATCCGCGTTCGGCCGCAGCTCATCGACGCGCTCGGTCAAAGGATGACCCACGAAACTGCAAGGCGGCCCGCCAAGCCGCGCGTGCACCGCGGGCTCGAACGGCAACAGCGCGAGCACGTGATCGATATAATCGCGCATGGAGCGTGCGCGCCACGGCCGCCAGGCCCACACGGAGGGTGAAACATAATTGACGATCGGGATTGCGGGATTTTTTGCGCGAACACGGCGCGCCACCCGCAGACTAAATTCCGGACTGTCGATGACGACCATTACGTGTGGAGGCATCGCTATCGCCGCCCGGACGGTTGCGTGCAGGTGCCGCAGGATTGCCGGAACACGCCGCGGGATTGCGCTAAATCCGATGATCGCGAAATCGCCGATCGGAAACAAGCTCGCAAGCCCTTCCGCTTGCATGGCGTGGCCGCCCACCCCGAAAAATTGTATCGGCATGCTTGAACGCTTCCGTAGCGCCCGCATCAAAGAGCCGCCCAATCGATCGCCGGATTCCTCGGCCGCAACCAGAAATATTCGCAGCCCTTCAGACTGGCGAGCAGACCCGGCCGCCGCGTCTTCGGTCATCGGCCCGATCCATCGGCGTTAACGCCGACCACGAACACGCCTGCCGCATCGGCTGCTTCGATCACCGCTTGCAGGTCCGGCACGATCGTTCCGCCCGCTTCGACGGCAATTCCGGCAAGTCCGGCCGCCGCCGCCAATCCGATGGTACGGGCGCCAAACGAGGGAAGGTCGATGCGGCGATCCTGATTCCGCTTGGTGGCTTTGACCAGCACCCCGGTGCGTGGCGGCAGTAAAATCCGGCCGTTCTCCCGCAGTTCCCGGCAGCGCGCGAGCATGAGATCGGTTCCTTCCGCCGCTTCCAATGCGATGACATGACCTGCCGCGACCACGACCGCCTGGCCGACGTCGAGCGGTCCCAATGTGCGGATCACTTCGAAGCCGAGCGCGATATCGGCTTCGTCCTGGGACCGCGGCCGGCAAGCTCCGAGCGCTCCCGCCGGGGCGAGTATTTCGGGCGCCACCTCGTGTGCACCGAGCAGCCGGAAGCCTTCTTGCTCGAAAGCGCCAGCCATGGCGCTCAGAAGATGATTATCGCCACCGCGAAAGGCGCGCGCGAGACGCGGCAGCAGGCTGATCGTTTTCCAGTCGAGGCGAAAATCCCGCAGCCGCGGCCGCGTCATCGTGCCGACGAAAACGAGGTCGCGGCAATTGCGCGCGCGCAGACGCGCGAGCAAACGGCCCGCTGCGCCGATCGATATCCATTCATAGGAAAAGCGCGCCACTTCCGGCTCGGCAAAGCCGCGGATGGCGAACATGACCACCGACCAGCCGGCCTTTTGCGCGGCGTCTGCGACCACGAACGGAAACGCGCCGCCGCCGCATATAATTCCCAAAATTCCCGAATGCGACGCCGCGCGCGATGGCATTTGTTGCGATCCGCCGGCCGTCACAGTCACGCCTCTCGTTCCGGCACGCAGAACGCCGCGCGCTCACCGCCGGCCCGGATGAAATCGATCACCGTGCGAACCAGCGGCTCGTTGCCATGCGCGGCCATCACATCATCCAGCCGTGCGCGCAGCGGACCGGCGTCGTCGAACAAGGCGCGGTAAGCTGCCCGCAATTCATGGATCTTCGATTTTTCAAATCCGCGCCGCTTGAGGCCGACGATGTTGAGCCCCTTCAATCGCGCGCGATTGCCGATCGCCATGCCAAACGGAATGATATCGTTTTCAACTCCCGACAAAGCCCCCACATAGGCGGATTCGCCGATCCGCACGAATTGGTGAATGCCGCTGTGGCCCGAAATGATGACGTAGTCGCCGACGACGCAATGACCGGAGAGCCCCGAATAGCCGACCATCACAACGTTGCGTCCGACCTTGCAATCGTGCGCGACATGCGCGCCCATCATGAGAAAACAATCGTCGCCGATTTCCGTCACCAGATCGCCTTTGTCCGATCCGACGTTGATCGTCACATATTCCCGCAGCAGGCAACGGGCGCCGATTTTAAGTTTGCCGGGACGGCCGGTATATCCGGTGAGTTGCGCCGGCTGGCCAATGGACGCGAAGGGAAATATCTCCGTGCCTTCGCCTATTTCCGTGTCGCCTTTGATAATGACGTTCTCATGCAGGCGGACGCCGCGGGAAAGCACAACCTTAGGTCCGACAACGCAAAACGGGCCGATCTCCACATCGGCAGCGGCGACGCCCTCGACCAGCGCAGTAGGATGGATCGACGCCACGAACTCACCTCCCGACGATGATTGCGCAAACGCGGCAGCGGCTGCCGATCGCTGGCCGCATGTTATTCACGGCAACGCCCTCGCTACGGCGCGTCCACGATCATGGCGCCGACTTCAGCTTCGGCAACGAGTTCACCGGCCACTTTGGCTTCTCCGCGAAACCACCACATGGATTTTCGCCGCGCTATTCGCGTCATGTGATATTCAATGGTGTCGCCCGGCACCACCGGCTTGCGGAATTTCGCCTTGTCGATGGTAAGGAAGTAGACCAATTGCGGCGTCGCGCGCTTGGGCAGGCTGCGGAAACACAGCACGCCGGCGGTCTGCGCCATGCCTTCCAATACCAGCACGCCAGGCATCACCGGGTTATTCGGAAAATGTCCGAGGAATTGCGGCTCGTTGGCGGTCACATTCTTGATGCCGATACCGTGCCGATCTCCACGGATGCCGATGACGCGATCGACCATCAAGAACGGATACCGGTGCGGAAGCGCGGCAAGAATCTCGCTAATGCCGACAGCCTCAAGTGTCTCGCCGCTCATTCCTGTTCTCCCTCGTCAACCAGCTTTTGCGAGGGTTTCGCAGTCGTATCGTGTCGGCCCAGACGCCGCATTGCGGCGATCATCCGCCACCACTCGCGCAACGGCATGGCGGGAGAGCCTCCCCAGCGCTGGCCGGGAGGAATTTTTGACATGATGCCGCTTTGCGCGACGATCGCGGTGCCCGCCCCGATGCTGGCATGGTCCGCAACGCCGACTTGTCCGCCGAGCATGACATAGTCCTCGATCGTGGCGCTGCCGGAGACACCAACCTGTCCGGCGAGAATGCAATGCCGTCCAATTGACACGTTGTGGCCGATCTGGACCAGATTGTCGATCTTGGTGCCCTCGCCGATCATGGTATCGCGCAGGCCGCCACGATCGATTGTGCTATTGGCGCCGATCTCGACGTCGTCCTGGATGATGACGCGGCCGATCTGCGGAATCTTTTCGTGGCCCTTCGGGCCGGCGAGATAGCCAAATCCGTCCTGGCCGATGCGGCAGCCGGGATGGATAATCACGCGGTCACCGATCAGCGTATTGGCGATCGAGACGCCGGAGCCAATCGAGCAATCGCGGCCGATGCGAACCTCAGGTCCGATCACCGCGGTCGCCCCGATCACACTGCCTGCGCCGATCTCGGCGCGCGGACCAACGACGGCGCCGGGATCGATAGTGGCGCCATTTTCTATCCGCGCCGAGGGATGCACCAAGGCTCCCGCGACGATCCCCGTCGCCTCGAACAGCGAAGACGGGCGCAATGCATGCGGGAACAGCGCGCGCGCGACCGCGACGAAAGCCCGGTAGGGCTCGCGCACGCGTAACACCACGACGCGCTCCGGCGCTTGCTTGCTAAATCGCTCGGAAGTAAGGCACGCCCCCGCATGGGTCGATGCAAACTGATCGGCATATTTCGCGTTGTCGAGAAAACTCAGGTCGGAGGGGCCGGCCCGATCGAGCGGCGCAATGTCGGCAATACGACGATCGAGCCGTGCGCCCGCAAGCGGTTCGGCGCCCGTGAGAGCGGCGATCTCGCCGATGCTGAGACCGCGCGTGTGCCTGAGGAAATGCGGCTCATTCATGCCAACAACGCCGCGGCCGGGCTCGCCGCCAAAAATCAGAACTTTGCCCCACCACCGAAGCGGAATATCTGCGTCTTGTCGTAGCTTTCCTTCATGACCGGGAAAGCCACATCGAAGCGGAGCGGCCCGAACGGAGAATCCCAGATCAGGCCGACACCGACGGATGAACGTATGGAACCTGAATCGGCAACCGACAAGGTTTCGCCGGTAACGCTCCAGGTGGTCGGGCCTTTGTAGTCCCACAGCGAGCCGGCGTCGGCATAGACCGACATCTTGATGCCGACCTCTTTGGGCAGGAAATAGAGCGGGGTCTGAAGCTCCGCGGTCGCGCCCCAGTAGAGCGAGCCGCCAAGAGAGTCCTGGGTCGTATTGGCCGTGAGATCGCGCGGACCAAAACCGCGCGGGGCAAAACCGCGGATCAGTTGCGGGCCCATCTGGAAATGATCGAGCATGCGCAGGTCCTTGCTGCCCCAGCTGGTAATGTGACCGCCCTGCACGCGCAGCAAACTGACGACGTCGGTGAATACTTCATAGTAGTTGCGAATATCCGTCGAGGTGCGAACGAAATTCACGTCGCCACCGACGCCCGCGAAGTCCTGCTTGATGTCCGCGTACAAGCCGCTCGTCGGGCTCTTGTTGTTGTCGAGCGTGTTGTAGGCAAGCGTATAGCCGAGCAGCGAGGTGATGACTGCGCCCGCCGCCAGCTCCCTGCGCACCGCCAGCGAAGACTCGCCGTCGGCAAAGCAAGCATCCGACGGTAAGACGCCAGCTCCACCATTTATCGGCGCCGCTGCCGACAAAATACAATTGTTATACTGGGTGGGCAGCTTCACTTCCTGGCGATAGATCGAGTAGCGCGGCTGCAACGACAATTCTTCCGTCAGCCCCAGACCGAGACGTAGATTGGTGCCAACGGTATTCGTCACATAAGACACGTTACTGGACGACGATGTGTGCTTGCCGAAAAGATCGATGCCGCCGGCCATCCGGTAGCCGAGGAAATAAGGCTCGATGAACGACAATTCGAAGCCGCGCGAGCGCTGGCCGTAACTGACGGAGGCTTTGGCGTATTGGCCGCGGCCGAGCAGATTGCGTTCAGCAACGCTGACCTCCGCCAGAAATCCATCCGAAGTCGAGAAGCCGCCTGCGACGGAGAATTCCCCGGTAGAGGTTTCTTCCACTTCGACATTGAGCACAATGCGGTCGGGCGCCGAGCCCGGCTCATTGGTAATCTTCACCGTCTTGAAATAGTTCAGATTCTTCAGGCGGCGCTCGGCCCGGTCGACCAGCGCGCGGTTGTAGGCATCTCCCTCGCCGATATCGAATTCGCGGCGGATCACATAATCCCGCGTGCGCGAATTGCCGCGAATATTGATGCGCTCGATATAGGCGCGCGGTCCCGCCTCGACCACGAAAACCAGATTGATGGTCTTGGTCTCGAAATTACGGTCGCCGCGCGGACGTACCGATGCGAAGGCATAACCGCGTTTGGCCGCTTCAATCGTCATGCCTTCGACGGATTTTTCGACGGCCTCGGCGTTGTAGATGCTCCCGGCGCCGACATACAGCTTCGAACGCAACGATTGCGGGTCAACCGAGCTGACGTTGGACACTACGTCGAGTGTGCCGATGCGGTATTGGCTGCCTTCCTCGATCGTGAAGGTGACGATAAAGCCCTTTTTCGCCGGATCGTACTCGCCGACGGCTGCGACGATGCGGATATCGGCGTAGCCGTGTTTTAGATAGAAGCGCCGCAATAGATCGCGATCGGCCTCGATCCGGTCGGGGTCGTAGATGTCGCCGGTCTGAAGAAAACTCAGCCAGTTGCTCTCGTTGGTCTTGATGACGTTCTTCAGGCGGCCGTTGGAAAAGGAACTATTGCCGACGAAGCTGATCAGCTTGACGCCGGTCTTTTCGCCTTCGCTGATTTCAAAGATCAGATCGACCCGGTTGTTGGGCAATTCGACGATCTTGGGCTCGACGCGAACGTCAAAGCGCCCGTTCCGGCGATACACTTCGACGATGCGTTGCACGTCCGACTGCACCATCGGCCGTGACAACGTCCCGCGCGGCTTTGACTGCACTTCAAGGGCAAGCTGCTCGTCCTTGGTCTTCTTGTTGCCTTCGAAAACCACGCGGTTGATGACTGGGTTTTCGATGACGGTGACCACCAGCCGGCCGCCGGATTGATTGGTGCGAACGTCCTGAAACAGGCCGGTGGCGTAAAGCGCCTTGAGGCCTTCGTCGATCTTGACGGCATCGAGGCGCTGGCCGGGAGCGGCCCGGAAATAGGAACGGATGGTATCCGCCTCGACCCGGCGGTTGCCTTCGACAACGATTGCGGTTGCGGTCTGGGCGACCGCGGCTCCAGACCAGCCCACGGACGCGACGGCCGAGACGACAAGGATGCCGCCGAGGACAACGCTGGCGACTGCCAGTCCCCGAACCACCCGCAAACAACGTCCCATGCGCTACGCGCCCTTTCGATCCTTGCGGCCGCCCCCTCAGGCGGATTCGCCGGATTCTTGGCTACAATTATGGCCAGTTTGTACAGCGTTTTATGAACGCTGCAAACCTAACATGTTGGCCAATTTCGCCTTTTCCCTCAAAAAGTTGCCCAATGGCAACGCTTATGACGTCGCCAGATGAACGATGTCATTAAAGGTTGCAAAAATCATCAACATGACAACGATTGCCAGACCAATTCGGAAGCCCATCTCCTGGGCGCGTTCCGAGAGGGGGCGGCCGCGGATGGCCTCGATGGCATAGAACAAAAGGTGACCGCCATCGAGCAGCGGGATCGGAAACAGGTTCAGCAGGCCGATGGAAACCGAAAGCACCGCCGCCAGATGCATGAGCGCGACGAAGCCCGCAGTGGCGACTTGGCCCGATACCTGGGCAATGCGGATCGGCCCACCGAGCTGATCGGCGGATTCGCGGCCCGCGAATATACCGACGATATAGGACATCGTGCGGTCGACCACGAACCAGCTTTCTTCAACGCCCATTGCCAGCGCATCAAGCGGGCCGACCGTTTGGGTCTTCACGTCTCCAGGCGCCATCGAGCGGCTGATCCCCAGCACGCCCAGCCGGTGCACGTTTCCGAAATTGTCCTTGATCTCCTTGAGCGTAGGGATCGCCTTAAGTCTCTGGATCACCCCACCGCGATCGACCTCGACCGTGATGGTCTGGCCGGCATTGACGCTGACGATGCGTTGCATATCGGCGAAGCTATCGACCTTGCGGCCGTCGATGGCGAGAACCAGATCGCCCAGCTTGAAGCCGGCAATAGCGGCCGCGCTATCGGCTGCAATCGTATCCACGCGGGCGCTGGTGCTTTGTTTGCCGTAGATCATGAAGATCCCGGCAAAAATCACGATCGCCAAAAGGAAATTCGCGATCGGGCCCGCCGCCACCACGGCCGCCCTGGAACCCACCGGCTGATGGAAGAAGCTGTCCTTTTTTTCAGTCGCGCTCATGCTCTCGATGGCGGACTGATCGGGGACGCTTGCCGCGTTGTCGTCGCCAAAAAATTTGACATACCCGCCAAGCGGAATGGCGGCGAGTTTCCAGCGCGTCCCGTGGCGGTCATTGAACCCGGCAATTTCGGGTCCAAATCCGATGGAGAACACCAGCACCTTGATGCCGCACCAGCGTGCCACCAGGAAATGGCCGAGTTCATGAAAGAACACGACGATGGTGAGAACGAACAGAAACGGCAACACATAGCCCACAATGCCGCCGCCGAAGGCGCTAAGCCCCCCCATGATGTCAAAACTCATTGTACCCCTCGTGCCGCCGCTATCCGGCGCCTGTCCATAACTCGACCCTCTAGGATGCCTTTGCGGCTATTTCGGGCAAGAGGTCCAGGGCCAAAGATCTCGCAACATGGTCAACGCCGAGCGCCGCCTCGACGCTGGCGGGTTCCGCCATCAGGCCGCGCTGCGCGGCTGCCGCCAGCGTCGCCTCCACCAGAGACGCAATTGCCGGAAAACCGATGCGTCCGGCGATAAATTCGGCCACCGCAACCTCATCGGCCGCGTTGAGGATGGTGGGCGCCGCCCCGCCTGCCTCCAGCGCGGAGCGCGCCAGCGCCAGGGCCGGAAAGCGGACCAGATCGGCCTGTTCGAACGTGAGCGTCGCAATGCGTGCAAGATCGAGCCGCGGCGACGGGCCGGCAATGCGCTGCGGCCATGCCAGGCAGTGCGCGATGGGAATGCGCATGTCGGGCGCGCCGAGCTGGGCCACCACCGAGCCGTCGCGGAACTCAACCAGCCCGTGAACGACGGACTGCGGGTGCACCAGCACATCGATCTCTTGGCTCTTGAGCGCAAACAGATGATGCGCCTCGATCAATTCCAGGCCCTTGTTCATCAAGGTCGCGGAATCGACCGTGACTTTTGGCCCCATCGACCAGTTCGGGTGTTGCAGCGCCTGCTGCGGCGTCGCCGCAGCGATTGCCTCGCGCGACCATTTCAGAAACGGACCGCCCGAGGCGGTGAGAATAATGCGTCTGACATCCTCGCGGCGGCCGGCGCCCAAGGCCTGGAAAATCGCGTTGTGTTCGGAATCCACCGGCAGGATCGTAGCGCCGGTTGCCGCGGCGCGCCGCATGAACAGGGCGCCGGCGCACACCAGGCATTCTTTGTTGGCGAGTGCGACCGTGGCACCGCGCTCGATTGCGGCAAGCGTGGGCTTAAGTCCCACCGAACCGCTGATGGCCGCCATCACCCAGTCGGCAGGCCGCTCGGCGGCTTCGATCACGGCGTCTTCGCCGGCCGCCGCCTCGATGCCGGAGCCCGCAAGAGCGTCCTTGAGTTCGCGATAGGCGTTCGGGTCGGCAATGACGGCGTAACGCGCGTCCAGCTCGCGGGCGAGCCGCGCAAGTGCCGTGGCGTTGCGGCGGGCGCTCAGGGCAACGACGCGGAAGCGCGCGCGTTCGCGCTTGAGCAGATCGACGGTGCTGGCGCCAATCGAACCGGTGGCGCCAAGGATCGTCACCGTGCGCTCAGTGGACGAAGCCACGGCCTGCGGGCGGGCGAGCGGTTTTACGTTCATCGCCTCACCATACCATCAAGCCGCGCCCGGACGCTTCCAGGCCGCCACGCGCATATCCGATCAGCGCAGCGGCGACCGCGGCCGCCCAAAATCCGTCAAGACGGTCCATCACACCGCCATGTCCGGGAATGAGATGGCCCGCATCTTTGGCGTCGAAGCGGCGTTTGATCGCGGATTCCAACAGGTCTCCGCCTTGCGACACGATGGATAACACCAGCACAACGAGAACGATCCCGCCAAGGCCCGCGACCCCCCCAAGACCCGCCTGGATCGCGACGACGACGCCTACGGTCGCCGCGCCAAGCGTGCCGGCGATCGCCCCGGACCAGGTTTTCTTCGGGCTTATGGCAGGCGCAAGTTTCGGCCCGCCGATCATGCGGCCGGCGAAATAGCCGAAGACATCGGTCGCCCAGACGATCAAAAACAGAAACACCATTGCGAGAAATCCGAAATCGGAATCGGCGCGCAGCACGACCGGCGCCATCAGCATCGCGCCTGCATAGACGACACCGCCGCCGGTCCAGAGACGTTTATCGGATTGCACGAATATCGCAGCCGCGACGGCGCCGCACACGACAATAAGTATCGCGGCGGCAGGCCGGCCACGCTGCAATATCAGTGTGGCGACAGCGAGCGCGACCGCTCCAACAAGAAACGCCGTCCGGTTGTTGGGGCCGCTCACCAGCGCCGTCCACTCCCACAGGATCGCGAGCGCGGCGATGGCCCAGAACAGCGCAAACACCCAGCCGCCGAAATAGGCGGCGGCGATAGCGACCGGCGCCATCACCAGCGACGATACGATCCGAAGCGTGAGATTGCTGGGTGGTGGGGATTCCACGGGCACGGGATCAGGACCCGGTCCGCGCAACCAGCCCGCCGAAACGACGTTCGCGCCGGTGATATTCCGAGATCGCGCTCTCGAGCGCGGCGCGGTCGAAGTCCGGCCAATAGGTCGGAACAAACACCAATTCGCTATAGGCCGATTGCCAGAGCAGGAAATTGGACAGCCGCTGCTCGCCGCTGGTGCGCACGATAAGATCGGGATCGGGCAGATCGGTCGTGTCGAGGAAGCCGGCAAGTTTCTCGACCGACACATCCGCCGCCGCGAGCCGGCCTTCCGCAACTTCCGTGGCGATACGGCGGGCGGCGCGGGCGATCTCCTGGCGCGCGCCGTAATTGAAAGCGACAACCAGCGTCACTCCGTCGTTGGCGCGCGTGAGCTCTTCCGCTTCGGCGATCAGCCGGCCGATATCGGGGTCGAGACCCTCGCGCTCCCCGATAATGCGTATGCGGACGTTGTTGCCGTGGAGTTCGGCAAGGTCGTGGCGAATAAAGCGGCGCAGCAATCCCATCAATTCGCGAATTTCCGCCGCCGGCCGCGACCAGTTCTCCGCGCTGAAGGAAAAGATCGTGAGTACCTGGACACCGAGTTCGCCGGCTGCGCGCACCGTCCGCCGCAGCGCCTCGACGCCACGCCGGTGGCCCTCCCCGCGCGGCAAGCCGCGCGCCGCCGCCCAGCGTCCGTTGCCGTCCATGATGATGGCGACATGGCGCGGCGCGTCGAATTTCGGGACATCCGGCTCGGACATATGCGACCTCAAATCGTGAGGATATCTCTTTCCTTTGCCGCCAGCGTGTGATCGATCTCGGAAATGGATTGATCGGTCGCCTTCTGTATCTCGGAGGAAGAGCGGTCGTGATCGTCCTTGCTGATGGCGTGATCTTTTTCCAGCTTTTTCACCACATCGAGACCGTCGCGGCGGATATGGCGCACCGCAATGCGCGCGGTCTCGGCGTATTTGTGCCCGAGTTTGACCAGTTCCTTGCGGCGATCTTCATTCAGCTCAGGGATGCGCAGACGCAGCGTCTGCCCCTCGGTCGCCGGCGAAAGGCCCAGATTGGAATTGACGATTGCCTTCTCCACCGCGTGCACCAGCGACTTGTCCCACACATTGACGCTGATGAGCCGCGGCTCCGGGACGGTCACGGTTGCAACCTGATTGAGCGGCATGTGCGAGCCGTAGGCTTCGACCATGACCGGATCGAGCAGATGCGGCGAGGCGCGGCCCGTGCGCAATCCCGAAAGCTCGGTCTTGAGCACGCTGAGAGCGCCCTGCATGCGCCGCTTGAGATCGGTGATGTCGTGCGTAGCAGCTGCCATGGCGGGCGTCTCCCGAAAACGGCTTCGTCAGACCAATCAGGCGTGCCCTGCTTCGGCGTTCGAAGCGCCGGCACGCAATATTTCAACCCGCGACGGTGGTCGCGCGCCCTTTCCCGCGCAACACGGCCTCAATCGCTCCCGGCTCGCGGATCGAGAACACGATGATAGGGATACGGTTTTCGCGGGCAAGGGCAAAGGAAGTCGAATCCATCACCTTAAGATCGCGCTCGATGGCTTCCTGATGGGTCAGCCGGTCGAACCGCTTGGCTTTCGGGTCCTTTTTCGGGTCGGCGCTGTAGACCCCATCCACATTGGTGGCTTTGAACACCGCCGCGGCGCCCAGCTCCGCCGCGCGCAACACCGCCGTCGTGTCGGTGGTAAAGAACGGATTGCCGGTGCCCGCCGCCAGGACGATGATGCGGCCCGCGCCGAGATGCTTTAACGCGCGCGCGCGCGTGTAGGTTTCGCACACCGCGGGCATCGCCAAAGCGGAGAGCGTGCGCGCGGATTTGCCGTGACGCTCGATGGCCGCTTCGAGCACCAGGCCGTTCATCACCGTGGCCAGCATCCCCATGTTGTCGCCAACCGGCCGCGACACGCCACGTTCGGAAACTTCCACGCCGCGAAAGATATTGCCGCCGCCGATCACGACGCCGAGTTCGGCGCCGAGCGCGGACGCCGCCACCAGATCGGCGGCGATGCGATCGACCATCGGCTGATGAATACCGAATCCTTCCGGGCCGGTGAGCGCCTCGCCGGACACTTTAACGATAACGCGTCGGTAGATCGGATCACTCATGCTTGCGATCCTCCGTTTGGATCGCCGCAGCCGAGCAGACCGGCGAACGACCGATCAACCCTGACCGGCGGCAGCCGCCACCTCGGCGGCAAAATCGGATTCCTGTTTCTCGATGCCTTCGCCCAGCGCGTAACGCACGAAGCCGGTGAGCTTGACCGGCGCGCCGACCTTGCCTTCGGATTCCTTGAGCGCTTGCGCGACATTTTTTCCAGGATCGTGAATATAGGCTTGTTCAAGCAAGCAGACTTCCTTGTAGAAAGTCTTCAGCCCGGATTCGACGATCTTGTCGATCACATTGGCGGGCTTGCCTTGCGCCTTGAATTTGTCGGCCAGCACACCCTTCTCGCGCGCGACGGTTGCGGCATCGAGACCGGCGGCGTCAAGCGCCTGCGGGCTGGCGGCGGCGACGTGCATCGCGACCATGCGGCCGAGCGCAACCAACTCATCGGCCTTGCCGGCGGATTCAAGCGCGACAATGACGCCGATCTTGCCGAGACCGTCGGTGACGGAATTGTGCACGTAGCTCGCGATTGCGCCCTTGCCGACCGAGAGCGTGGCGGCGCGGCGCAGCGTCATGTTCTCGCCGATCTTGGCGATGGTGTCGGCAATGGCCGCAGCGACGGTGATGGAACCCACCTTCGCGGCCTTGATTTTTTCCACGTCGGTGCCGGCGTCGAGCGCGACCTGCGCGGTCATTTTCACCAAACCCTGGAACAGATCGTTGCGCGCAACGAAATCGGTTTCCGAATTGACCTCGACGACGACGCCTTTGGTCGCTTTCACCACCACGCCGATCAAACCTTCGGCGGCGATGCGGCCGGCTTTTTTGGCGGCCTTGGAAAGTCCCTTCTTGCGCAGCCAGTCGACGGCGGCGTCGATCTCGCCGTTGGTTTCGGTGAGCGCCGTTTTGCAATCCATCATGCCGGCGCCGGTCTTCTCGCGCAGCTCCTTGACCATTGCCGAGGTGATTGTCGCCATCGTTTTATCCTTGCGCGTGAAGCGTGCGGCGCGGACCCGAGCGCCGTTCAGTTCACTCGGCAGTCAGTTCCTTGGCCTGCGCGACCCAGCCATCGACGCGGCCGGGTAGACCGACTTCCTCGCCGATATTGTGGGCGGCGGTGCCGTTGAGTTCGGCGATCTGCCAGAAATGAAAGATGCCCAGATCGTTGAGCTGCTTTTCGATCGCCGGCGAGACGCCGGTGAGCTTCTTGAGATCGTCGGAAACTCCGCGCGGCCCGGACAAAGGCTCGAAGCCCAAGGTGGCGGTCACGGGCGCGGCCGGCACATCCTGGACGATCGGTTTTTCGGCCGCACCGATGTCGCGCCCCATCTCGCCTTGCGCGCGGGAAATGCCGTCGATCGCAGCCTTGGCCGCGAGATCGCAGTACAGCACCAGCGCGCGGCTGGCATCGTCGTTGCCGGGAACCACATAGGTGATGCCGGCCGGATCGCAATTGGTGTCGACGATGGCCGCGACCGGGATGCCGAGACGCCGCGCCTCTTTGATCGCGATGTCTTCCTTGTTGGTGTCGATCACGAACAGCAAATCGGGCACGCCGCCCATGTCCTTGATGCCGCCGAGCGAGCGGTCGAGCCTGTTGCGCTCGCGCTGCATCGTGAGGCGTTCTTTTTTCGTGTAGCCGCCGGCATCGCCGGCGCTGAGCATTTCATCCAGCTTGCGCAGGCGAGAAATCGAGCCTGAAATCGTCTTCCAGTTCGTCAAGGTGCCGCCGAGCCAGCGCGAATTGACGTAATATTGCGCGCAGCGCTTGGCGGCGTCGGCGATGGCGTCCTGCGCCTGGCGTTTGGTGCCGACGAACAGGATGCGTCCGCCCTTGGCGACCGTGTCGCTCACCGCCTGCAACGCGCGGTGGAGCATCGGCACGGTCTGCGCAAGATCGACGATATGGATGTTGTTGCGGGTGCCGAAGATGAATTCGCCCATCTTCGGGTTCCAACGGTGGGCCTGATGGCCAAAATGCACGCCAGCTTCGAGCAGCTGGCGCATGCTGTAGTCGGGCAGCGCCATTCATGTTCTCCGGTTGATCCGCCGCGGACGTGTGGGCCCCGCGTGGGGCCACCGGACGGCCTTATTGACCCATTGTCGGGGCCTAAAGCCAACGATCCGCGTGTGAGTTGGCGTGCGTATAGCGGGGTGCCGCGCCCGGCGCAAGCGAAGCGCGCGTAAGGGGCGGTTTTTCGCCCGATTAAACCGCCTGCACCTCGACCACGCCCGGCACCGCCTTGATGGCGCCGGCAATCTGCGGGGAGACCTTGAAACGGCCGGGCAGCTTTACCTCCGCTTCGCCGCCATCCGCCAGTTGCAGGACGAAGGTGACTTCGCCCTCGCCGCGCGGCTCCAGCCGCTTGCGGATGCTCTCAAGCGGCGCGTCGCTCTTGAGATGGATGCGCAGATTGGCCTGCATCTTTTCCGCCGCCTGATCGAGCGGCTCGACCGACTGGATGCGCGCGCGCACCTCCTCGCCCTGCACTTCGGCGGACAGAAACAGCAGCACCGCCGCACCCGGTTCCAGCATGTCGCGGTACTCGGCCAGCCCTTCGGAGAAAATCACCGCCTCATAATGGCCGGTCGGGTCGGATAGCCCGATGATGCCCATCTTGTTGCCGGTCTTGGTGCGCCGCTCGGTGCGCGCGATCACGGTGCCGGCAACGCGGCCGGCGGTGGCGCCGGCCTTCACCGCGCCGGAGAACTCGGCCCAGGACTGCACCCGCAGCCGCTTAAGAGTAGCAGCGTAATCGTCGAGCGGATGGCCGGTGAGGAAAAATCCGATGGCGTCGTATTCGTGCTTGAGCCGCGCGGCGGCAAGCCATGGCTCGATCGAAGCAAGCGGCAGCGGCTCGCGCACCGCGCCGCCGCCGAACAACTCGCTCTGTCCCATGGCGGCAGTGTCGTGCGCGCGTTGCGCGCGGCCGAGCATGACATCGACGGCGCCGAATACGCGCGCTCGGTTCGGCTCAAATTCATCGAATGCCCCGGCCGCGGCGAGACTCTCCAAGACCCGTTTGTTGACGGCGCGCGGATTGATGCGGGTGGCGAAATCGGCCAAATCGACGAATTTTTTTTCGGCGCGCGCGGCTACGATCGACTCCACCGCCTGCGCCCCGACGCCTTTGAGCGCGGCGAGCGCATACAGGATGGTGCTGCCATCGACCTCGAAGGCCGCGCCCGAGCGGTTGACCGAGGGCGGATCGAGACGAATGCCGAGGCGTTCAACTTCGGCGCGGAACTCCGCCAGCTTGTCGGTATTGCCCATGTCGAGCGTCATGGTCGCCGCGAGGAACTCAACCGGGTAGTTCGCCTTCATATAGGCGGTCTGATAGGCGACGAGCGCGTAGGCGGCGGCATGACTTTTGTTGAAGCCATATTCGGCGAAGCGTTCCAACAAATCGAAAATCGCATCGGCTTGCGCACGCTCAATGCCACGCTCGATCGCGCCGTTGACGAACTCTTTGCGCTGCGCCTGCATCTCCTTGCGGATTTTCTTGCCCATGGCGCGGCGCAGCAGGTCGGCCTGGCCGAGCGTGAAGCCCGCCAATATCTGCGCGGCCTGCATCACCTGTTCCTGATAGACGATGACGCCGAATGTCTCGCGCAGGATCGGTTCCAGCTTGGGATGGATGTAGTCCGGCGGCTCCATGCCGTGCTTGCGTGCGCAATAGGTCGGGATATTGGCCATCGGACCCGGCCGGTAGAGCGCGACGAGAGCGATGATGTCCTCGAAGCGGTCCGGGCGCATGTCGAGCAGCGCGCGCCGCATGCCCTGACTTTCCAGTTGGAAGATGCCGACCGCTTCTGCGCGCGCCAGCAAGTCGTAAGTCGACTTGTCGTCGAGCGGTATCTCGGCGAGATCGAGTTCGATCCCGCGCCGGCGCAACAGAACTACCGCCCGCTCCAGCACCGTGAGCGTCTTGAGGCCGAGGAAATCGAACTTCACCAGGCCCGCCTGCTCGACCCATTTCATGTTGAACTGGGTCACCGGCATGTCGGATTTGGGATCGCGGTAGAGCGGTACCAGCTCGATCAGCGGCCGGTCGCCGATCACGATGCCGGCGGCGTGGGTGGAAGCGTGGCGGGTGAGACCTTCCAATTTTTTGGCGATGTCGAAGGCGCGCTTGACCACCGGATCGCGGTCGCGCTCGGCCTGCAAGCGCGGCTCGTCGTCGATCGCGCGCGTCAGCGTCACCGGATTGGTGGGGTTCTGCGGCACCATCTTGCACAGCTTGTCGACCTGGCCGTAGGGCATTTGCAGCACGCGGCCGACATCGCGCAGCACGCCGCGCGCCTGCAACGTGCCGAAGGTGATGATCTGCGCCACCTGATCGCGCCCGTAGCGCTCCTGCACATAGCGGATGACCTCGTCGCGCCGCTCCTGGCAGAAGTCGATGTCGAAATCCGGCATCGACACGCGTTCGGGATTGAGAAAACGTTCGAACAAAAGCCCGAAGCGCATCGGGTCGAGATCGGTGATGGTGAGCGCATAGGAGACGAGCGAGCCGGCGCCGGAGCCGCGGCCGGGACCGACCGGAATGCCTTGCGCCTTCGCCCACTGGATGAAGTCGGCGACGATGAGAAAATAACCGGGATATTTCATGCCTTCGATCACGCCGAGTTCGAAGGCAAGCCGCTCCTGATAGTCCTGCGGCGTCAGGCCAGGTGCCGTGCCGTGCGCGGCGAGCCGGCGCTCGAGTCCGGCGTTCGCGCGCGTGCGCAGTTCCGCCCCTTCATCGACCGCAGCCTTGCCCTCGCCGACGGAAAAACGCGGCAGAATGGGTTCATGTGTGAGCGGCCGGAACGTGCAGCGCGTCGCGATTTCCACCGTCGAGGCCAGCGCCTCCGGCAGATCGGCGAATAACGTGGCCATCTCGGCGCGCGACTTGAAACGGTGCTCGGGGGTCAACTGGCGGCGATCAGATTCCGCCAACAGGCGTCCTTCGGCAATGCAGATGAGCGCGTCGTGGGCTTCGTAGTCCTCGCGCTGCGCAAAAAACGGCTCGTTGCTGGCGACCAGCGGGATGCCGTTGCCATAGGCGAGATCGAGCAGCACCGGCTCGACCGCGCGCCGCGCGCCGCCGCCGTGGCGTTGCAACTCGATATAAAGCCGGTCCCCGAACAGCCGCAGCAGCGTCGCACACCGCGCGGTGGCGAGATGGCTTTGCCCGGCCAGCACCGCCATGTCGAGCGGGCCGCCCGGTCCGCCGGTGAGCGCGATGATGCCTTCGGTTTCACCCGTCAGCCAATCGAGTTTGAGATGCGGCGGTTCGTTGGACGGAGTTTCCAGGAAGGCGCGCGAGTTGAGCCGCATCAGACTGCGATAGCCGGCCTCGCGCGCGGCAAGCAGCACAACGCGCGGATAGACGATGCTGGTTGCACGCTGATCCTGGTCGGCGAAATCGACCGCAAGCGCGCAGCCGACGATCGGCTGAATGCCGGAGGACGCCATCTTGTCGGAGAATTCCAGCGCACCGAACATGTTGTCGGTGTCGGTGAGCGCCAGCGCGGGCTGTCCGTCGGCTTTGGCAAGTTCCGCGAGCCGCGCAATGGTCAGCGCGCCTTCGAGCAGCGAATAGGACGAATGCACATGCAGGTGAACGAAGTTCAGCGGCACGATAGCGGGATCGGCGGCCACAAGGTCCTCGCGAATCTGGATGCCGCGATGGTGCGGATCGCCCCGCCCGCTGTCCACCACCATCGGCCCGGGCGGGCCGGCTATGCCGGTTTTCCCCAGCCCGGGCCGTTGGCAGCGTGACGCGATTACAAGGGCGGCGGACGCTGACGCGGGCGGTCAAATGGCACTGATAACCTGCGCCCAGATCGCGATCATTCCGACAAACAACGCAAGCGACGTGAGAGCGGCAGCTTCTTGAACGACGGCGCGGATCATGAGAATCTCCCTTCAGGAACGAAGAGAGAACATAGTTCCCGTTACGTTCCAAGTCAAGTTTTTTGCAAAATTCCATTTTCCGCAACTATCTCAATCACTTAATCCAATTCCACCACCAGCCCCTCGCGCAAGGTGACACGGCGGTCCATGCGGGCGGCGATGTCCATGTTGTGGGTTGCGACAATGGTGGCGAGACCCGACGCGCGCACCAATTGCGCCAGCGTCGAGAACACATGGTCCGCGGTGTGTGGATCGAGATTTCCGGTCGGCTCGTCGGCAAGCAGAATGCGCGGCGCATTGGCGACCGCGCGCGCGATGGCGACGCGCTGCTGCTCGCCGCCGGAGAGTTCCGCCGGCCGGTGCATGAGCCGTTCGCGCAAACCGAGATAGCCCAACAGCTCGGCTGCGCGCTTGCGCGCCTCGGCACGGGTGAGGCCGTGGATCATCTGCGGCATCATCACATTTTCAAGCGCGGAAAATTCCGGCAGCAGATGATGCGCCTGATAGACAAAACCGATCTGGTTGCGCCGCGTCGCGGTGAGTTCCGCGTCCGGCAGGTTGGCGGTCGCCTTGCCGTCGATATAGACATCGCCGCTGTCGGGATGCTCCAGAAGTCCAGCCAGATGCAGCAGCGTCGATTTGCCGGCACCCGAGGGCGCCACCAGCGCCACCGATTGCCCGGCCCACACCGCAAGCTCCGCGCCCTTGAGGATGTAAAGCGTGGCGTCGCCCTGCTTGTAATGCCGCTCGACCGCATGCAGGAAAATGACGGGAATTTCCTCAGTCGCAGCGCGTGCGTCACTCATAGCGCAGCGCCTCCACCGGATCGAGACGCGCCGCCCGCCATGAGGGATACAGCGTCGCCAGCAGCGAAAGCGTGAGCGCCATCACCACCACCGCGGTGGTCTCGCCCATGTCCATGTCGGCCGGCAGCTTGGAGAGGAAATAAAGTTCCGGCGAAAACAGTTCGGTGTTGGTGAGCCAGGAGAGGAATTGCCGGATCGACTCGATGTTGAGGCACACCACCACGCCGAACAGAAATCCCATCAGCGTTCCAACCCAGCCGATGGCCGCGCCGGTGATGAGAAACACCCGCATGATGGCGCCCTGCGTGGCGCCCATCGTGCGCAAAATGCCGATGTCGCGGCCTTTGTCTTTCACCAGCATGGTGAGGCCGGAGACGATGTTGAGCGCGGCCACCAGGATGATCAGCGTCAAGATCAGGAACATCACGTTGCGTTCGACCTGCAGCGCGTTGAAGAACGTCGCATTGCGCTGGCGCCAGTCGACCATGAAGATCGGGCGGTTGGCGGCATCGGTCACCGGCTTGCGGAAATTCTGGATGCGGTCCGGCGTGCCGGTGTAGACCTCGATGGCGGTGACGTCGCCGGAGCGGTTGAAATAGGCCTGCGCTTCCTTCAGCGGCATGAACACGAAAGCGGCGTCGTATTCCGACATGCCGATTTCGAACACCGCGGCGATCTTGTAGATCTTGATGCGCGGCGTCGTTCCCATCGGCGTCACCGCGCCGCGCGGCGCCACCAGCGTGATGTTGTCGCCGGAACGCAGCGACAATTGGTCGGCCAGCCGCCGGCCGATCGCCACGCCCTGCCCTTCGTCGAAACCTTCAAGCGAGCCTTGCTTGATGTTGTTGGCGATCGAGGGAAGCTTCATCAAATCCGCGAGCCGGATGCCGCGCACCAGCACGCCACCCGCATTGAACGGCGATGACGCCAGCGCCTGTCCCTCGACAATGGGTGCTGCAAGACGCACGCCGGCAACGCCGGAGATGCGCGCGGCCACCTCTTCCCAATCGGTCAGCGGTTTTTCCAGCGGCTGGATCAGCAGGTGCCCGTTAAGGCCCAAAATCTTGTCGAGCAGTTCCTTGCGGAAACCGTTCATCACCGCCATGACGATGATCAGCGTCGCAACGCCGAGCATGATGCCGAGAAAGGAAAACCCGGCGATGACCGAGATGAATCCTTCCTTGCGCCGCGCCCGCAGGTAGCGCAGCGACAGCATCCATTCGAACGGAGAGAAGGGCCGCGTCCCGGTGGGCTCGCTCATTTAGTTTTTGTTCCCGCGCGCCTGATTTTCACACGATTCTGGCGGATTCAAGCCACTGCTGGCTCGCACAAAGCCGGAAAACGCACAGAAATCATCGCGATAGGCGGTCGAGCGCGGCGGCCGGGCTCATCAACTCACGGCTGCCGTCGGCGCGCTTTTTGACCTCGACCTTGCCGTCGGCAAGGCCGCGCGGGCCGACCATCACCTGCCAGGGCACGCCGATGAGGTCGCTGGCGGCGAATTTGGCGCCCGCCCGCTCGTCGATGTCGTTGTAGAGCACCTCGACGCCCTTGGCACTCAGGTCGCGATAAAGCTGCTCGCAGGCGGCATCGGTCGCGGCATCGCCCTGCTTGAGATTGAGGATCGCCGCATGGAACGGCGCCACGGCCTCCGGCCAGATGATCCCAGCCTCGTCGTGCGAGGCCTCGATGATGGCGGCGACCAGCCGGCTCGGACCGATGCCGTAGGAACCCATGTGAACCGGTTTCTCGCTGCCGTCGCCGGCGGCGACCACGGCTTTCATCGGTTCGGAATATTTGGTGCCGAAATAGAAAAT
Organism: Rhizobium sp. Q54; assembly: GCA_945861895.1. Classification (GTDB taxonomy): domain Bacteria; phylum Pseudomonadota; class Alphaproteobacteria; order Rhizobiales; family Xanthobacteraceae; genus Pseudolabrys. Next base: position 80,423 of record CAMAWF010000003.1, read on the forward strand.
ATGTCCGACCTCGATGCCGCGCGCGGACACCTGCTTATCGGCGGGCAGCTTGGCGAAATTCGCCGCGTCATGCTTTTCCGAGGTGGCCGCGTAGAGCGACGTCCATTTGTCCACGATGCCTTGCAGGCCGGCGATGTTGTCGAAATTCACGTCCGCGCCCGGCACGGCGAAATCCAGATAATCCTTGTGGCAATAGACTTCGCTCTCGCCGGTGTCGGCGAGGATGATGAATTCGTGGCTCAGGTTGCCGCCGATGGGGCCTGACTCCGCGCGCATCGGGATCGATTTTAATCCCAGCCGCGCGAAGGTGCGCAAATAGGCCACGAACATTTTGTTATAGGAGTGCACCGCGCCGGCCTGATCGCGGTCGAACGAATAGGCATCCTTCATCAGGAATTCCCGCCCGCGCATCAGCCCGAAACGCGGGCGCACCTCGTCGCGGAATTTCCATTGGATGTGGTAGAGATTAAGCGGCAGGTCCTTGTAGGAGCGCACATAGGCACGAAAGATTTCCGTGATCATCTCTTCGTTGGTCGGCCCAAAGAGCATGTCGCGCTCATGCCGGTCCTTGATGCGCAGCATCTCCTTGCCATAAGCCTCGTAGCGGCCGCTCTCGCGCCACAGGTCGGCCGGCTGAATGGTCGGCATCAGCATTTCAATGGCGCCGGAACGGTTCTGCTCCTCGCGCACGATGGCGTTGATTTTTTGCAACACGCGCAAGCCGAGCGGCAGGAAGGCATAGATGCCGGCGGCCTCCTGCCGCATCATGCCGGCGCGCAGCATCAAGCGATGCGAAACGATCTCCGCTTCTTTGGGAGTTTCGCGCAAGATTGGCAGGAAGTAGCGGGACAGGCGCATGACGCTCGCTTGAGAATCGGGATGTTACGGGCGTTGCTTGAGTGAAAGCGGATCGCCCGGCAAAACACAAGAGGCGCGGCCACAGTGCGGCGCGAACAAGTCAAACCGAAAATCGCGCGCTCAGACCCGTTTGTGATTGAACCTTAGGCAGCGGCATTGCCGGAACACTGGTGACAGCCGGTATCCAATCGGCTAGCGTGTCTTGCCGCGTGAAGGGCTTCCGGCGCAGAACCGGCACCTGAGCGTGCGGATCAAGTCTTGCGGTTCAAGTCTTGGGAGGCAACAAGTCCAAAGGCGCGAAATACGCAGCCACCCTGTAGACAACAAATAATAACGACAGGGACAGTGACTTGATTTTCGACGAGCAGGGCTTCGGCCCTGCCTTTTTTTAGCGCAGCACGCCCAATAGCCCCGCAAGATCGTCGAGCGTGATAAGCTGGCGCGTATAGACGACGTAGCATCCCGCAAAAATCACGCTGGCGACAATCGTCGTCCATAGCAATTTCATGGCCACGCGCGGGATTGCCGGCGCGCCCGGATCGGTGCCTGGCGCAAACTCGCCGCTTTCCTGCTGGCTGCGCACGCCCCAGGGCAGCACGGCGAACAGCGTGACCCACCAGATCAGAAAATAAATCGCGATGGCGGTGGTGGTCTGCACGTCATCTCCTGCGCATGGTCTTATCCGAAAATCGGCACCCACTTTTCGGGACCATGCGCTATGCCTGTTCCAATTCGACCAGCGTGCCGCAGAAATCCTTGGGGTGAAGAAACAGCACCGGCTTGCCGTGCGCGCCGATTTTCGGCTCGCCGTCGCCAAGCACCCGCGCGCCGGCGGCTTTAAGCTGGTCGCGCGCCGCGCGAATGTCGGCGACTTCGTAGCAGACGTGGTGAATTCCGCCGTCCGGATTGCGCTCGAGGAATTTCGCGATCGGCGAATCCGCCCCCAGCGGCTCCAGCAGTTCGATCTTGGTATTCGGCAGCGTGATGAACACGGTAGAGACGCCGTGTTCGGGCTGCGGCACGGTTGCGGAAATCTGCGCGCCGAGCGTGTCGCGGTAGACCTCCGCGGCTTTGGCGATATCGCGCACGGCAATGGCTACGTGATTGAGCCGTCCGATCATGCCGCCGTTATACCGCAAGAACGTGCACGTGGCACACGGGCTTCTTGCTCCAGCGCCCGGCGATGGCCGCGCGCACGGCCCGCCGCACCGCCTCGGCGACCGCGTCAGGATCGCGGCGGCGGCCGCGCGGCATCGACTCGAAACTATCGACCGCGGCGTCGTAGGCGATGTCGAGGATCGATGCCCCGTCGGCGTCCTTCTCCGGTATGCCGACCATGTCGATTTCCGGATCGGAGGCGAGTTCGCCTTTGTCGGTGAGCGCAAGCGCGACCGAGACGATGCCGGCAAAGCCAAGCCGCCTGCGGTCGGCGACCGTGCGCGCCTCGGATTCGACGATCAGCCTGCCGTCCTTGTAGAGCCGCCCGGCCGGAATCTCGTCGATGACGCCCGCGCCGCCGGGCGCGAGGCGAACCAGATCGCCGTTGCGGCATACGACGACCTGTTTGACGCCGACGCGCCGCGCCAGCGCCGCATGTTCCGACAAATGCAGCGCCTCGCCATGCACCGGGATCAATATGCGCGGGCGCACCCAGCGGATCAGGTCTTCCATCTCGTCCAGGCGCGGATGGCCCGAGACATGCACCAGATGGGTGCGATCGGTGATGACTTCGATGCCCTGGTCGATGAGACCGTTGAGCACCCGCCCGATCGCCTTTTCATTGCCCGGGATGGTGCGCGCGGAAAAAATCACCAGGTCGCCCTTTGCCAGCGTGACCTCGGGATGCTCGTCCGAGGCAATGCGCGAAAGCGCCGCGCGCGGCTCGCCCTGGCTGCCGGTGCAAAGTGCAACCACTTTCTCCGGCGGCAGATAACCATAGGCCTCGACGCTGCGGAATTCCTGCACGCCGTCGAGATAGCCGGTCTCGCGCGCGACTTGCGCAACGCGCTCCATGGCGCGGCCGACCAGCACGACCTCGCGGCCGGCGGCGCGCGCGGCATCGGCGACCGCCCGCAGCCGCGCCACGTTGGAGGCAAAGGTGGTGACCGCGACGCGTCCGCGCGCGGATTTAACGAGTTCGGCAATCGTCTTGGCGACATCGGCTTCCGACGGCGAGCGCCCTTCGCGCACAGCGTTTGTGGAATCGCCGATCAGCGCCAGGCAGCCTTCCTCGCCGAGCGCCTTGAGCTTGGCTTCATCGGTGGGGGGGCCGAGAATCGGGGTCGGATCGAGTTTCCAGTCGCCGGTATGCAATACCGCGCCGGCCGGCGTGCGGATAATCAGCGAATTCGATTCCGGGATCGAATGCGCAACCGAAACAAATTCGACATCGAAGGCCCCGATCGTCAGGCGTCCGCCGAGCGGAACGATCTTCACCGGTATGACCGGCGCGCCCGGCTCGCTCGCGCGCTTGGCCTCCAGCAGCGCGGCGGTGAACGGCGTCGCATAGACCGGCACCTTGAGGCGCGGCCACAAATCGATCAGCGCGCCGAAATGATCCTCATGCGCATGGGTGAGTACGATGCCGGCCAGATTTTTCCGTTCCGAAACCAGATAGCGGATGTCCGGAAAAACCAGATCGATGCCCGGCAGATCGTCGCCGGCAAACGAGACGCCGAAATCGACCACCAGCCAGCTTCGGCGGCGTTCGTCGCCGACGCCATAGATCGCCAGATTCATGCCGATCTCGCCGACGCCGCCGAGCGGCGCAAACACCAGTTCGCTGCCTGTCTGTGCCATCTCCTAGCGTCCTGCGCCAAGCGCGAAGACTTCGCCGGCCGCAATCGTTTCCATCGCGCCGCCCGGCAGCTGCAGCAGCAGCCGCCCGGCCGCGTCGAGCCCGTGAAAACGCCCATCGACCTCGCGGCCGGCCACCCGCACCTGAATGGCTTCGCCGAGACCGGCGGCACGCGCGAGCCAGTCGGCGCGGATCGCGGCAAAGCCAGCGCCACGCGCCCATTGCTCCAGCCGCAGCGACATCGCAACCGTGAGCGCGGCAAACAGCGCATCGGGACCGATGGCGGCGCCCGCTGCCGCCAGATCGGTCGCCGGAAAAACCACAGCGCGCGGATGGTTTACGCAATTGACGCCAATGCCGATGGCGGCTGCAAGCGCAAGCGTGCCATCGCCTTCAATCAGGGTGCCGGAAAATTTCGCCCCATCGAGCAAGAGATCGTTCGGCCATTTGACCCTGAGCATCGCGCCGAGCTGCGGCGCAAGTTCCACCACCGCATCGTGGACCGCCAATGCCGCGACGAAAGACAATTCCGGCGCGCGCTCCGGCGCACATGGATCGGTCAGCAGCAATGTGGCGTAGAGATTTCCAGGCTGCGACACCCATGCGCTGCCGCGCCGGCCGCGGCCCGCGCTCTGCGTGCGCGCGGTAATCCACAGCGGGCCCCGTTCGCCGGTGCGCGCCAGCGCCAGCGCCGCTTCGTTGGTCGAGCCGACCGTTTCGCGAGCGATATGCGATATGCCCGACGCGGCCGTCTTGGTGTCAAGCTGCATCGGCTAGAACAACGATTTCGCCGCGGCGGTCGCCGCATCGAGCAGCGGTCCGGGATAGACAAAAAACAGCATATTGGCCAGTCCCGCCACGCCCAGCACCCATTTCAACGACGGCGCCATGCGCGCAAAACCTTTCGCCGGTTCGTCGAAATACATGATCTTGACGATCAGCAGATAATAATAGGCGCCCACCACGCTGGTGACGACGCCGATCACGGCGAGCGCAAACAATCCGGATTTGATGGCGGCAAGAAAGACGTAAAACTTCGCGAAGAACCCGGCGAGCGGCGGAATGCCCGCAAGCGAGAACAGCAGCATCGCCAGGAAGAACGCCATGCCGGGACTGCTGCGCGCAAGCCCGGCGAGATCGTAGATGTCTTCCACCGCGCCGTCGTCGCGCCGCATCGCCAGGATCACGGCGAAGGCGCCGAGCGTCATCGCCACATAGATCGCCATGTAGATCAGCACGCCCTGCACGCCTTCCGGCGAACCGGCGGCCAAGCCCACCAGCGCAAAGCCCATGTGCCCGATGGAGGAATACGCCATCAGCCGTTTGATGTTGCGCTGGCCGATGGCCGCGAACGCGCCGAGCGCCATCGAGGCAATGGCGACGAAGACCACGATCTGTTGCCATTGGTGGGTCATGTTGGGAAACGCGACCATGGTCGTGCGCACGAAAATGGCGATGCCTGCGACCTTGGGGGCCGCCGCAAAAAACGCGGTCACCGGCGTCGGCGCGCCTTCGTAGACGTCCGGCGTCCACATGTGGAACGGCACCGCCGAAATCTTGAAGCAGAAGCCCGCGAACAAAAATACTAGCCCGAACACAAGTCCGATGCCGGCGTTCCCAGTCCCTTGCCCCGCCGCTTTGGCGATGCCGGCAAAGCTCACCGTGCCGGTGAACCCGTAAATCAGCGAGGCGCCATAGAGCAACATGCCCGACGACAGCGCGCCGAGGACGAAATATTTCAGCCCCGCCTCGGTTGAGCGCACCTGGTCGCGGTTCGACGCCGCCAGCACATAAAGCGCAAGGCTCATCAGTTCAAGCCCGAGATAGAGCGCGATCAGATCGGCGGCCGAAATCAGCATCAGCATGCCGGTCGTCGACAGCAAAATAAGAATGGCGTATTCGAACTTCTGCTGTTTCTCGGCGCGAAGATAATCCAGCGACAAGATGATGGCCGCCGCGGAGCCGAGCAAAGTCAGAATTTTAAGGTAGCGGGCAAAGGCGTCGACCACGAAACTTCCGCCAAAGGCGACGAGTTTTCCGGGGGGAAGTTCAATCACCATCACGCCCACTACCGCCAAGAGCACGATCGAAAGTAGATTGATACTCGATGCGCTGCGCTCGCCGCGGAACGCCCCGAACAGCAGCAGCAGCATGGCGCCGCAGGCCAGCGTGATTTCCGGCAAGGCTGGCAGCAGCGCGACGATTTGCGGATCGTTCATGCGACCCTCACTGCGCCATCACGGCGGCGAGCTTCGCCGCCTTGAGCGCCGCCCCGTAGTTTTCCAGCAATTGGGCTACCGATGCCGCCGAGATGTCGAGCACGGGCTTGGGCGCAATGCCGAGCAGGATGGTCAGAATAACGAGCGGCGCGAATATCAGAATTTCGCGATAGCCGAGATCCTTGATGCCGGCGAGGTTCGGCTTGTCCAGCGTGCCGAACACGATCTTGCGGTAGAGCCACAGCGCATAGGCCGCCGAGAGAATGACGCCGACGGTGGCCAGCGTGCCGACCCAGACATTCACCTTGAAGGTGCCGATCAGCGTCAAAAATTCGCCGACAAATCCAGAGGTGCCGGGCAATCCCACATTGGCGAGCGTGAACACCATGAACACCGACGCGTAAAGCGGCATGCGGTTGACCAGTCCACCATAGGCGGCGATTTCGCGGGTATGAATGCGGTCATAGACGACGCCGACGCAGAGGAACAGCGCGCCCGACACGATGCCGTGGGAAATCATCTGGAAAATACCGCCGGCGACGCCCTGCGAAGTCGCCGCGAAAATGCCCATGGTGACGAAGCCCATATGCGCCACCGACGAATAGGCGATCAGCTTTTTGATGTCCTCCTGCATCAACGCGACCAATGACGTGTAGATGATCGCGACGACGGAGAGCGTGAAGATCAGCGGCGCAAAATCATACGATGCGGCCGGGAACATCGGCAACGAAAACCGCAAGAACCCGTAGCCGCCCATTTTCAGCAGGATCGCGGCGAGGATGACCGAGCCCGCGGTCGGCGCCTCGACGTGTGCGTCCGGCAGCCAGGTGTGCACCGGCCACATCGGCATTTTCACCGCAAAGGAGGCAAAGAATGCCAGCCACGCCCATTTCTGCAGGCCGAGCGGGAACCCATGACGCATCAGCGCCGGGATGTCGGTGGTGCCGGCCTCCCAATACATCGCCATGATGGCCAACAACATGAGCACCGAGCCGAGCAGCGTGTAGAGAAAGAACTTGAAGCTGGCATAGACCCGGCGCGGGCCGCCCCACACCCCGATGATGAGGAACATCGGGATCAAGCCACCCTCGAAGAACAGATAGAACAGCACCAGATCGAGCGCCGCGAAGGTGCCGACCATCAGCGTTTCGAGCACCAGAAACGCGATCATGTATTCCCGCACGCGGGTCTGGATCGCGCTCCAGCTCGCGATGATGCAGATCGGCATCAAGCCGGTGGTGAGAATGACGAACGGCAACGAAATGCCGTCGACGCCCATGTGGTACGCAGAGACGCCGAGCCAGCGGTGCTTTTCGACGAACTGGAATTCGGCGGAACTGGCGTCGAAGCGCCAGACCATGACCAGCGAGATGGCGAAGGTCACCAGCGTCGACCACAGCGCCACCCAGCGCGCCGTGTTCTTGGCAAAGCGGTCGTCGCCATGCACCAGCATGAGGAACAGCGCGCCGACCAGCGGCAAAAATGTCGTGACGGAGAGAATTGGCCAGTTCATGGCTTCACCTCCGCCATGACCTTGTCCGAAAACCGGTGTCCACTTTTCGGGATCATGGCTAGCGCATCCCCGGAGCGAACATAAACCAGGTGATGAAGGCGGCAGCGCCGATCAGCATGGCGAAGGCATAGTGATAGAGATAACCGGTTTGCAGGCGCACAACATTGCGCGTCACGTCGAGCACGCGCGCGGAGACGCCGTCGGGCCCGAAGCCGTCGATCAGCCAACCGTCACCACCCTTCCACAGCAGGCGGCCGAGCCACTTCGTTGGGCGCACCAGCAGCGCGTCGTAGATTTCGTCGAAGTACCACTTGTTGAGCAGGAAGCGATAAAGCACCTCGTGCTGGCGCGCGAGCTCCACGGGGATGTCCGGGCGGCGGATGTAAAACTGCCAGGAAACGAGAAAGCCCACCGCCATCAGCACCGTCGGCAGCAATGCGACCGTCAGCGGCACGTGGTGCATTTCTTCCAGAATACGGTTGTCTTTGGCGAAAGTGAGCGACTCGCGGAAAAATTTCGCCACGCCCGGCCCGGCGAATATCTCCTTGAATGGGAGACCGGCAACGATGGAGCCGATGGCAAGGAATGCAAGCGGTATCAGCATCACCATCGGACTCTCGTGCGCCGCTTGATAGTGCTTGCGGTCGTGCGGCTCGCCGTGGAAGGTCTTGAAGATCAGCCGCCAGGAATAAAACGACGTCAGCAACGCGGCCGCCGCCGTGCAGACGAAGGCATAAAGCGCCATCGGGTTATGGCCGGCGAAAGCCGCCTCGATGATGGCGTCCTTGGAAAAATAGCCGGCGGTGAGCGGGAACCCGGTGAGCGCCAGCGTGCCGATCACCATGACGATGTAGGTGAACGGTATGCGGTCCTTGAGGCCGCCCATGTGCCGGATGTCCTGCTCATGATGCATCGCATGGATGACCGAGCCGGAGCCGAGGAACAACAGCGCCTTGAAGAAGGCATGCGTGAACAGATGGAACATGCCGACCGAATAGGCGCCGACGCCCATCGCCACGAACATGTAGCCGAGCTGCGAGCAGGTCGAATAGGCGACGATGCGCTTGATGTCGTTCTGCACCAGCGCGACCGTGGCGGCGAACAGCGCGGTCGTCGCGCCGATGAAGGTCACGAATGTCTGCGCGCTCGGCGCGAGTTCGAACAATGGCGATAGCCGCGCCACCATGAATACGCCCGCCGTCACCATGGTGGCGGCATGGATCAGCGCGGAGACCGGCGTCGGGCCTTCCATCGCGTCCGGCAGCCAAGTGTGCAGCAGAAACTGCGCGGACTTGCCCATCGCGCCCATGAACAGCAGCAGGCAGATGAGCGTGAGCGCGTCGGCGTGCCAGCCGAGGAAATTTATGGACTTGCCTGCAAGCGAAGGCGCCTGCGCGAAGATCGTATCGAGATCGACGGAGCCGACCAGCATGAACAGCGCAAAAATACCGAGCGCGAAACCGAAATCGCCGACCCGGTTGACGATAAAGGCCTTGATCGCGGCGGCGTTGGCTTCCGGCTTGTGATACCAGAACCCGATCAGCAGATAGCTCATCAGCCCGACGCCCTCCCAGCCGAAGAACATCTGCACCAGGTTGTCGGACGTCACCAGCATCAGCATGGAAAACGTAAAGAGCGACAAGTAGGAGAAGAAACGCGGCCGGTACGGGTCTTCCGCCATGTAACCGATGGAATAAAGGTGCACGAGCGCAGAGATCGTATTCACCACCACCAGCATGACCACGGTGAGCGTGTCGATGCGCAGCGACCATTCCACCTTGAGATCGCCCACTGCGATCCAGGTGAACAGCGGCACCCGCGCATCCTGCGGGCCGAAGCCGACCTGCACGAATGCGATCCAGGATAGGATCATAGAAATCATCAGCAGCGTCGTCGTGATCAGTTCGGCCGTGCGCGAGCCGACCGCCGCCGGTTCATGTCCATGCGCGTCGTGGTGCGCGGCGTGATCGCTGTGGTGATGCGCGGCATGATCGCCCCCCGGCGGCGGCCCAGCGCCGGGGTGACGCGCACGCGCGCCGGCGAGCGCGATCAGCGCCGCCAGAACCGCGCCGAGCAAGGGCAGAAACACGATAGCCTGATACATCCGCGTTTCAGCCTTTCATTAAATTAATATCTTCGACGGCGATCGAGCCGCGATTGCGGAAATAGACCACGAGAATGGCAAGCCCGATCGCTGCCTCGGCCGCCGCCACCGTGAGCACCAGCAGCGCGAACACCTGCCCAACCAAATCGCCGAGATGGGCGGAAAAGGCGACGAGATTGATGTTGACCGCGAGCAGAATGAGTTCGATCGACATCAGAATGACGATGACGTTCTTGCGGTTGAGAAAGATGCCGAAAATCCCGAACGTGAACAGGATGGCGGCAACCGAGAGATAATGCCCGAGCCCGACGGTCATGGCGCGCCTCCTTGCGGGTTGGGGTCTTGCAGCCCCTGCCCCGGACGCACCTGGCGTATTTCAATGGATGTCGCGGGCGTGCGCGCGACCTGCGCGCCGATATCCTGGCGGCGCACCCGCACCCGATGTTGCAGCGTGAGCACAATGGCGCCGATCATGGCGACGAGCAGGATCAAACCCGCCGCCTGGAAGTAATAGACATATTTCGTATAGAGCACGAGGCCGAGCGCCTCGGTGTTGGAAATGGAGGCGAGCGGCGGGATCGGCGCGACAGCCGTCACGTTCGCGCCGATACTCCAGGCGCCGACGACGAACAGCAATTCGGCGAGAAAAATCAGACCGACCAGCGCACCGACCGGCAGATATTGCAGGGATCCCTGGCGCAGTTCGGCGAAATCCACATCCAGCATCATCACCACGAAAAGAAACAGCACGGCGACGGCGCCGACATAGACGACGATCAGGATCATCGCCAGGAATTCCGCGCCCAGCAGCATGAACAGCCCGGACGCATTGACGAAGGCTAGAATGAGAAACAGCACCGAATGCACGGGATTCTTCGCCGCGATCACCATGAACGCGGACGCCACGCACACGCCGGCGAAGAGATAGAAAAACAGCGCCGCTACGATCATCCGCGTCTCACCGGTACGGCGCATCGAGCGCCATGTTCTTTGCGATCTCGCGCTCCCAGCGGTCGCCGTTCGCCAGCAGTTTCTCTTTGTCGTAGTAAAGCTCTTCGCGCGTCTCGGTGGCGAATTCGAAATTCGGGCCCTCGACGATGGCGTCGACAGGGCAGGCTTCCTGGCACAGTCCGCAATAGATGCACTTCACCATGTCGATGTCGTAGCGGGTGGCGCGGCGCGTGCCGTCGTTGCGGCGCGGCCCCGCCTCGATGGTGATGGCCTGCGCCGGGCAGATCGCCTCGCACAGCTTGCAGGCGATGCAGCGCTCCTCGCCGTTGGGATAACGGCGCAGCACATGCTCGCCGCGAAAGCGTGGCGAGATCGGCCCCTTCTCGAAAGGATAATTGAGCGTCGACTTCGGCTTGAAGAAATAGCGCATAGCGAGGAAAAATCCCGTCACGAATTCCCACATAAAGATCGATTTCGCCGTTCGGTCGAGCCTCATCTCATCCTCACTTGATCGTCTTCATTTCGGCGCCAGACCGCCGAATTGCAGCACGGCAGCGACGATCGCGACCATCGCCAGCGACAGCGGCAGGAACACCTTCCAGCCGAGCCGCATAAGCTGGTCGTAGCGGTAGCGCGGGACAATGGCCTTGGCCATGGCGAACAGAAAAAACATGAACAGCAGTTTGAGCGTGAACCAGATCACGCCCGGCACCCAGGTGAACGGCGGATACGGGATCGGCGACAGCCAGCCGCCGAGGAACAGAATGGTGCCCATGGCGCACATGGTGGCGATCGCCACGTATTCGCCGAGCATGAACATCATGTAGGGGGTCGAGCCGTATTCCACCATGAAGCCGGCGACGAGTTCGGACTCCGCTTCGACCAGATCGAAGGGCGGACGGTTGGTTTCCGCCAAGGCGGACACGAAGAACACCACGAACATCGGAAACAACGGCAGCCAGTACCAGTTGAACAATCCGTAGCGGCCGTCCTGCGCCTCCACGATGGCCGTGAGATTGAGCGATCCGGCGCACAGCAGCACGGTGATGATGACGAAGCCGATGGAGACTTCGTAGGACACCATTTGCGCCGCCGAGCGCAGTGCTGCCAGGAACGGATATTTCGAATTCGACGCCCATCCACCCATGATGACGCCGTAGACCATCAGCGAGGAGATGGCGAAAATATAAAGCACGCCCACATTGATGTCGGCGATCAACCAGCCGGCATTGACCGGGATCACCGCCCAGGCCGCGAGCGCCAGCGTGCAGGTGACCAACGGCGCCAGCAGGAACACGCCCTTGTTGGCGCCGGCCGGGATCACCGGCTCCTTGAGCACGAATTTCAACAAATCGGCAAACGACTGGAACAGGCCCCACGGCCCGACCACGTTCGGCCCGCGCCGCATCTGCACCGCCGCCCAGATTTTGCGGTCCGCCAGCAAGATATAGGCAATCCCAACAAGCAGTATCACCAGCAGCAGCAGCGACTGCGCCACCATCACCATCAGCGGCCAAACATAGTCGAAGAAGAATGCGGCCATGATGCTACTCAGCTGCCGTCTGCGTCGCGCGGCCGGCAAGCGCCGAACATTCCGCCATGATGGCGGAGGCGCGCGCGATCGGATTGGTGAAGTAGAAATTCTCCACGCTGGAGCGCAACGCCGCCTTGTCCGGCGTGCCGCCAAGCGCTGCGAGCTTGCGGATGTCGGCTGCCTCGCCCGGCGCGATCTGACCGATGCGCAGCATGTGCGGATGCGCCGCGTACAGCGCCTGCCGCAGTTGCACGAGCGAGTCATAGGGTAGCTTGTGGCCGAGCACGTCGGAGAGCGCGCGCAGGATCGCCCAGTCTTCGCGCGCGTCACCGGGCGGGAACGCGGCGCGCGCCGCCATTTGCACGCGGCCCTCGGTGTTGACATAGGTGCCGGATTTTTCCGGGTAAGCCGCGCCCGGCAGGATGACGTCGGCGCGATGCGCGCCGCGGTCGCCGTGGCTGCCGATGTAGACGACGAAGCTGCCGGCTGCGATTTCGATTTCGTCGGCGCCCAGCAGAAAAAGAACATCGAGGCCGCCGCGCGCCATCGCCATCGCATCCTGCGCGCCTATGCCCGGCACAAAACCGATATCGAGCGCGCCGACGCGCGATGCCGCGCTGTGCAGCACACTAAATCCGTTCCAGCCGTCCTTCACCGCGCCAATATCGATTGCCGTCTTGGCGGCAAGCGAAGCGATGGCGGCGCCGCCCTTGCGCGCCAATGCGCCGGCACCGAGCAGTACAAGCGGACGCTCGGTTGCCTTAAGCGCATCGGCGAATTTGCTTTTCGAAAGGCCTGCGAGCGTCTCCGCACCGGCGCCGAGATACTCATAAGGGTAAGTCAGATCGGCCTTCTCGCCGATGACGCCGATCGGGAACTGGCCGGCGCGCCAGCGCTTGCGGATGCGCGCGTTGAGCACGGCGGCTTCGCGGCGCGGATTGGCGCCGACGATCAGCAGCGCATCGGCCTGCTCGATGCCGGCGACGGTTGCGTTGAACAGATAGCTCGCCCGGCCCCACTTCGGATCCAGCATCGAGCCATCCTGACGGGCATCGATATTGCCCGCGCCCAGCCGCGTCATCAGGTCCTTGAGCGCGAACATCTCCTCGACAGTGGCAAGATCGCCGGCAATGGCGCCGATGCGTTTGCCGTCGGATTTCTTCACCATTGCCGCGATGGCCGCGAAGGCTTCGCTCCACGACGCCGGGCGAAGTCTGCCTTTTTCGCGGATATAGGGCTGATCGAGCCGCTGCGTGCGCAAGCCGTCGACCACATGCCGCGTCTTGTCGGATATCCATTCCTCGTTCACGTCGTCGTTGACGCGCGGCAGAATGCGCAACACTTCGCGTCCGCGCGTATCGATGCGGATGGCGGAGCCGAGCGCATCCATCACGTCGATCGACTCGGTCTTGTCGAGCTCCCACGGCCGCGCGGAAAATGCGTAAGGCTTGGAGGTGAGCGCGCCGACCGGGCAGAGATCGACCACGTTGCCTTGCAGCTCCGAGGTCATCGCCTGTTCGAGGTAGGTCGTGATCTCCATGTCCTCGCCGCGCCCGATGGCGCCAAGCTCCGACACGCCGGCTACTTCGGTGGAAAAGCGGATGCAGCGCGTGCAATGGATGCAGCGCGTCATGATGGTCTTGACCAGCGGCCCGATATATTTTTCCTCGACCGCGCGCTTGTTCTCGCTGTAGCGGCTGGCATCGACGCCGTAAGCCATCGCCTGGTCCTGCAGATCGCATTCGCCGCCCTGGTCGCAGATCGGGCAGTCGAGCGGATGATTGATGAGTAGGAATTCCATCACGCCTTCGCGGGCTTTTTTCACCATCGGCGTACGCGTGTTGATGATTTTCGGCGAGCCGTCCTTGTTGGGCGGAAGGTCTTTGACGCCCATGGCGCAGGAGGCCTGCGGCTTCGGCATGCCGGCCACTTCGATCAGGCACATGCGGCAATTGCCAGCGATCGAGAGCCGCTCGTGGAAACAAAAGCGCGGAATCTCGGCGCCCGCCATCTCGCACGCCTGCAACAGCGTGTATTCGGGCGGAGCGTCGATCTCTTTGCCGTCGACGATGATTTTCGTCATCGCGTCACTCCGCCGCTTCCGGCACCGGAGCGCGCACGGCTTGCGCTTCCGCGTTGCGGGAATATTCGTCGATGCGCCGTTCGATCTCGGGACGGAAATGCCGCAGCAATCCCTGCACCGGCCAGGCCGCACCGTCGCCGAAGGCGCAAATGGTATGGCCTTCGATCTGCATGGTGACTTCCAAGAGCATGCCGATCTCGCGCTTGTGCGCGCGGCCTTCCGCCATGCGCGTGAGCACGCGCCACATCCATCCCATGCCCTCGCGACAGGGCGTGCACTGGCCGCAGCTCTCGTGCTTGTAGAAATAGGAAATACGCGCCATCGCGCGGACGATGTCGGTAGTCTTGTCCATTACGATCACCGCCGCCGTGCCGAGCGCCGATTTCTTGTCGCGGCAGCCGTCGAAATCCATCACCAGCGAGTCGGCCTGATCGGCGCCCGCCGGCACCAGCGGCATCGAGGAGCCGCCGGGAATGACGGCGAGCAGATTACCCCAGCCGCCGCGCACGCCGCCGGCATGTCGGTCGAGCAATTCGCGCAGCGGAATGCCCATGGCTTCTTCCACATTGCACGGTTTTTCCACGTGGCCGGAAATGCAGAACAATTTAGTGCCGGTATTGTTCGGCCGCCCGATGCCGGCAAACCACGCCGCACCGCGGCGCATGATGTCGGGCACCACCGCGATCGACTCCACGTTTTGCACCGTGGTCGGACAGCCATAGAGCCCGACATTGGCCGGGAACGGCGGCTTGAGCCGCGGCATCCCCTTCTTGCCTTCGAGGCTTTCGAGCAGCGCGGTTTCCTCGCCGCAGATGTAGGCCCCGGCGCCGTGATGCAGATAAAGATCGAACGGATAGCCGTGCAGGTTTTTCTTGCCGATCAATTCGGCCTCGTAGGCCTCGTCGATCGCGGCTTGCAGTCTTTCCCGCTCTCTTATGAATTCGCCGCGGATGTAGATGTAACAAGCGTTCGCGCCCATGGCGAAACTGGCGATCAGGCAGCCCTCGACCAGCAGATGCGGATCGTGCCGCATGATCTCGCGATCCTTGCAGGTGCCGGGCTCGGACTCGTCGGCATTGACGACGAGATAATGCGGCCGCTCGCCGATCTGCTTGGGCATGAACGACCATTTCAACCCGGTCGGGAAACCGGCGCCGCCGCGCCCGCGCAGGCCCGACGCCTTGACTTCCTCGATGATGGTGTCGCGGCCTTTCGCCAGGATCGCCTTGGTGCCGTCCCACGCGCCGCGCGCACGCGCGCCGTGCAGGTCCCAGCCATGGATCCCGTAGAGATTGCGGAAGACGCGGTCCTTGTCAGCAAGCATCGGAAAATCTCATCGCAGGCGCGTGGCGGTTGGATAAAGCGAAGCGTCGGTGAGCGTGGTCGGGCCGCCCACGGGCGCCGACATCTGCCGGTCGGTCTGCGGGCCGGGCTTCGGCGTCTTGCCGGCGGCAAGCTCGTCGAGAACTTTTTCGAGCGTCTCGGCCGTGAGGTCTTCGTAATAGTCGGCGTTGATCTGCACCATCGGCGCGTTGACGCAGGCGCCCAGGCATTCCACCTCGGTCCAGGAGAATTTTCCGTCTTTGGTGATATGGCCAGGCTCGCCGATCTTGTCGCGGCAGACTTGCTTGAGCGCGTCGGCGCCGCGCAGCACGCAAGGCGTGGTGCCGCAAAGCTGGACGTAGAATTTTCCGACCGGCTCCAGGTTGAACATGGTGTAGAAGGTCGCGACTTCGAGCGCGCGGATATGCGCCATGCCGAGGATGTCGGCGACGTAGCGGATCGCCGCTTCCGGCAGC
Organism: Rhizobium sp. Q54; assembly: GCA_945861895.1. Lineage (GTDB taxonomy): Bacteria > Pseudomonadota > Alphaproteobacteria > Rhizobiales > Xanthobacteraceae > Pseudolabrys. The sequence goes on from CAMAWF010000003.1 coordinate 96,281, forward strand.
CAGCCGCCGGATTGCTGCTGCGCGCGCCACAATAGCGGAATGATCGCGGAAGCCTCGCGGCCGAGCGGATATTTGCCGACCTGCTTCTCCGCCCAATCGACATTGTCTTTGCTAAACGCAAAGCTCTTGGGCTGAAGCTCGGGCGGCGCGAGGCGGCGAACGCTCATCGGTCCACCTCGCCGAACACGATGTCGATCGAGCCCAAAATCGCCGACACGTCGGCCAGCATGTGGCCCTTGCAGAGAAAATCCATCGCCTGCAAATGCGCAAAGCCAGGCGCGCGGATCTTGCATTTGTACGGCTTGTTGCTGCCGTCGGCGACGAGATAAACGCCGAATTCACCCTTCGGGGCCTCGACCGCGGCGTACACCTCGCCGGCGGGCACATGATAGCCCTCGGTGTAAAGCTTGAAATGATGGATCAGCGCCTCCATCGAGCGCTTCATCTCGGCGCGTTTGGGCGGCACGATCTTGTTGTCGTCGACCGTCACCGGCCCCTGCCCCTCGGCCATGCGCAGCTTTTCCACGCATTGCTTCATGATGCGGATGGATTGGCGCATTTCCTCCATGCGGATGCAGTAGCGGTCGTAGCAGTCGCCGTTCTTGCCGACGGGAATATCGAATTCCAGTTCCGAATAGCATTCGTAAGGCTGCGCGCGGCGCAAATCCCAGGCCGCACCCGAGCCGCGCACCATCACGCCGGAAAAGCCCCAGTTCCAGGCGTCTTCCAGCTTGACCACAGCGATGTCGGCATTGCGTTGCTTGAAGATGCGGTTGTCGGTGAGCAGGCCCTCGATGTCGTCGCACACTTTGAGGAACGGGTCGCAGAACGCATAAATATCGTCGATCAGTTTGGGCGGCAAATCCTGATGCACGCCGCCGGGACGGAAATAAGCCGCGTGCATGCGGCTGCCCGAGGCGCGCTCGTAGAACACCATCATCTTCTCGCGCTCCTCGAAGCCCCAGAGCGGCGGCGTGAGCGCGCCGACGTCCATCGCCTGCGTGGTCACGTTGAGCAGATGGGAGAGCAACCTCCCGATTTCCGAATACAGCACACGGATGAGCTGTGCCCGCTTAGGGACGGCAATGCCGAGCAGCTTCTCCACCGCCAGGCAAAAGGCGTGCTCCTGGTTCATCGGCGCGACATAGTCGAGCCGGTCGAAATACGGCACCGCCTGCAGATAGGTCTTGTGCTCGATCAGTTTCTCGGTGCCGCGATGCAGAAGCCCGATATGCGGATCGACGCGCTCGACGATCTCGCCGTCGAGTTCGAGCACCAGGCGCAGCACGCCGTGCGCCGCCGGATGCTGCGGGCCGAAATTGAGCGTGAAATTGCGCAGCGCGGTTTCCGCCATCAGTTCACCGCCGCTCCCGCCAGCTTGGCTTTTTCGGCGACCTTGGCATTGAAACGATCCCAGACGACGATGGCGCGCTGGTGACGCCCCTCGCCGATCACATCGATGCCGTCATGCGCGCTCACCTTGAACGTGACCTTGCGGCCTTCGAGCTCGACGCATTCGGCATCGACCGTCACGGTCATGCCTGGCAGCGTCGCCGCCAGATGGCTGACATCGACGTGAATGCCGACGCTGCCCTCGCCCGCGTCGTGATGCGGCGCGAGCAGCCGCACGCAGGCCCATTCCATCAAGACGATCATGTATCCGGTCGCGAACACTTTCGGCATTGACGCGATCTCGGGCGACTCCGGAAAGGTGAACGGCACCGTCTTGTTCTCCGTCACCGTGTAGGTGAAGCGGTGCGTGATCCCCGGCTTGAGCGTCGTCTTCATGACGGCTTGCCCTGTTTCGCCTTCTCATCGCCGGGCAGCACATAATCCGTGCCTTCCCAGGGCGAGAGAAAATCGAAAGTGCGGAACTCCTGCGCCAGCCGCACCGGCTCGTAGACCACGCGCTTCTGCTCGTCGTCGTAGCGCACCTCGACAAAACCGGTGAGCGGGAAATCCTTGCGCAACGGATGACCCTCGAAACCGTAATCGGTGAGGATGCGCCGCATGTCGGGATGGCCGGTGAACAGCACGCCGTAGAGATCGTAGGCCTCGCGCTCGAACCAGTCGGCGCCGCGATAGACATCGATGATGGAGGCAACCGGCGTCGTCTCGTCGGTCTCGATCTTGACGCGGATGCGCTGGTTCAGTTTCGGCGAAAGAAAGTGATAGACCACGTCGAAGCGCCGCTCGCGCCCCGGCCAATCAACCGCGGTGATATCGACGATGCTCCAGAATTGGCAGCGCGGATCGTCACGCAGGAAGATCGCGAGCTTGACGATATCGGAGGCCCGCGCCGTCACGGTCAACTCGCCGCGCGTCACCGAATATCCGGTAATCCCGCCGCCGATTGCGCCGGTGATCGCGGCCCCCAATTTTTCGAGCATGTCGTCCATGGTCGCGTAACCGCCTAGCGCTCGATGGTGCCGGTACGGCGGATTTTTTTCTGCAACAGCATGACGCCGTAAAGCAGGGCTTCCGCCGTCGGCGGACAGCCCGGCACGTAGATGTCCACCGGCACGATGCGGTCGCAGCCGCGCACGACCGAATAGGAATAGTGATAGTAGCCGCCGCCATTGGCGCAGGAACCCATCGAGATCACATAACGCGGCTCCGGCATCTGGTCGTAGACCTTGCGCAGCGCGGGCGCCATCTTGTTGGTGAGCGTGCCGGCGACGATCATGACGTCGGATTGGCGGGGCGAGGCACGCGGCGCGAAGCCGAAGCGCTCGAGGTCCCAGCGTGGCATGGACGCCTGCATCATCTCAACGGCGCAGCAGGCGAGGCCGAATGACATGGGCCACATCGAACCGGTGCGAGTCCAGTTGATCAGCGTATCCACGCTGGTCACCACAAAGCCCTTGTCCATGACACCACCGTCAGCCATTGCCCACCTCCGCTGCGCTCAATCCCATTC